>SRSN01000068.1 GCA_004791645.1 Alcaligenaceae bacterium 429
AGTTTAGATTTTCTAAATATATAAGCTAGAAATGATCGTTTTACTCAATGACATGCTCAATGGAGAATAGTCTACTTGGTAGCTGCTAGAAGTTAGAAATACTAATTTTAGTGGCGGTGTAGCGTAGTCACCGTTTGGTGCAAATAGCCTGATGTAGTGCTGCCGGGCTGTGTGTCATTGAGGAAATGATCATGAATACTGCTGTAGCTTCGTCTTCTGTCGTGGCGGGGGCGTCTTACCCTGCATTTAGTACCCACCCTGGTTATAGCCGTATGTTTGCGCCTGAACGGTTGACCCTAGGTGTCTTCTTGCCCTTACGGTTTTTCCAAGGGGATATGACGGTACTGCAAGGTCAAGCGGATTTGGTAGAAAAGCTGGATCGTTACGGGTTTGCGGCGACGTGGGTACGTGATGTGCCTTTGTTCGACCCATCATTTGGTGATGCTGGCCAAGTATTTGATCCTTTTACCTATTTGGCATTTTTAGCAGCACGTACGACGACTATTTCGTTGGCAACGGGCAGTGCTATTTTTACGTTACGTCATCCTTTGGATTTAGCGAAAGCTGCCACAACTATTGATCAGTTGTCGGGTGGCAGATTGGTGTTGGGAATAGCGTCAGGCGACAGGCCTGTAGAGTTTCCAGCATACGGTTTAGAGCATAGCGAGCGAGCGCAACGCTTTGCTGAATCGGTGGCGTATTTCCGCTGTGTGATGCAAGAGGGCGAGCTGTCTATTCACTCTACGCTGGGAGAGGTAAGTGGGGTAGAGTTCTTGCCTAAGCCTGTGACAGGGCGAGTTCCTTTGCTGGTTACAGGGGGCTCAGGGCAATCGTTATCGTGGATCGCTGAGCATGCAGATGGGTGGTTAACCTATCCAGATGCAACGCATCATGCACAAGGTCCACAACGGTTGGCAGAGAAAATACGCGCATGGCGTGCGCAGATTCCCGATGGGGGCTTTCGTCCGCACACCACCAACGAGTGGATTGATTTGGTGGACGATCCTAATTACCCGCGTACGCCATTGCAGGGTGGGTTTGTGTTGCGTACTGGGCGTAACGGCTTGATGAGCTTATTGAATGATTGGCAGGCGGCTGGGGTGAATCATGCCGCATTAGGTATTCAGTTCGCTAAAAGGCCTGCCGCAGAGGTAATTCAAGAGTTGGCAGAGGAAGTATTGCCGCACTTCCCTTCGCATAATGCAGTAATGCCGCGCACCGTATCGTGGTGATAGCGATGCAGCCCCAACGTTTAGGGGCTGCCACTTTACGGAGTGATTAGGTAATCAGCATTAACCAGCCCATGGCCATCAACATGCAGGCTGCTGCCACAATACCGCCTGAGCGGGTGAACTCGGCAAACGAGATTTTTACTCCGCAGGTGGCGGCCTGTTCCACCACGATAATGCCAGCCAAACTCCCAAATACGAATAGGTTGCTGGAAAAACCAGAGCCCAATGTTAAGGCTGCACCTAAGGCATCTTGTGCCCCTGCTGCGGGGTGCAGGAAAGGAATGAGCAGCATGACAGCGGGGTTATTGCCTACAATGGTGCTCAGTACGCCAGTAGTCCAGAAGAGTAGCAATGGGTTATTGAGGTTCACTCCCCACTCGTTGAGGTGATGCAGTAATTCTTGTGGCAAGCCAGTATTGGCAAAGGCGGCATTCACCACAAATAGCCCCATGATCAACAGCAGCAAGTTGCCATCCACATGTTTGAGCATGTCGCTGGAGGCAATTTTACGGTTCATGAGTAAAAAACCTGCGGCGGTCAGAGCGATTAATTCGCGCGGCCAGAGGCCAACCATAAAGGCCACAATCACCAGCAGTGTGATGAAACCGGCTTTGAGGGTTTCCCAACGGTCTAGTGGGGGCGACACTACTGCTGTAGGAATGGGAGAGGCGGGGCGTTCAGTAGCGGGTAGCGCCCAGCGGCCACGGTATAGCCATGCCAATACAGCCCAGATCACCACCAACGACAGTAAAGCGGGTAAGCCAGAAACTTTGAGCAACCCCATGAATGACAGGTCTAAGCCTTGTGCTGCAATCATATTTTGCGGGCTACCAATTAAGGTGCCGGCAGCACCGTTGTTGGCAGCAAAGCAAAAGCCTAGCAAAAATGGGATAGGGTTTAGGCCGCGCGATAAGGTAATAGATACCAGTAATGGCGTCATGGCGACTACCACCACGTCGTTGGTGAGTAGCGCAGAAAGTAGCCCGCCCACGCCAATTAACACCGCCAATAATGTGGGCTCGCTGACTTTTAATGAGGCAACACGCTGTGCTGTCCAATCATAAAAGCCAGAGACGATAAAGCTGGAGGACACGACCATTAACCCAAACAGCATGCCTATGGTGGCGTAGTCAATGGATTGCCAGGCTTGGGCGGGGCTGATGCTGCCTATCGCCATCATGGCGAGTGAACCAATAACCGCAGCACCAGTGCGATCGACTTTGAGTCCGGGCAGTTTGCCAAAACCCATGGCAACGTAAACCAGCAAAAATACTATGACGGTTTGGGTCATGCGAGGTCAGCCTGTGAGCAGGTAGGGCGTAAAAGAATCCCAGATTGTACTGGATAGGGCTGACAAGCATGGATCAGACGGGTGCGCCCAATTATCAAGTAAGTTAAAGGGGCAAGAGCCTTAGGTGCGTGAGAGCACGCACACCAAGGTAAGTTGCGGCTTACATTCGGCGTGCGCGTTTGGTTTTTGTTCCCCTGAGCCTGAAACCATAGTGCCAACTACAGCATGGATTACTGTGTGAGCAGTTGATGGCTAAGTTGATTGTGAGTGCGCACAATTGTAGAGATATCCACATGCTGGAATTGCCCATCTTGTATGAGCATGCGGCCATTCACCATGTTATGTGAGACGGCGGCACTGCCACACAACAAGGTAGCAGCAATAGGGTCATGTAACGCGCCCGCGTAAGCAAGATCATTGAGGTCAAAGGCAATAATGTCAGCAGCAAACCCGACGCTGAGTTGGCCTATATCATGGCGATTGAGTACGGCTGCCCCGCCACGCGTAGCGGCCCATAATGCTTCGCGGGCAGTAAAGCGACGAGGGTCTTCAGCTGCTACACGTTGCAACAGCATGGCTTGGCGGGCTTCGTTCAGTAAGTTGCCTGAATCGTTAGAGGCGCTGCCATCTACCCCTAAACCTACCTTCACTTTTTGATCCAACATGGCACGTATGGGAGCAATGCCTGAACCTAAGCGCATGTTAGAGCATGGGCAGTGGGCAATGCCTGTGCCGGTACGAGCAAAGAGATTGATGCCGTGATCATCCAGATGTACGCAGTGAGCATGCCAGACGTCAGGGCCTACCCAGCCTAGTTCCTCTACATATTCAGCAGGGGTGCAGTTAAATTTTTCACGGGAATAAGCCAAGTCATTTTGATTCTCGGCCAGATGCGTATGCAACGACACCTTCAGGCTGCGGGCTAAGTCAGCGCTTTCACGCATCAAGTCTCTGGAAACCGAAAACGGTGAGCAGGGGGCAAGCGCTATACGCAGCATCGCGCCGTGGCTAGCATCGTGGTAGCGCTCAACCAAGCGTTGCATATCGCGAAGAATATGGCCTTCGTCTTCTACCAACGCATCGGGCGGTAATCCGCCTTTGCTTTCACCTACACTCATAGCACCACGACTGGCGTGAAAGCGCATGCCCATTTCGTGAGCGGCTTCAATGGTGTGGTCTAGCTTACTGCCATTAGGGAACAGATACAGGTGATCTGAACTGGTCGTGCAACCGCTACGCAGTAACTCAGCCATGGCCGTTTGTGTAGAGGCGTGCAACATAGAGGGGGTGATGCGACCCCAAATGGGATATAGCGTTTTGAGCCATCCAAACAGCTCGGCATCTTGGGCTTTGGGGACCGCACGCGTCAGCGTTTGGTACATATGGTGGTGGGTGTTGATCAACCCTGGCATCACCACGTGGTGGCTTAGATCTATTGTTTTATCCACCTGAACATCGGGGCAGTCGGCTTGTGGGCCTACGTATTCGATGAGATTACCGTTAATCAGAATAGCTGCTTGTTGCAGTTCATCGTGGCTATCATTCATAGTAGCCAACGTATGAATGTTTTTGAGCAGGATGCGAGTCATCATTAAAACCTTATGAATACCAGTTGTGCAGAGGCACGCTTGGTGTGAATGCCAATGGACTGATACGCGTACCGGCGGTGCAAGGGCGGTTCCCCTGTCAGGCTGAACGTAGTGCTAACGACTATGTTCAGCCGGAATACGATTAGGCTTGATGCGGTGTGGTGGATTGCTTCAATCCGTTGAAATACAGGTTAAGCAGCACGGCTGAAAATGAGGCTAATAAAATCCCACTGTGTAGTATAGGCTCTAGCGAATCAGGTAATTGGCTAAAGAACTTAGGAGCCACGGTAGGGATAAGCGCCATGCCTAAACTGATGGCCACGATAAAAGTGTTATGGCGCTGATGGGTATAGTCTACTTGAGACAAAATACGTATGCCGGTGGCAAGCACCATACCGAACATGACAATGCCTGCGCCACCCAGTACAAAAGTGGGGATGGAGGCGACCAGTAGCGAGATCTTAGGCACCAAACCTAGCACCACTAGAATAATACCGGCCATCACGCCTACCCAGCGGCTACGTACACCAGTAATGCCTACTAGTCCTACGTTTTGTGAGAACGAGGTATGCGGAAAGGTATTGAAGAAGCCACCGATCACGGTGCCTAAGGCATCAACGTTCAGACCCTTTTCTAGGGCTTTACGGTCTACAGGACGCTCTACAATTTCACCCAGCGCGAGGAACATCCCCATGGATTCGATGAAGGTGATGAGCATGACCACAGTCAGCGTCACAATAGACCACAGCTCGAATTTGGGTGGGCCAAAATGAAAAGGCAGAATCAGCGCAAACCAGGCCATATCCTCAATGCCTTGTAAGCTAACTTCGCCCATAAACATGGCGATGATGAAGCCAAACGCCATACCTAACAACACGGCGATATTGGCGATGAAACCGCGTATATAGCGGGTAATCAGCAGGATGAACACCAGTACGGCAAGCGACGTCAGCAGATAGCGTGGTGCGCCGTAGTCGGGGCTACCCACGCCGCCAGCCGCCCAGTTGATGCCCACGCCTATGATGGATAGCCCAATAGAGGTAATTACAATACCGGTCACCAGCGGAGGGAAAAAGCGCATGACCTTGCCTATCAACGGCACAAACAGCAGAGAGATTGCACCGGCGGCAATGGTCGCTCCAAAAATGCCTTGTAAGCCCATGTCCGGATTAAGACCAATACTGACCATGGGTCCAACGGCGGCAAAAGTTACCGCCATAATGACGGGCAGGCGAATACCAAAACGCCCAAAGCCTATACATTGAATTAAGGTCACCACACCACAGCAGAAAAGGTCGGCGCTGATCAGGAAGGCGATAGTGGCTTTGTCCAATTGCAGCGCACCACCAATAATTAGCGGCACGGCGACCGCGCCAGCATACATCACCAGTACGTGTTGTAAGCCTAGGGTGAAGAGCTGCATAAGAGGAGGGCGTGCATCAACAGGATGCGCCTGTGGTGCTGCAGTGTTTGACATGTTGTCTCCATTAATTTTTTATAGTTTGGTGCTTGTGCAATTGGGGGCGTCTTTAGGTCATGGTGTAGGCGGTAAAAGCAAAAAAGGTGTAGGTGTACAGTGCTGAAAATCATCACTAACACGCGGAAAATCGGACAATTGGTCTTAAAAAGTATGGACAGCGATGTATGGCCTGTCCATAGTTGAACTGGAATGACGGTTATTCCGATTTGCTGAACTTCATTGGTAAACCGGCATAAAAAAACCCCGTCAGGCGCAAAGCACACTGACGGGGTGAGGCAAAAAAAACCGGAAATTTATTTTTTATCGGACCACAGAACACCGCCTGTTGCCCAGTTTTCGCGTTTTACATCAACGAAAACGATGTCCACGGCTTCGGGAGAACATCCCAAAACACGGCAGGATTCGGCTGTTAGTGCTTCAGCTAGTTCACGTTTTTTCTCGACAGTACGGCCTTCAAAAAGTTGTACGGTAATAGAGGGCATGGTGTTTCCTTGTGTGTGAAATCAAGTATTGAAATCGGGTTCTTCGCGTAGCAGTTTACGCAAGAGTGAGGCCCATTCCAACTCGCCGTCTGGTGTAGGGCCTAGCGCTAGATTGGCTTGTGTTTGGCGCAGTACATCGTCAGAAGGCTGTATGAGCTGGTCTGAGGCGGCCATGGCTGCCAATTGTGTCATACAGGATTTATCCAGATCAAACATCAATACATAGGCTTCAGCTACTGTGCGCCCACAGGTGAGCGAACCATGGTTGCGCAGGAACATAGCGGCGTTATCGCCTAACGATGCCAACAAGCGGCTCTGCTCGGCTGCGCTCAACGCTAAGCCTTCGTACTCGTGGTAAGAAATATGATTCCAGAAGCGCATAGCATGTTGGGACAACGGCAGCAGCCCTTGTTTGAGTGCGCCTACGGCAATGATGGCGTCGTTATGCAGATGCATCACGCAATGCGCATCTGAGCGAGCGTTGTGCACAGCCCCGTGAATGGCAAAGCCGGTAGGGTTGCCTCGGCGGTTGGTGCCATCAATCACATTGCCTAGTGTGTCTACCAGCAGTAGGTTAGAGGCGGTGATTTCCTCGAATCTGAATCCGTAAGGGTTCATCAAGTAGGCATTGTCACGGTCGGGCACTCGCAATGAGATATGGGTGTAAATTTGGTCATCCCAGCCGTGGCGCGATGCCAATCTATAAGCCGCTGCCAAATCAACGCGGGCTCGCCATTCGGCTGGACTAATTTCAGCAGGGCGCGCTGCGTATAGCGTGCTACCGGGGGCGGTGCGAGGGTCGGTGGGGTACATCATGCCGTGCAGTTCTCTAGCTCTGCAATGAGCGCTGTATGGTTTAAGGTCACAACATCACAGTTATCGCCAGGGCCGTGTCGGTCTATCACAATAAAATCCACCACGGTCTCTAGGCCCAATAAGGGGTGATGCCAAACGCCAGTTGCATAGTTCACGCCTTGATCGCCTCTGGCCAAAAACAAGCGTAAATCGCTAGGTTTAGGCGCATCCCCTTTGGGGGCGACCACAACCAAGTAGGGGTGGCCCGACATAGGAATAAAGGCTTGGCTACCTTTAGGGTGGCGCTCCATCATGGTGATGGTGAATGGTAGGCTGCGGGGTTGGCCTCGGAAAATAGACACAATAGCCTTACCGTCTTCGCCCGGATCAATAGTCGCCAGATCGTGATAGCGCTGCGTGTTGCCCTCGTTGATGCTGAATTGCTGTGCGTGTTCGGAGGCTTCAATCACCTCGCCAAAAGGAGCAAATGCCTCGTGGGTTAGGGTTTCCAGTTTTAGTACTAGGCTCATGCTTATCTCCTTTGATCTTATAGGTATAGGGCAGGTAAGCACGATGCGCAGCCTGCCGACAAGGCCTGACGGCATTGTTCAACCTAGTATTATCGGTGTTTTGTAAAACCTGACTAGTGCTGTGCAAGTCTATACAGCACAAGGTTTTACTATTTGCTGGTAGAAAGCGAGAAGGGTAAAGAAAAAGAGCAGGCTAGTGCCTGCTCGTGGTGATTTACAGATAAGGGCTGGCTAGCCAGATCACTCTGTTACGCAAACGCTTGTGGAAAGGTAGGTTTTGCAGGTGTTCCAGCGTGAGAGCTTCAGCAGTCTCGATTTCATTATCAATCAGATTGGAAACTTGGCCAGTAATGTCAGTATCGTAAATTTCCAAGTCCAACTCGAAGTTCAGCCGTAAGCTGCGTGGGTCCATGTTCGACGAACCCACATAACTCCATTGGCCATCTACTGTTGCCAGTTTAGAGTGATTGAAGGTGCCTGTAGCCATCCATACGCGGCAGCCAGCGCGTATGAGCTGATCTATTTGCGCCATCATGGCGTAACCCACCAAACGCAGGTTGTTATTTTTTGGGATCACTATATCCACTTGCACGCCTCGGCGGGCAGCGGTGTTGATGGCTCCCATCAGCACTTGGTCAGGTAAGAAATACGGGCTTTGAATACGAATATGGCGAGTCGCTACTGCACAAGCGCCTTGCAGCATATGGTGGTTGCTGCCAATAAAGCGGTCAGGGCCTGAGCGTATGCAACGTGCAGGCACATGTGGCTGCGGGGCATTCCATTCTTTCACGCACCAGTCTGCATAGGGGAGTTCTTCTTTGGTGGTGAACTCCCAGTCGTGCGCAAATGACGAGAACAACTGCAAAATAGCCGGGCCCTCAATGCTGAAATGCGTATCTTTAGCGGTGTTTTCTTTGCCAAACTCTGTCATGAAGCCTTCGCGTATATTCATACCGCCTGCGAAGGCATGCGTACCATCCACAATCAGCAGTTTGCGGTGACTACGCAAGTTGGCGTAAGGCATACGCATGAAACCCAGTGGATTGGTCATGAACAGTGCATGAGGAATCTGGTGTTTGCGCAGCAGTCGTGTGATAGGAGGGTGCGAATATTTGGCACCTACCGCATCAATCAGCACGCGTATGTTGACGCCGCGCTGATGCGCTTCGGCTAAAGCGTCAATAAAAATACGGCCAATGTGGTCATTGTCAAAAATGTATGACTGCATGGCGATGGTGCTTTTGGCATTACGAATGGCCTCTAGCATAGCTGGGTAGGTCTCATCACCACCGGCTAATAAGCGCACATGGTTGCCATTACGCAGTTGAAAGCGGCTTACCCTGTCGCCCAAGATATGTAGTGAACGGAACTGTATGCCGGCACAACTTTCTATGTCAGATACAGGAGGTTCGGGGTAACTGATGAATTGTTTGAAGGTTTTGTCGCGCTGCTCATAGATTTGGCTGCGGCGTACACGGTTAATACCGGCAATGAGGTAAAGCAAAGGTCCTAGTAACGGTGACATGATGATCACCCCCACCCACCCAATGGCGGCACGCACATCGTTTTTGTTCATAGCAGCGTGAACGGCAGCGGATGCACTAACGAGTACGCTAAAGGTTAGAACGATATGTGGCCAGTACTCAGACAGGAATTCGTGCAGGGTAGAAATGTGTTGTTGCATGGATGCCAGCGCAGACCTACGGGAGTGTGAGTGAAGAACCTAAGTCGTACAGGGTATAAGAAAGTGGTGATTTATACCAGTGTGGTAGGACGCAGAATGTAGGTAGATGCAAACAATATGTTTCGGTATGCCATCAGTAGAAGGCATTGTAGGGAAGAGCTCTAAATAAGTGGACGAGAGGAAAGTACAGGCTGAGTAGGTGTTTGCTCAGCCTGTGCAACATCACGTTTGGGGTTGGTTTTCCAACTCAGTCAAACTGGGGATAGCCTCTAGTAACTCACGTGTGTAGCTGTGTTGCGGATGATCTAGGACTTGGGTCATGGTGCCTTGTTCCACGATTTTTCCTTGTTCCATGACGATAATACGATCAGCAATACTTTCTACAGCTAGTAAATCATGGCTGACAAACAAGCAGGCAAAACCGTACTGTTTTTGTAGGCGTTTAAATAATTGTAAAACCTGTGCTTGTATGGTCATGTCTAACGCAGAAACAGGTTCATCGGCCACTACAAAATCGGGACGTCGAATTAACGCACGAGCAATGGCTACCCGCTGTCTCTGCCCTCCAGAGAGCTCATGTGGCCAACGTTCTTCTAAGCCTGCTAGGCCTACATCTTCTAGCATTTGCGTGAGCTGTGCCTGTTTTTCTATTTCACTTAGCGGTTGGTGGCGTAAAGGCTCAGCAACAATTTGGCCTATGCGCATGCGCGGGTTAAGTGAAGAGTAGGGGTCTTGGAACACCAACTGGCAGCTAGCACGGAAGAGCTGCATTTGTTGTTTGTTTTTTGGGTCTACAGTCTGCCCTTTAAATTGGATATAGCCTGAGTCTAAGGATAGTGCTTGCAGAATGGCACGACCAAAGGTGGTTTTACCTGAGCCACTTCCTCCTACTACGGCAACAGTTTCTCCTTTGTGTATATCTAAGGAGACCTCTTTCAGTACTTGGTGGCGTGTTCGAGTACCAAACAGACTGCTGCTCCCCCTAAGAGGAAAACTGAGTTCTAGTTTGTGGGCGCGTATCAAGGGTAGGCTATCGTTTAGAGGTTTTTTTTCCTCCTGAACTAAACGACTAGGAATCGCCGCAAGTAGCTTGCGAGTGTACTCTTGCTGTGGGTGTAGTAGAACCTGTTTGACGTGGCCTTGCTCTACCATTTTCCCTTTATTCATTACTACGGTTTGTTGGCTGTAACGAGCTACCAACCCTAGGTTGTGTGTGATAAGCATGACTGAGGTGTGGTCCTCTTGCGCTAGCTCCACCATTAAATCCATGACCTCTCGTTGCGCCAGCATATCCAGCGCAGTGGTGGGTTCGTCTGCAATCAATAGTTTGGGTTTGAGCAGCATGACGCTAGCTAAGAGTATGCGCTGGCGCATGCCGCCAGAAAATTCGTGTGGATAAGAGCGCAGACAACGCTCGGGGTCATGAATGCGTACGCGCTCTAGCATGCTGATGCAACGCTTGTGAATTTCAGTGCGGCTAAGCGTTGTGTGTAGGCGCAGCCCTTCAGCCATCTGGGATCCAATTCTATGGGCAGGGTTGAGCGACACCATAGGCTCTTGAAATACCATCCCCAGCTCTGCGCCACATAGCTGACGTAGTTGGGCAGGGGGGTACTGCAAGAGGTCTTTGCCTGCAAACCAGATATGGCCAGAGTGGATATCAATTCCTTCGGGCAGTAATCCCATGATGGCTTTGGCTGCCATGGTTTTTCCGCTGCCGGATTCTCCCACAATGCTAGTAAATTCACCGGCTGCTAAACGGAAATCTAAGGAGTCTACGAGTAACTGACCTGTGCGTCTAACAACCAAACTAAGTTTGTCTACGTGCAATAGGGACTCAGAGTGTGTGGCTGACATATTAATGAGTCCTTGGATCTAGATGGTCTCTAAGAGCATCACCTAACAAGTTGATGCCGAGCAATGTAAGGGAAATACACACGCCGGGGGCAATGCCAAGCCAACTAGCGGTATGCATATAACTGCGTGCGCTGGCAAGCATATTGCCCCATGTGGGTGCAGGGGGGGGGACTCCTAAACCCAAGAAACTCAGTGAGCTTTCGGACAGAATTACCCAACCAAACATACTGGTAGCTAGTATGGCAACAGGGGCGAAGCAGTTAGGCAATACATGACGAAGCATGGTGTAGAACAACGAGTTGCCTTGCAATACTGAAGCCTCTATGTATTCACGTTCTCGTATGGACAATACATTGCCACGCACGACTCGTAACACAGAGGGGATGTAAGACAGGGAAAGAGCCAGCACAATTCCCCATTGGTTTGCACCAATAATGACCAATACTGCCATGGCGAGCAGAATCCCAGGAAATGCCAATAGAGTGTCGTTTATGGTCATGAGGGCTCTGTCTACGGGGCCGCGTAAAAAGCCTGCAATTAAGCCCAGTAATGTCCCTACGATTATGGTTAGAGAAACGGTGACTAAAGACAGTACCCAACTGGTGGTAGCCCCTATCATTGCGCGGCTAAGAATATCTCGCCCAAATTCATCAGTTCCTAGCCAGTGCTGCCATGTGGGCGGTGTTAGTTTTGCTCTAAGGTTGATTGCCATAGGATCATAGGGGGTCCAGAACAGAGCTAGTATGGCTAGTAGTCCGACTATAGCGACCAGCAACAGTCCTAGGCGTAGATTCCAGGATTTTTTCATAATGTGGCTGTGTGCAATTATTGTATGGTGACGCGTGGATCCAGCAGGGGGTAGCACAGGTCTACCAGCAGATTCACCAGAATGTAGATGAAGGCAATAAAAAGTAAGCAGCCTTGTATGACAGGGTAGTCACGAGCAAAGATAGCATCGACTAAAAATCGCCCTAGACCTGGTAGCGTGAAGACTGTTTCTAACACAGCAATACCACCCAGCAGATTGCCTAGTACCAAGCCGACTAAAGTAAGTGTGGGGGCAAAAGCATTGGGTAATACGTGACGCAATAGCACACGGCTTTCTTTGCAGCCTTTAGCTCTGGCATGGGCGACATACTCTAATCGCAAGACCTCAATGGCACTGGCTCTAGCCATGCGCGTGAACACGCCTGTTTCTACCCATGCCAGAGTTAGAATAGGCAAAATCAAGTACAGCATGCCTATGCTTAAGCTTTCTGACAGTGCGACATAACCGACGATGGGTAGCCAGCCTAGGTGCAGTCCGAAAAATAGCATCAGTAAAATACCTAGCCAGAAACTGGGAATGGACAGTAATAGGGTGGCGCCAGTGATAACGAGGATGTCCAGCGTGGAGTTGTGCTTCCATGCCGCGAGTAACCCTGCTGGTACGGAAATCAGAACAGCGAGTGCTACTGCGCATAAGACAATGGCGGCGCTAACCTGAAAGCGTTCCAGTATTTCAGGGAAGATAGCGACCCCGTTGGTTAAAGAAATGCCAAAATCTCCGCGTAGGATATCTCCCATCCAATTGAGGTACTGGATGAATAGGCTTTTATCTAGACCCATTTGAGCGTGCAGTAAAGCTAAGCTGCTAGCATCGGCCGCATCACCTAACAATAATTGGGCAGGATCACCAGGAATAAGGCGGATCAGACCAAACACGGCAAACGATACCAGTAATAAGGTAGGGATGGCCTGTAGTAGACGTTTAAGAAAATACTGCGTCATTCCTGTGTTGCTCCTGATGTGGGCTCTCCAAAGTAGACGTTCCAAAAACGGGGCTTATCTGCTGGCCAGCCAGAATAGCCTTGCACTTTAGGGGATAGTGCTGCTACATCAGTGCCGTTATAGAACACCAGCATAGGCATATCTTGCATATAGAGTGCGTGCAGTTGATCAAAAAGTTGCTGGCGCTCAGCCTTGTCACTACTAATCATGCTTTGCTGCAGAAGCTGGCGCGCTTCAGCGTTATCCCATACTTTACGGGGCTGCTTACTTTTGTCGCCGCTAATCATCTCAAAGTTAAGGCTGGGATCCAGACGGGCGGAGTAGGTAAAGGTCATGGCACTATAATTGCCACTGGTGTAGCGATCCAGTTGAGTTGCCCAATCTAGAATTTCCAGCTCAATATTGAGCCCTACTTGAGCTGCCATGGCTTGCACCATAATGGCGCTATCAAAGCTAGAGGGATAGCGTTTGTTTGCAATCAGTTTGATAGGTTGTCCACGGTAGTTTGCTTCTTGCAGTAGCGCTTTGGCTTTATCCAAATCTGCAGCAGGGATGTGTGCTTGCTGTTCTCCGTAGTAGGAGCTGCTAGCGGGAACAATGGATATATTGGCTTTGGCAATACCTTCGGTAGTGGCTTCAGTTAATTCTGCAATATCTAGACTTAATGCCAATGCATGGCGGATACGAGGATCGCGGAGAATAGGGTCTTGGGTTTGAAACAGCAAACCTACTAAGTTCATGGAGGCTGCTGTTTTTACTTGTATATCAGAGCGAGACTCGAACTCGGGCACGTCGGCACTACTGGCCGAAGGCATGATGTCTATAGCGCCGCTGTATAGCGCTGCTTTGGCTGCTGATGATTCAGGAATAATCATGTAGCGCAGGGTATCCACCTGAGCATGTTTGCCACCAGTGAACCCATCTCGAGGGCCTTCCAAGGACTGATAGTTGGCGAATTTTTTCAACACGATGTACTGGCCTTTGCGCCACTCATCTAGTTGGTAGGGACCTGTGCCTATAGGTGTTTGCCAATTACCGTCGGAATCTACTGAGTCTGGGTGCAAAATCGCTGTGCCACCACAGTCAGGTCGTGATAGTGTCTTGAGAAAAAGACCGGATGGCTGATCAAGTGTGACGACCACGGTCAGAGCATCCACCGCTGTGACGGATTCTATTTTGCTGATACCTCGCCCATCAAACTCTGACAAGCAGCGCCATGTGGTTTTGGGGTCTAGGTAACGGGTGAAGTTCCACACTACATCGTCAGCAGTCAGTGTGGCACCATTATGGAAGTGCACATTATCGCGCAATGTGAAGGTGTATTGGCGGCCATCATCCGAGATGCTTACATCCTTGGCTAAAAGAGGGCCAACCTCAAGGTCTTCTTTCAGTGCCACTAGTCCTTCGGTCAGATGCATCAATACCCCATCGGTATTGTCGTCACGGTTAACGCCAGGGTTTGTAGAGCGTATGTCAGAGTTCAGTTGTACTCTAAGCTGGTTTTGGTCAGCTTGCGCATAAACGGTTGTGGCTAGTGGTAAACAACTGATGGCCAGAATGTTTATATATAGTTGGGTAAGTAGTCTCATTATTGTCTCCTCGGGGATGGGGTCAGGAGCTATGCAGTCGATACTCTTGGAACTGAACCTTTTCACCGTAAGGCTTACGTGCGATATACATCACTCCGTTTGCAGGTTCCATCAAGGTGGTTGCTACCGTGGCAGAGATACTGTTGTAGCTACCAGTTTTAGGAAAACGCAGCACACCATCTGGTTTAGCAAAGTCATCGGCCAACGCAGTCTTAACGTGATCCCAAGTGATTTGACCTTGGCTTTTTTGTAGTGCTTGTAGTACGCGGCGCTGTCTATACAGCGAGTCTGGGGTCATTGACAGTCCTGTGTCGCGCATTTTTGTACGGGCTACAGGACATAACCAATGATTAGCGTGCACCAGCATATCGTTTTCAGGCTGTAGCCAGAAAATTTCGTCTGGCGCGCACTCCAGATTAATGGCTTCGCTGTGGCCTGCTTGTGCTTGGCTAAGCATGAGGTTGTTTGAGCAGAATCGGGGAGTAGTCCAGGCTGTTTTTAGTGCAGCGCAAATATTGGCAGCCTCTAGCATTTTGCGTCGCAGTAGTACCAGTGGAACGCGAGCGCTGGATTGGTAATCCAAATTACTAGATAGAAAGTTCCCCGACAGTGATAAGCCTGCACTGTTAATACCATGACGAGCCAACGCACCCGCCTCGGTAAAGGTCAGTAAGTCAGGGCCATGATTGCGCTTGATTTTGATAACAATCCCAGTGTCTATGCATTCTTCGCGCCAATCCCAGTTGTGAGCGTGCAATAAGGTATTGTTAGCACTAGCTTCGGGCATGACGATTAGACCTGTACAGCCATCAGTTGCTTCGGAGATCTGGCTGTGGCCAAACATCATCTCCGTGCGACAATTAACAGTAATAATGTCCTCAAGTTCAGCGCCAGCGCCTTCGGCTATGCCCCGCATTTCTTCTAGATAATCCGGATCATAGTCTTGAATGTTTGGAATCAGCTTTTGCGCCAGTTGTTTTTGCTGTGGCAGTGTGATGCCTCGGTTGGATAACTGTGAGCGGTATAACGCTATGCTGCCCTGAACGCGCTCTTTCGCGGCTTCGCCATGTTGCTGACCGCGAATGAAGGGTGTCCCATATACTTCTATAAAAGGGAAAATCTCCGCTTGTTCCATGTCTGTCGTTTGTCCATGATTTAATTAATCTTGGGCATATAATGTACTAAATGTGATTTTAGATCAATAAAACCTTATGGGGGTTACCCCGTATTTTTGCACTTTTACTTACTATGATGACGAAAGCAACCGCGTTGCAAATTGATTTGGCACGTAGAATCGCCGACTACATCGCCCAAGAAGGGTTGGAAGCGGGGGCGCATTTAACGGAAAAAAACCTCACGGACATCTTTAATGTGTCTCGTACCCCGGTGCGTGGGGCATTGCAGTTGCTGGCTGAGCATGGGCAAATTAGTTATAAACCTAATAGCGGCTACTTTGTGAAAGACGTGCCTGTGTCCGGAGGGTTGCCACTAGCTGCAGAAGGTGCAGCAATAGGAGTAGAGCAGTTGTACCGTGACATTATTCGTGCACGGGCAGAGGACGAGTTGGCTGATGTTCTGTTGGAAAGTGAGCTGATGGAACGCTATGCCTGTAGTCGCCCCGTATTGCGTAAAGCCTTGCTTCGCTTGAGTGCAGACCAGCTTATAGAGAAAAAACCTGGTCGAGGTTGGCAGTTTTTACCAGCACTGGATTCGCCACAGGCGTTACGTGATAGTTATAGGTTTCGCATCATTATTGAGTGTCAGGCGTTGTTGGAAGACGGCTTTCATGTGGATGAGGTTCGTTTGAGAAGCTGTAAACAGAGGTTTCAAACTATCGTTCAGTCTGGTGGTCAGGCAGTGACGCCCAGTGAGTTTTTCCGCATGAATGCCGCATTTCATGAGATGTTGGCGGAGTTCTCCTGCAATAGGTTTATTGTGCAGGCGATGCGGCAGCAGAGCCAACTACGCCGCTTTGAGGAGCATGTGGCGTTCTATAGATACGATTACATAGTTGAAGCCACACGTGAGCATTTAGAAATTATTCGAGCCATAGAGGAGGGGGACAGGGAGTGGGCAGCATCCTTGATGCGTAGGCATTTACAAGCTGCTTTGCGGTTAAGTGAATAAATTGTATTTATTG
>SRSN01000069.1 GCA_004791645.1 Alcaligenaceae bacterium 429
GTTTAGCATTCCCTATCTTGCTGTCTAACCTTAACTCTAGGCTAGTTATTTTTACAGGGAGACTACCGCAATGAAGCTACGCTGCAAACCTTTGTTGGCTGCTCTGATGTTGGCGGCCGCTGGTCCGGCTTTGGCCGGAACCGTGACAGTCATCACCTCTTTCCCCAAAGAGCTGACTCAAGCGTACAAATCTGCTTTTGAAAAAGCGAATCCGGATATCAAACTGGAAATCCTGAACAAAAATACAGTTTCCGGTATTGCTTACGTACGTGAAACACCTGAAGGAAAACGTCCTGAGATTTTCTGGGCTAGTGCACCAGATGCGTTTGAAGTGTTGTCTCAGGCCCAGTTGCTAGAAAACGTGTCCGACATCGCTAACCCTGCAGTACCAGCGACTATAGGTAGCTTCCCTATTAATGATCCTAACGGCATGTTCTTGGGCCAAGCCTTAGCGGGTTACGGCATCATGTACAACACCCGTTTGGTGAAAGCGAAAAAACTGCCAGAGCCAAAAACATGGGAAGACTTGTTGCGCCCTGAGTGGTTCAACAACGTAGGTCTGACCTCGCCATCGCGTTCCGGTACTACGCACCTGACTGTAGAAACTATTCTGCAGGGTGAAGGCTGGGAAAAGGGTTGGGAAACATTGCTGCGCATGTCTGGTAATAGCGCTGCATTGACTGACCGCTCCTTTGGTGTGCCCGATGGCGTGAATAACGGCCAGTTTGGAGCCGGTCCCGTGATCGACTTCTTTGGTTTGTCTAGCAAGTACTCGAATTTCCCTGTGGAATTTGTTTACCCAGATGAAACCGCGATTGTGCCAGCCAACATTGGTTTGATTGCGGGTGCAGCCAATACCGAAGAAGGCAAAAAGTTCATCGAGTTTTCGCTGAGCAAAGAAGGCCAAGAATTGCTGTTGGCACCACAAATTTCTCGTTTGCCAGTGTTGCCATATGAGCAGTTAGATAACATTCCAGAGAATTACCCCAATCCTCTGGAAATTGTAGAGCGCAGTAAAGTGAACTTTGACGTAGATCTGTCCCAACAGCGCTATTACATTGTTCAAACATTATTTGATCAGACAATCACCTTCCGCCACAAAGAACTGCAAGCAGCTAGCAAAGCCATTATCGATGCTGAAGCCAAACTAGGCGCTAACCCACAAGGTCAAGCGGCTGAGTTGTTGGCAGAAGCCAAGAAGCTGGCTTGGGCACCACTGATCAGTGCTGAACAAGTGAAAGACCAAGCATTGATCGACCTGTTTGCAGGCGATAAAAAAGATACCCAGATCAGCCAACAATTGTCCAAATTGCAAGGCGACTGGAACAGTCAAGCCAAGGCTAACTATGAGAAAGCCATTGAGCTGGCAAACCAAGCTGCGTCCCTATAAGGCGTAGATGTGACACACCCACTCTTCTAGCCGGAAGAGTGGGTCTTACTGTTTTTTATTACTGACGCGATGTGAGCAGTCTTGTCGCGGTGTATTCATGGCGCACTCTTTTTCTTCCCGCTATCCAGTAGGACTAATCATGGCCGCACTTGTAGTGCTGTCCTTTTTAGTGTTCTTTCTGGTTGTTCCTGTAGGGAACGTGTTCTACACAGCATTCTTGGATGCTGACGGTGGCTTTACGCTGGGTCACTTTGGTGCATTTTTCCACCAAACCCTGCTTAAAGAATCGTTCATGAACAGTTTGTACGTGGCCTTTATGTCCACGGTGTTCGCGTCGTTGATTGCCATTCCTTTGGCATATTTGACGATTCGATTTCAGTTTCGTGGTGCGCTGATTATTCAGACACTGGGTATTTTGCCGTTGATCATGCCACCCTTTGTGGGCGCGGTTGCGATGCAACTGTTGTTTGGCCGTTCGGGTTCGTTGAACCTGATGCTAGACGACTGGTTTGGCGTCACGCTGCCTATTATGGATGGCTTGAACGGTATTATTTTTGTTGAAGCGCTGCATTATTTCCCCTTCATCTTGATGAACCTGACTGTTGCGTTGCGCAACATTGATGGTGCGATGGAAGAGGCAGCAGTGAACTTAGGTTCCAAAGGCTGGCGCTTGTTCCGTCGCATTATTTTCCCATTGGCGTTGCCTGGTTACATTGCCGGTGCATCTCTGGTGTTTGTGAAAGTGTTTGATGACTTGGGTACACCGCTAGTGCTAGGTATTACCAATATGCTGGCGCCTCAGGCGTACTTGCGTATTACCCAAGTAGGTATTGATGATCCATTGGGTTATGTCATCAGTGTGCTGATGATTGGTTTCTCTATCTTGGCATTGTGGTTGTCTGCATCTGCATTGAAAGGTCGTGATTACTCCACCATCCAGAAAGGCGGCTCGTCTATACAGCAACGTCGTCTGACCAAGCCTCAAGCATGGTTGGCGTACGTCTGGATTGCCTTGGTGTTGCTGTTAGTGTTGTCACCGCACATTGGTGTGTTGCTGTTGTCATTGGCGACGGTGTGGAGCTACGCTCCGCTGCCTGATGGCTATACCTTGGCGCACTACACAGCGGTATTCCAAGAGTCTCAGGGCATGATTAAAAATACCTTGCTGTATTGCGGTATCGCGGCGGGTGTGGATGTGATCTTGGGTACAGCGATTGCCTACATTATGTTGCGTACCAAAATACCGGGGCGTCAGTTTATGGACTGGATAGCGTCTGCGGCGTTGGCAGTGCCCGGTATTGTGTTGGCGATTGGGTTTATGCGTACCTTTAGGGATGTGAACCTGCCCTTTACCGAAGTGGGGCTGACCTCTACGTGGTTGCTCATCATGATTGCGTATGCGGTGCGGCGATTACCGTACGCACTGCGATCGTGTGTGGCCGCCTTGCAGCAAATTAGTGTGTCACTGGAAGAAGCAGCCGCCTCGGTTGGTGCGAACCGTTTCAATACGATTCGTCGCGTGGTGATCCCCCTGATGGGTGGCGGTATTTTGGCCGGTTTTGTGACAAGTTTCATTACCGCAGCGGTGGAGTTATCCGCCACCATCATGCTGGTGACACGTGATAGCGATGCGCCCATGAGCTACGGTATTTATCTGTATATGCAAAGTGCATCAGGCCGTGGGCCCGGTGCAGCGTTAGGGGTATTGGCAGTGGTTGCGGTGGCAGTCGGTACCTATATTTCCCATGTCATCGTTGAACGTACGTCCGCGCGTCAGCGCCCAGGTAAGGTGGATCAGGAATAGCCATGAAGAAAGTAAGTGTTGAATGCCGTAACATCCGGCTTGCCTACGGTAAAAATGAAGTACTGAAGGACATCAATTTAACGATTGAACCCGGCGAGTTTTTCGCTTTGTTGGGGCCTTCCGGTTCAGGGAAATCCACGCTGCTGCGTTTGATTGCTGGTTTTAATCAGCACAATTCCGGTCAGTTGTTGATTGATGGTAAAGACATTGGCAATATGCCTCCGCACAAGCGCAACATCGGTATGGTGTTCCAAAGCTATGCGCTGTGGCCACACATGACAGTGTGGGATAACGTAGCCTTTGGTTTGGTAGAGCGTAAGCTGCCACGCGCTGAAGTACGCGATAAGGTAGCTTCTGCACTAGAGCTAGTAGGGTTGGCTGACTTTGCTAAACGTAGGCCTAACCAGTTGTCAGGTGGTCAGCAACAACGTGTGGCGTTGGCGCGTACTACCGTGATTGAGCCACAAGTCCTGTTGCTAGACGAACCGTTGTCTAACTTGGACCAAAAACTGCGTGTACAGATGCGCCAAGACTTGCTGTCGTTGCAGCGGCGCTTGGGTATCACCACCATTTTTGTGACGCATGACCAAGAAGAAGCCATGACCACAGCAGATCGTATGGCTGTGATGGATCAGGGTGTGGTGCAGCAAGTGGGTGCGCCAGCAACCTTGTTTGACTTCCCATGCAATCGTTTTGTGGCGAACTTCGTGGGTACCATGAACGTGCTAAACGGTGCGGTGAAAGAGCGTTCTGCTTCGTCTATCACGCTGCATGTGGAAGGTATAGGCGATGTGAACCTACCTCTGACCCCGGATGTGCCTGAAGGTAATAGCATGGCCTTAAGTTTCCGCCCGCACACTGTGCAACTGGAAAGTGGCAACATGGGCAAAATGGATGCGCGTTACCTGTGGATTCCTGGCAAAGTGGCGCGTAGCGAATTCTTGGGTGAGTTCACGCGTTACGAAATTGATGCCGGTGACCAGGTTATCGTGGCCGATCAAGCGCACTACGCTGGTTCTTCCTTGTTGATGCCAGGCGCACCTGTGGCAGTTGGGGTAGAGCCAGCACAGATTCGTTTGCTTCCTGTCTAACCCGCTCGATGGAAATTCATCAAATCAGAGCTTTTGTGACCGTAGCGCGTCTAGGCAACGTGACGCGTGCAGCAGAAGCTCTGAATCTGACTCAGCCTGCGGTGACTACGCAAGTTAAAGCTCTAGAGCAGAGCTTAGGGGTGAGTCTTTTTGAGCGGGCAGCAGGACGCATGAGTTTGTCCAAAGCGGGTGAGCGTTTACTGGCCACCGCAGAGCAGCTACTGGTGCAGTCTAGACAACTGAAATCCGAAGCCAAGCAACTACAAGGTGAGCTGAATGGCGTGATTTCATTGGGGCTGCCCAGCGAGCACTTAGACTTTTTACGCTTGGGCGAGTTGGTCAATAAAATCTCTACCCAGCTTCCTTTAATTGAGCTGCAAACGCAGATCATGCCGGCAATGCAGTTGGAGGAGTATGTCAGTACCAGTAGGCTGACGGCTGCATTCAGCATTTCAGTATATCCGCCCAGAGACGTTAACTGGTTGCCATTACGTAGTATCAGTTATAGGTTAGTGTTGCCAAACAAAATGGCACAAGAAGTCAGTTTGGGCGGGTGGTCTGAAGTTGCCGCGTTGCCGTGGCTAGATGGTTCCCTTGGCAGTCATACGCATTTGTTATTGCGTGACGTATTTGAGAAACGAGCTCTCACCCCCAGAGTTATTTTGCACAGTGACGATCAGGCGCAAATGGATGCCTTGGTACGTGCAGGCTCTGGGTGTGCATTGTTGCGTGAAGAAGTAGCCTTGCAAGGCGTGCGGCAAGGTCACTTTACAATCTGGGGTAACGTTAAAATGGAAGCGTCGTTGGGGTTTATTACCCCACTGGAAAGTGTAGAGTCGCCACTAACCGTGGCGTTGATCTCTATGCTGCAGCGCATCTGGCACCTAGACGGTGCCTCTACAACATGAGTAGTCATGACTAGTACACATATTTGGTTGATAAGGCACGGCGAAACCGCATGGAATGCAGATCGTCGTTTGCAAGGGTGGCAAGATATTCCTCTGAATGAGGTGGGTGAGCAGCAAGCCCATAATCTGGCAAGTTTCTTAGCGTCGGACAGGTTTGACGTGCAATTTGATCAGGTGGTGAGCAGTGACTTGCAGCGTGCTGCGCAAACTGCAGCCATTGCGTGTGCGCACACGGGGCTGGATGTGGTGTTAGATAAGGGCCTGCGTGAGCGTGGTTTTGGTGTCTTGGAAGGCCGTAGCTGGGATAGCTTTGGTGGCCGAGTACCTGATCAGCCAGGCGATAGCGCCGATCTCGCGCCAGAAGGTGGAGAGTCTATACAAACCTTTCAGCAACGAGTCTTAACTGCCGTAGAACAGTTGGCTTATAAGTACCCAGGCCAAAAGCTGGCTGTGTTTGCGCACGGTGGTGTGATTGATATGGTGTGGCGTAGATTGCTGCAGGTGGACTTGTACGCACCTCGCACACAAACTATTTTGAACACCAGTATTAACCATTTCAGCCTAAGCCCAAGTGCATCTGGTTACGACTGGACAGTGCAACGCTGGGGTCAAGCCTCGCATATTTCTGAAAATGCGTTGGATGATGTAGGTTAAAACTAGAGGTATAGATAAAAATAAACCCCGCCAAGGCGGGGTTTTATAGTGTTCTAAGGCTGTTGCGCCAACCTTTGAACGATAACCGCTGGGCAGGCGGTGGCTTTTTATTGTTGTAGTAAACGCATAACACTGCCTAGGGCAGTGTTGAACGTAAATTCTATTGTAAGCCTATTCTCAATGAAAATTTGATTATGGTTTATACCAAGAACTGAGAATAGTGTTGCATGTTACATGCTTTTATTCATAAGTCCTTGTTGTGCCATGAATACTGCTTGCCCGGATTGTAGCCCAGTCTTAAACTTTCGCCTCAGTTAGCGACTCTTTTCTTCCTTTTCCTATGTCTGATTCTTATTTTCCCCGCTGGAAGCGCGTATCTCACGTACAAGCGGATGGGGTAGTGCAGCCTGATGAGTGCTTGCCCGGCCCACAAAGCGTGGCGATGGCTGCACAGCACGTAGTAGCAATGTTTGGCTCTACTATCCTGGCTCCCCTGTTAATGGGTTTTGATCCCAACTTGGCCATCCTGATGTCGGGGATTGGTACATTGATTTTCTTTGTGTTCGTGGGCGGTAGAGTTCCTAGTTATCTGGGTTCCAGCTTCGCGTTCATTGGTGGTGTGATTGCCGTTACGGGTTATGCCGGTGTGGGTCCCAACGCCAATATAGGCGTTGCTTTGGGCGCTATCATCATGTGTGGTCTAGCTTATACCCTGATTGGGGCATTGGTCTGGGCCATGGATTACAAAGCCGGTCGCGCAGCAGCCATCATCAACCGTATGATGCCGCCTGTAGTGACGGGTTCCATCGTTGCGGTCATTGGTTTGAACTTGTCACCTATCGCCGCCAAGAGTGCGATGGGTAGTGGCACCTTCGATTCCATGATGGCGCTGATGACGGTGATGTGTGTAGGTGGTGTAGCCGTATTCACCCGTGGTGTAGTGCAGCGCTTGCTGATTTTGGTGGGGATGATCGTAGCGTGTTTGTTGTACGCGATTTTCACCAACGGCATGGGCTACGGTGTGCCTATAGATGTAAGCGGTGTGAGCAATGCCAAGTGGTTTGGTATTCCTAGCTTTTCATCCCCCGTGTTTGATGTACAGGCCATGAGTGTAATTGTGCCTGTGGCCATCATTCTGGTCGCCGAGAACTTGGGCCACATCAAAGCCGTGTCTGCAATGACAGGTCAAAATCTGGACAAATACTTGGGCCGTGCCTTCGTGGGTGATGGTGTAGCGACGATGTTGTCTGGTTCGTTGGGTGGTACAGGTGTGACGACCTATGCTGAAAACATTGGCGTGATGGCGGCTACCCGTATTTATTCCACATTGGTGTTTGTGTTTGCAGCCATTATTGCGTTGTTCTTGGGCTTTTCACCTAAGTTCGGCGCGGTGATCCAAATGATTCCTGGCCCTGTGCTGGGTGGTATGTCGGTAGTGGTCTTTGGTTTGATTGCCGTAGCCGGTGCCCGTATTTGGGTAGTGAATCAGGTTGACTTCAGCCATAGCGGTAACTTGCTGGTAGCAGCTGTGACCTTGGTTTTGGGTGCGGGTAACTTCTCCTTAGACTTTGGCATGATCCGTCTGGATGGTATTGGAACCGCTACCTTTGGTGCCATTATCTTGCAGGCCATTCTAGGTCAGCGGCAAAAAACAGCCTAAGCCTTGCCGAGGGTTTTCCTGTAACGGTAGTGCTTGCAATTTCTAGTGCTTTTGCCGACAATGTATCCAACCGCCCCAAGAAGCTTGGGGCTTTCTTTTCGACTATTGAACCGGTGCAGGCAGCACGTCACAGTCGGAAATTCCAGTGATCAGGGTAGCGAAAAACCCTGAAAAATGTAATGAGTGCGCCCCCGTAGAATGTGGGCGCTTTTTAATTGTTTATCAGGAATACTATGTCCGCGATCCCGTTGACAGCGCAGGGCGCAGAGCGCCTGCAGGCAGAACTGCACAGATTGAAAACCACCGAGCGTCCCGAGGTTATCAACGCGATAGCCGAAGCACGTGCTCAGGGTGACTTGTCTGAAAATGCCGAGTACGAAGCCGCGCGCGAACGCCAAGGTTTTATCGAAGGCCGCATCCGCGAGTTGGAAGGCACGTTGTCCAATGCGCAGATCATCAATCCAGCAGAGTTGGATGCTGATGGCCGTGTGGTGTTTGGTGCTACCATTCAAATCGAAGATCTAGACTCGGGCGAAGAGCTGAGCTACCAAATTGTGGGTGATGTGGAAGCCGATATCCGCTCACTGCGCATTTCTATTTCCAGTCCCGTTGCTCGTGCCTTAATTGGTAAAAGCGAGGGTGACGTGGTGGAAGTTAAAGCTCCCGGTGGTGTACGAGAGTTTGAAATCATGCGCGTTCAGTACATCTAAGCCTAGGCCTAGAATCTGACGTAGATAAAAAAAGCCCATGCACTGTTGCATGGGCTTTATAATTTCAAAAGCAAATCAGTACGATTTAGCAGGTTTTCTAGGTTTGCTTAGGCTGCTAGGTGTACGCTTTCTGCTTTGTGTATCAGCTGTGGCTACACGGCTTGCAGGATTGGACGGCTGTCTAGAAGGTTTCTTCTTGGTTTTAGTGACGCCAACTGCAGCAAGTTTTTTAGGTGTGTAAGGCTCATTGGCTTTACGTACTGCACGGGTAGCAGGTTCGGACGCATCTAACAGGTCTGGACGTTCAACATTGCGTCGGTAGATCGTTAAGATTTTACCAATATGGTGAATAGGTTCGGCCTGAAGGGAACTGCAAATAGTGTCGAAGGCGGCAAGACGGCTTTCACGGTCATCGCCAGCAACACGAATTTTAATCAGTTGGTGTGCATTCAAGTGCACGTCGATTTCTTTCAGAACTGCATCCGATACGCCCTTGTCGCCAATCTGTACTACAGGGCGAAGGGAGTGGGCAGCGGCGCGTAAATCGTTGCGCTGTTGGATAGAGATATTTAATGTGGGCATAGCCAAGATTGTACGGGAATGGGCAAGAAAAAAACTTCAAAAGCGTGGGTGCAACAGCATATAAATGATCCTTACGTCAAAATGGCGCAACAAAAGGGTTATAGGGCACGGGCGGCTTTCAAATTGTTGGAGCTGATTGATGCAGAAAAGCTGTTGCGACCTGGCAACGTGGTGGTGGACTTGGGGTCTACACCGGGTAGTTGGTCTCAAGTGGCGCGTGAGCGCATGGTAGGGCCAGGTGGCATTATTAATGGCCGTATTATCGCATTAGATCTGTTAGAAATGGAGCCTATTGAAGGGGTGGAATTCATCCAAGGCGACTTCAGAGACGATGAGGTATTAGAAACTTTAGAAAAAACACTAAAAGGTGAAAAAGTAGACCTTGTAATTTCTGATATGGCCCCCAATCTATCAGGAGTAGCATCCGCTGATGCAGCGCGTATTGCCCACGTTTGTGAGATTGCTCTAGACTTTGCTGTGAATCACTTGCGTCCTGATGGGGCGTTAATTGTGAAAAGCTTCCATGGAAGCGGCTTCTCACAAATCGTGAAACTGTTCAAAGAGCACTTTTTAAATGTTGCTGAGCGTAAACCTAAAGCCTCACGTGACAAGTCATCAGAAACTTTTTTGGTGGCTCGTAATTTAAAGCTTTAGAGATGGGTTACACGCTTTTTTATCGGGTAGAATGAGACTTACGGTTTCTGTTCAGCAATATGTCAGTCATGGCGTTGGGCAGTTAAAGAAACAGCAGGAGGTTGGCATTGAACAACTCATTTTCTAAAGTTGCGATCTGGATGGTGATTGCATTGGTACTGTTTACTGTGTTTAAGCAGTTTGACAGTCGTCCAGCAACCACCGACGGCGTAACTTACACACAATTCATGAACGATGCCCGTGCCGGACGCGTAAGCAAGGTTGATATTCAGGGCGATACCCTGTTTGTTACCCCTGATTCGGGTCGCAGCTACACTCTGACATCGCCCGGCGACCTGTGGATGGTACCTGAGCTGGTCAAAGCGGGTGTGCAAGTGTCTGGGAAAGCGCGCGAAGAGCCTTCTTTCTTGGCTAGCATTTTCATTTCCTGGTTCCCAATGCTATTGCTGATTGGGGTGTGGATCTTCTTTATGCGTCAAATGCAGGGCGGTGGTAAGGGCGGAGCATTTAGCTTCGGTAAATCCCGTGCTCGCATGCTGGACGAAAATACCAATCCTGTGACGTTTGCTGACGTGGCTGGTTGCGATGAAGCCAAAGAAGATGTGCAAGAACTGGTAGATTTCTTACGCGATCCAACACGCTTCCAGCGTTTGGGCGGTCGTATTCCTCGCGGTATTTTGATGGTGGGTTCACCTGGTACAGGTAAAACCTTGTTGGCTCGTGCGATTGCGGGCGAAGCCAAAGTACCGTTCTTCAGCATTTCGGGTTCCGACTTCGTTGAGATGTTTGTTGGTGTGGGTGCTGCGCGTGTGCGTGACATGTTTGAAAACGCCAAGAAACACGCACCTTGCATCATCTTTATTGATGAGATCGATGCGGTAGGTCGTCAGCGTGGTGCAGGTCTGGGCGGCGGTAACGACGAGCGCGAACAAACCCTGAACCAATTGCTGGTAGAAATGGACGGTTTTGAAACTGGCCAAGGCGTACTGGTAATTGCTGCAACTAACCGCCCTGACGTATTGGATCCAGCATTGCTGCGTCCAGGTCGTTTTGACCGTCAAGTGGTAGTGGGTCTGCCTGATATTCGTGGTCGTGAGCAAATTCTGCACGTGCACATGCGTAAAGTGCCTTTGGCAGGTAACGTAGATGCACAAGTGTTGGCTCGTGGTACACCTGGTTTCTCCGGCGCTGACTTGGCTAACTTGGTGAACGAAGCAGCATTGTTCGCGGCACGTCGTAATGGTCGTACCGTTGACATGCAAGACTTTGAAAAAGCCAAAGACAAGATCATCATGGGTGCTGAGCGTCGTACGATGATCATGCCCGAGGAAGAGCGTCGCAACACGGCTTACCACGAATCTGGTCACGCATTGGTAGCACGTTTGTTGCCAAAAACTGATCCGGTTCACAAAGTGACTATTATTCCTCGCGGTCGCGCCTTGGGTGTGACCATGCAATTGCCAGAACAAGATCGTTACAGCATGGATAAAAACCACCTGCTGAACATGATCGCAGTATTGTTCGGTGGCCGTATTGCTGAAGAAGTGTTCATGAATCAGATGACCACGGGTGCTTCTAACGACTTTGAGCGTGCTACACAAATTGCACGTGACATCGTGACTCGTTACGGTATGACTGATTCATTGGGTCCTGTGGTGTATGCAGAAAACGAAAACGAAGTATTCTTGGGTCGCAGTGTGACTAAGACTACTAACGTGTCTGAAGCTACAATGCAGAAGGTTGACCAAGAAATTCGCAAGATCATCGATGAGCAGTACAACATTGCTCGTAAACTCATCGAAGATAACAGCGATAAAATGCATGCTATGGCGAATGCTCTGTTGGAATGGGAAACCATCGATGCAGAACAAATCGAAGACATCATGCAAGGTCGTGAGCCACGTCCTCCAAAGGACTACACTGACAAGAATGCCGGTGGCAAGTCGGATGAAAATCCTCCTGCTTCAGGTGCAAAACCAGCAGAGGATGGAAGTTCTGCCGCCACTACACCGGTTTAACCTCTATACTGTATTTCCATGAATCAAACATGGCTTTGCGGGCGTTTCGAGTTAAGTCTCGAACGCCCGTTATTGATGGGTATTGTGAATATTACGCCCGACTCCTTTTCGGACGGCAATGCCCACTATCGTACTGACTTGGCACTGGAACATGCCAAGAAACTCATTGCCGACGGCGCAGATATTCTGGATATCGGTGGCGAGTCCACCCGACCAGGCGCTGAGCCGGTATCTATAGAAGAAGAGCTGCGACGCGTACTGCCAATCATTGAAGGCTTACGTGCGGCAAACATCCCCCTATCCGTAGACACCTTCAAGCCTACTGTGATGCGTGCTGTGCTAGATGCGGGCGCCGACATCATCAACGATGTGGCTGGCTTTCGCTCGGAAGAGGCCTTAGCAGCGGTACAAGGTAGTCGTTGTGGTGTGTGTGTGATGCACATGCAGGGCGAACCCAAAACTATGCAGCAAGCGCCACAGTACGACGACGTACTGGACGAGGTGCGGCGGTTTCTGATGCATCAGGTGCAGCGCTTGCGTACTGCAGGTTTGCGTCCTGAACAGATTATGTTGGACCCTGGGTTGGGGTTCGGTAAAACGGTAGAGCAAAATTACCAGTTGTTACGCTCGTTGCCCCAACTCCTGCAGGAAGGCTATCCTGCGTTAATAGGCCTATCACGTAAATCCATGATTGGACATGTGGTGAATAGACCTCCCATGGAACGTGTAGCGGGTAGTTTGGCTGGCATGTTGGCCGCAGTGCGGTACGGTGCTAGCGTATTACGAGTACATGATGTTGCTGCGTCGGCAGATGCTTTGCGCGTCTGGAGAGCGGTAGAGACCGGAGTAATTGATGAGCGCACGTAAATATTTTGGTACGGATGGCGTACGTGGTTTGGTAGGTGGTTCCACCATTAATGCAGAGTTTGCCCTACGTTTGGGCTATGCAGCAGGTAAGGTGTTTAGCCGCTCTTTGCATACAAAGAACAACAGACCAACTGTCATTATTGGTAAAGATACTCGTATTTCTGGTTATATGCTGGAGTCAGCATTAGAAGCTGGTTTGTCAGCCGCTGGGGTGGACGTGTTGCTGGCGGGGCCTGTGCCTACACCTGCAGTAGCTTACCTGACACGCACCTTGCGTTTGACGGCAGGTATTGTGATCAGCGCTTCTCATAACCCGTATCACGATAACGGCATTAAGTTTTTCTCTAGCCAAGGCATGAAGTTGCCCGATGAAATAGAGTTGGCTATTGAGGAAGCATTGGATTCTCCGCTGGATTGCGTGTCTTCTGACAAACTGGGCCGCGCCCGCCGTTTAGAAGACTCGGCGGGGCGTTATATCGAATTTTGTAAAAGCACATTCCCCAATGAGCTGGACTTGTCGGGTCTGAAAATTGTGGTGGATGCTGCTAACGGTGCTGCTTACCATATTGCTCCACACGTCTTCCGAGAGCTGGGTGCAGAGGTGCACGCTATTGGTTGCGAACCCGATGGTTTCAATATCAATGCAGGGGTAGGTGCTACGCATCCAGAGCATTTGCTAGAGGTGGTACGTGAGCTAGATGCTGACCTTGGCATAGCGCTAGACGGTGATGCCGACCGTTTGCAGATGGTTGACCGTTCGGGTAAGCTTTATGACGGTGACGAATTGCTCTATATCATCGTGCGTGATCGCATGAAATCACGTCACGTGAAAGGGGTGGTTGGCACCTTAATGAGCAATTTCGGTCTAGAAAAACGATTACGTGAGTTGGGGGTGTCGTTTGCCCGCGCCAACGTAGGGGATCGTTACGTCTTAGAGCAATTGTTACAAAGAGGCTGGTTATACGGCGGCGAAAGCTCAGGGCACTTGCTCTGCTTGGATTACCACACCACGGGTGATGGTATTATTGCCGCTCTACAGATACTGACCGCGCTTCGTCATGACAATTGTCAATTGGCTGACTTGGTTGCAGACCTTAAAATGTATCCGCAGATCATGGTCAATGTAGTGTGGGAGCAGGGAAGGGATTGGCGACAGCATGAAGGGCTGGTACAAGCCAAGAATGAAGTGGAAGCAATGTTGGGTGATCAAGGGCGCGTATTGATCCGAGCTTCCGGTACAGAACCCAAGCTACGCCTGATGGTGGAAGCCGAAACGGCTGAGCTCACCGAGGCTGGCATAAATAAACTACAGTCGGTTGATGTTACAAAATAGACATATAGATATCAAGAACCTGCAATATCAGCAAGGCATGATAGAACAAACGCTTTGGAGGCCACAATGCTAATTCCAAGAAAGTCTGTTTCGCAGGGGAAGATCACTCAGTCGGTCTGGAGCAATCCAGAAGCCCGGGGCATACAGCTTAGGCTGGTGCAAACACCGGAAGAGCTGAGGGCTGTGCAAAAGTTACGCTACGATGTGTTCACTAGCGAAATGAATGCAGTCTTTCCTAGTGCCGAGTTAGGGCTGGATATAGATAAATACGACGAACACTGCATTCACTTTATGGTGGTGGATGAAGAGAAAAAGCAGGTGGTAGGTACATACCGCATGCTGATGCCCGAAGGTGCGAAGAAAGTAGGGGCGTATTACTCTGAGTCTGAGTTTGATATTTCAGCACTCGATAATATTCGTGACAGTGTGGTTGAAGTTGGGCGCTCTTGTATACACCCAGCCTATAGAAATGGCGGCGTCATTATGTTGCTGTGGACAGGTATCGTCTCACTGACACACCAAGCTGGTTTTCGTTATTTGCTGGGTTGTGCGAGTGTGAGCTTGCGTGACGACGGTGTAACGGCAGCAAAAGTCTGGCGTGAAGCCAAAGACTTTATGGAGCGTAATCCTAACGTAGTACGCTTACAGCCTTTGCATCGCTACCCAGTAGAGAAACTTAACAGCCAATTGCCAGCACGTATTCCACCACTGATCAAAGGGTACCTGAACTTAGGTGCTCAAATCTGCGGTGAGCCTGCATGGGACCCTGACTTTAATACAGCGGATTTTCCTATTCTGTTAGATATGGAAGAAATGGATATACGCTACAAACGTCACTTTGGTATTGCAGACGAAGAGTAAATAAAAAACCAGGCAAATGCCTGGTTTTTTTATGCCGCACGATACGGTTTACTTGGTGGTTTTGAGTTTGACACTCAGTAAGCCTGTACGCTCCCATTGCTGCTGTTCAGTACGCAGGGCGAACTCGGATAGCGGACGGGCGGCTAGCCAGTCTTTATTTGTGTGTATGAGCAGTTTTTCTGTGGTGTTTTGCAGGTGCAGAGGAAGTTCCTCTAGGTCTTCACGTCGGCGCATCAACATGACGGCCAAGCGTAAACAGAGCAGTGCCTGCCAGTGAGTAGGTTCTGCGTCAAAAGAGGGCAGTTTAGTGAGCTTGCTTTGATGGCCTCGGGTTAAGAAGGCCAACAGAATCTGGTCATCTTTGGAAAAACCGGGCATATCTGCATTTTCCAGCACATAGGCAGTGTGACGGTGATAGTCACTGTGCGCGATGCTCAGGCCTACTTCATGCAAGGATGCTGCCCAACCCAGCGAGCGACGTAGTTCTTGATTCTCTTGGTTATTCGCCAGCGCTAACTGATCAAACAAGGTGAGTGCAGCAGTTTTAACGCGTGTGGCCTGCTTGATATCCAGATGGTAGCGTTTGCTTAGCTGTATAACGGTTTCTTCACGTTTATCACGTTCAGAATCACGTCCAAGTAGGTCGTAGAGCACACCTACACGTAACGCACCTTCACCGGGTAACATGAGCTTGATTTTCAGCTCTTGAAACACCGCAATCATGATTGCCAGACCAGCCGCTAGCACCGGAGCACGGTGCGGCTTGATATCGGGTAGCTCGCTAACTTTGACGGAGCGGTCACGCACCAGTTTAGCTTTAAGCTGTTCCATGCCTTCCAACGTAATGCCTTTTTTAGACATCTCGGTGGCTTGCAAGATGGCAATAATGCCTTTGGCTGTACCTGATGAACCATAGGCTTCTTGCCAGCCGGTTTTGCGGTATTGCTTGGCAATGCCTTCCAGTTCGTTACGCGCCGCCAGAATGGCTTTCTGCATGCGCACTTCGGTAATGGTGCCGTCTGGGAAAAAACGGTCGGTATAGCTGACACAGCCCATGGATAACGACGACAGCAGCATGGGCTGAAAGCCTTTACCAATAATAACTTCCGTAGAACCACCGCCTATATCAATCATCAGGCGTCGGTTAGGGGAAGGAGGCAGCTCATTGCTGATACCAGAGAAAATCAAGCGAGCCTCTTCGTAGCCGGAGATCACTTCAATGGGGAAACCCAAAGCGTTCTCGGCGGCTTCAAGCAAAGCCTGACGGTTTTTGGCAACGCGGAAGGTGTTGGTGGCGACTGCGCGTACTCTATTGGGGTGAAACCCAGCAATACGCTCATGAAAGCGTTTCAGTACGGAGACTGCACGTTCAACCGCTTCAGGATGTATGCGTTTGTCTGCGCTCATACCAGAGGCAAGACGTACGGATTCATTCAAGCGATCTACCGCATAGATCTGAGCATGACCATTGTGTTGTTCCACTCTGCCTATAGACAGGCGAAAGCTATTTGAACCCAGGTCAACCGCTGCGAGTAGTTGTTCCATTATCTGTGCTTAGTGCTGACAATTATTATGCGATTATACGTATAAGCTACCAACTATGGCACGGTAAATATCAAGCAAACTATAGGGCTGTAAAAAGCACATACACCTTCTTTATTATGAACTTTCATAAAACTGTCAAAATAGCAGTGTAAAAAGTGTGACAACGGCAACGATGAGTACCTTTTGAACTATGCTCCCTTCTCCTGATGCGATTTTTTTAAATCGCGAACTTTCCCTGCTGAAATTTAATGAACGCGTGATGGCCATGGCGGAAAACCCCACAGTGCCATTGCTGGAGCGACTGCGTTATCTC
>SRSN01000006.1 GCA_004791645.1 Alcaligenaceae bacterium 429
GATATTTAGTATGTGGAGTTATGCGGGCTATCGGTAAACCGCATAACATATGGTTAGATAACCGAAGTTAAAATAACGGCAAGAGCTAGAGCACAAATATGGGCCAACAAAAAAAATCGTACGCTGCATTTTTCGCAGCCCCAGCAGTCTTGATGGCACTGTCCCTTTGTACTGGAAGTGCAGTCGCAGAGAGCGCAGCAGTGAGCTTCTCTCATAAAGACTGGGATTTGACCTGTGATAACACGCTAACCTGCAGGGCGGCAGGTTATGCAGAATACGATGCCGAGGATGGTGCAACGGTGTTACTGACGCGACAGGCGGGTAGGGGAGCGCCAGTTACGAATAGAGTCATGCTGGCGCATTTCTACGATGAGCCTTGGCAAGCAAACCCACCAGTTGAGCTCATCATTGCCGGTCGCGCAGTGGGCACCTTAAGCGTGGCCGAAGACGAATCATGGCAAATGAGTGATGCTCAGTTGGCATTGTTTCTTGACGCACTGAAAAAAGATAAGCCTATTACTTTTCGTGAGCAGGGCAGTGATTATGTGCTGTCAGGGGCAGGCTCAAGTGCCGTGCTGCTCAAGATGGATGATGCTCAAGGGCGTGTGAATACAGCCAGCGCTATTCTTCGCAAAGGAAAAGCAAATGAGGCATCCGTTAAGTCGCCCATTGCAGCCCCCGTTATTGTTCGTGCGCCTGTGGTAGATCAACGCTTGCGCCCTATGACTGCGCAAGAAGAAGCACTCATAAAGCCAGAGCTATTGCGAATATTAGCGGCGGACTCAGATAACTTTTGCAGTGATGACAGATTAGATGAACCGTGGACTATCGCACAGCTTAATCAGCATTCATCAGTAGTGAGTGCACCGTGCTGGATGGCAGCCTACAACGGGGGGGAAGCTTACTTTGTTATCAGTAACGATATGCAGTCAGCACCGGAGTGGGTGAGTGACAGCGGAAATTACTACGAAAATGGCGTAATTTCTTCAGGTATGAAAGGGCGTGGCGTAGGAGATTGCTGGAGTTATCAGGAATGGGTCTGGGACGGCAAAGAGTTTATGGAAAGCTCACGAGGCGACACTGGGCGCTGTAGAGCCATCCGAGTAGGCGGTGCATGGGATATTCCTGAAGTTGTTAGCCAGGTTGTAGAGCCGTAATGGGACAAGAAAACAGACCATCGTGGGTGGCCTGTTTTTCTATGCTGAATACTAAGATTGCAGTTGAATAAGCATAGGTATGAGGTGTGAAGTAAGATGAAGGTTGTGAGCTCTATCTCTACTGTTATTTCACAGCGGCATTGCCACCATCAGCAAAAAGAGCTGATCCTGTCACGAAACTAGACATAGGGCTAGCAAGAAATAGTGTGGCAGATGCAATTTCTTCAGGCAATGCAATGCGCTTCATTGCGTGTAATCCAGCAGCCCACTCCTTAGTCTCCTGGTCTCCCGCTATGTCGGTATCAGTTCCGCCCGGTAGCAGAGCATTTGCACGTATGCCTTGGCTGGAATATTCCGCAGTGATGCCCTTTACCAGACCCATTAGTGCTGCTTTAGAAGCACCATAGGCCGTCATGTTGGGTAGACCTACGCTAGTGCCTACGAAACTCGAGGTGAAAACAATAGACCCGCCACCACGTTGAAGCATGGCAGGTATCTGACTACGAGCACCAAGAAAAGCTGCGGTGAGATTAGTGTCCAGTGTCTCTTGCCATTCCTCTAGCGTTAATTCAGTCAAAGGTTTAACAGCACCTACAATACCTGCGTTGTTGATTGCAATATCTAGTCCGCCAAACTTACTGAGAGCGGTTTCGATTAGCTGATCGTGCGTGTGGGTACAAGAAATATCTCCCGCCACAACTTCGGCGCGGCCGCCACTATCGTGGATTGAATGGGCCACCTCGTTGAGCAAGGTTTTGCGTCTTGCGGTGAGAACTACCGCGGCCCCGTGTGCAGCAAACATTATTGCTATAGCGCGGCCTATCCCCGAGGATGCTCCTGTAATAATGGCAACCTTTCCATCAAGCAAAGCCATATGTGACATCTCCTTTGTTTTCTATCGAGAACTCACATCGTATGTGCGCTAGCTAAGCTAGGAACTCTGTTTCTTGCTGCAAAGTCTGTCTCAGAGCATTGAAGAGTATCTCGAAACAAAGTATCTGCCATTACACCTGTTGAGGGAAAGAAGAGGCCGCTTGCATCTTTAGAGTTACTAAATAATCTACAGATTAGGATTTGATATAAAGCAGAACGGCTATTTCAATGAGATAGAAAAAAAGAATGCATGTAAGGGATAGGCATGAGGCGTAGAATGCGGTCCTTTTACCTGAGTGCTCACCCTCCAGTCGTATACTGAAAACGATGATGCCAACAATAAAAAAGCAAAGATAATAGGGTGGCACTACATTGATAGAGGTTGAAACGACAGATGATACGGCTATTTGTGGTGCAGCAAAAAATAGCCGCACAACCAGAGCCAGCCCTGCGATTAGGTACACACTCAAGAAAGGGCGGTGTATTTTGATGGTGGGGGAGCGTTTCCCCAGCCAAGAAAGGCCTAGTCCTATGATAAAAGTAATCACAATAAATGCTACAGCAAATATCACACCGACTAAAAAGAGCGGGGGGGGGGCTGCTGTCATCAATACGCCTTTAACATCAGGTGTGCGACTAAGTACACAAAAAAATACCCACCAAAATTATAGTGGTGGGTATTCGTTGAGCTTATTGTTCTTTAGTTAGTGTTACTCGATATTCTGCGCCTGTTCACGCATCTGCTCAATCAGAAGCTTCAAATCAATCGCTGCTTCAGTCACCGTCAACGAACCTGCTTTAGAACCCAGAGTATTAGCTTCACGGTTCATTTCTTGGAACAGAAAGTCCAGGCGCTTGCCGCTACTGCCCTTACGCTGGCGTTTATTGCCAGTGTCTTTGCCTTGCAGAATGTGTTGCAGTTCTTTTAGGTGAGAGCGCAGGCGAGTCAATTCTTCAGCAACGTCAGAACGCAAGGAGAACAATGAGGCTTCTTGCGCAATACGTGCTGACAACTCTTCGCCAGAGATATGGCTAAAGCCTTCTGGATTAGCAAGGTTCAAGCTCTCGCGCAAACGGTCACTGATTTTGTTTTGCTGGTCTTGCAGCATTTGCGGAATGTGCTGTTCTACGTCAGCCACGATGCGCTGAATGTCTTCTGCAATGGTGAGCATATCAGCGGCCAAGCGCTCACCTTCGCGCAAACGCGCTGCTTGGAAGTCTTGAAGGGCTTGCCCCAAGGCTTCTAAACAAGTCGCTTGCCACTGTTCCGCTTTTTCTTGAGTTTGCTCTTGCTGTTGCGATTGCATTAACTCTTGTAGTTTTGGGGCAGGGGTATCCGGAATAAAACTGCGAGCCAAGGCCAGTTCAGCGGCGAGCTTTTCTAGGTACGCCGGGTCTAAGCGGCTTTTCTGCACCAGCAGGTTTTTATGGAAAGAAAGACGCAGCTCGATTTTCCCACGCTGCAATGACTCGCTTAAGCGCTCACGAACTTGGGCCTCAAGAAAGCGTAATTCTTCAGGAATGCGTAGATTCAGGTCTAGGTAGCGATTGTTGACGCTGCGCAGATCAATGGTGATACTGCCTAGTTCTGACTCGGCGCGCGCGCTACCGAAAGCGGTCATACTGCTGATCATAGGATAAGGTACCGTGTGTATGCTTGAATTAGAGTATTGTAGCCTGTTCTAATAGCGACTTCGGGCGAAGTCGTCTAAATCAGTAGGAGAAACAAGTTGTCAGGTTTGCAGAATTACGAACGTCATGCCGCGCGTGCGCATGATGCATTGCGCAGCATAGAGTTTGAAGTGAATTTCAGCAAACACGCTGAGGGTTCAGTACTGATTAAAGCGGGCGATACCCATGTGCTGTGTACAGCCAGTGTAGTGGATAAAGTGCCTGGTTTCTTGAAAGGTAAAGAGCAAGGCTGGGTAACGGCCGAATACGGTATGTTGCCACGCTCTACGCATACACGTATGGATAGAGAGGCCGCCCGAGGCAAACAAAGTGGCCGTACTCAAGAAATTCAACGTTTGATTGGCCGCAGCTTGCGTGCTGTGGTGGATCTTAAGGCGTTAGGCGAGCGTTCCGTGCATTTGGATTGCGACGTACTGCAAGCGGATGGCGGCACACGTTGTGCGAGCATCACTGGTGCGTGGGTGGCGTTGGCGATTGCCTTGAAGCGTGTGGGTCTAGAGCAAGCGTTAACTGGTCAAGTGGCGGCTGTCTCAGTAGGTAAATTGGGCGATAGCTTACTGTTGGATTTGGATTACGACGAAGATTCCGGCTGCGATGCTGACGTGAACGTCGTGATGACGGATGCTGATCAACTGGTAGAGATTCAAGGCACGGCGGAAGGCAACACCTTTAGTCGTCAAGAATTGAATGCGCTATTAGATAACGCACAAGCTGGTATTCAACAATTGCACTGTGCACAACGTGCAGCGGTAGAGCGTGCTTAAGCAGGTGAGATAATTATGGCACTACATAAAGTCGTACTGGCATCGAACAACGCCGGTAAGTTGCGTGAGTTTTCTGCGATGCTGGAGCCCGTTGGGCTGCAGATGATTGCGCAGGGCGAGTTAGGTGTCCCAGAAGCGGCTGAGCCGTTTCATACCTTTGTGGAAAATGCCTTGGCTAAAGCTAGGCACGCGAGTGCGATCACGGGTTTGCCTGCTTTGGCGGATGATTCAGGCTTATCAGTGCGTGCTTTGGATGGTGCTCCGGGTGTGTATTCGGCTCGTTTTGCCAGTATGGCTGGCGGTGAGAAGTCCGATGCGGCGAACAACGCGCATTTGGTTTCCAAGCTACAGGGCGTAAGCCAGCGTGAAGCCCGTTACGTGGCCTTGTTGGTGTTCGTGCGTCATGCGGAAGACCCCTGTCCCATTATTTGTGAAGGGTTCTGGGAAGGTGAGATTGTGGATCAGCCTCAGGGCGAAAACGGTTTTGGCTACGACCCGCACTTCTTCCTGCCTGATCTGGGCAAAACTGCGGCGCAATTAAGTTCTGCAGAAAAAAACAGTTTGAGCCACCGTGCTATTGCTTTGAAGCAGTTGCTACAGCGCTTGCAGCATGAAGGATGGACGAGTTAATGATCTCCATTCAGCCTTTGCAACGCGTACAACCACGCAAAGCGGATGAATTCAGATTTAGCACGCTGCCGCCACTTGCACTGTATATACATGTGCCGTGGTGCGTGCGCAAATGCCCGTACTGTGATTTTAATTCCCACAAAGCGCCGCAAACATTGCCTGAAGAGCAGTATTTGTCAGCACTGAGAGCCGATTTAGAGCAATCTTTGCCCTTGATCTGGGGACGTCAGCTGATTTCCGTGTTTATTGGGGGTGGTACGCCCAGTTTGTTATCTGAGCAAACGGTAGACGCCATGCTCTCTATGATCCGGGCCTATTTGCCTCTGCTGCCGGATGCAGAAATTACGCTTGAAGCTAACCCCGGTACGGCTGAGGCTTCTCGCTTTAAGGCGTATGCGCAAAGCGGTGTAAACCGTATTTCGTTAGGTATACAAAGTTTTGACGACAATGCGTTGAAAGCTTTGGGCCGTATTCACGATGGTCAGCAAGCCCGCTTAGCCATTGAGATGGCGCAGCAAGCCGTAGAGCGTGTGAACTTGGATGTGATGTTTGCGTTGCCAGGTCAAACGCCAGAGCTAGCGATTAAGGATGTACAACAAGCGCTTAGTTTTGGTACTGAACACTTATCGCTGTATCACCTGACGTTAGAGCCCAATACGGTATTTGCGAAGTATCCGCCGGTGCTGCCAGATGAAGATCAAAGCGCTGTGATGCAAGATGCGATGATACAAACGGTGCAAGAGCACGGTTTCGAGCAATATGAAATCTCCGCCTACAGCAAACCGGGCCGACGCAGTAGGCACAATATGAACTATTGGGAGTTCGGTGACTACTTGGGTATAGGCCCGGGGGCGCACAGCAAATTATCGTTTCCCGATAGAGTCGTACGTCGCGCGGTATTGCGAAACCCGCAGTCGTGGATGGAAGCTGCAGAAAAACGTGATGGTAGTCACTTAGCTGAAGATGTAAGCGTTGCGTTTCACGACGTGCCGTTTGAGTTTATGTTGAATGCATTGCGTTTGAAACAGGGTGTGCCGGTAGGGCTCTACGAAGAGCACACAGGCCAGCCACTAAGTTATGTACTGTCAGCGTTGCGTCGCTGCCGTGATAAAGGCTTATTGGCTGACGACCCACTGCGTATTCGTGCATCAGAAATGGGCTGGCGTTTCCTAAATGATCTGCAAGCGGAATTTTTACACGATCAGTAGTTGTTTTCCTGTTGTTGTTGCAGGTTTTTTTAACGGCTGCCTAGCCCTTGAATTACAATAAAACAGGCCCTTTGCAGCACGGGCGTGCTGTAAGGTGGCCTTTATCTCTGCTTTTTAGCCTTATTCTGGAGTCATAATGTCTACCCCCGAAGAGCTGGTCAAACTCATTGCGGAACGTAATGTTGCCTTCGTCGACTGCCGTTTCACGGATACGCTGGGCCGTGAACACCACCTGACTGTGCCAGCGCACAGCTTTGATGAAGAGCGCATAGAAGGGGGGGTAGCGTTCGATGCATCGTCTTTGCCTGGATGGAAAGGAGTGGAATGCTCCGACATGCTATTGCTGCCAGACGCTAGCTCTGCCCGCTTAGATCCATTCCGCGAAGAAAGCACGCTTATTGTGACGTGCGATGTAGCAGAACCTACCGATTTGAATGGTTACGATCGTGATCCACGCTCGTTGGCCAAACGTGCTGAAATTTACCTGCAAGCCAGCGGCTTGGGCGACACCGCCTATTTTGGTCCTGAGCCTGAGTTTTTCGTTTTCGACAATATTCGTTGGAACGATCAAATGAATGGCTGTATGGTTGAAATTGGTGCTGAGCATGCCCCTTGGTCTACCGCTGCTGCGTTGAATGGTCATAACTTGGGCCACCGTCTACGTGTTAAAGGCGGCTACGCACCTGTACCACCCGTTGATAGCTTCCACGATCTGCGCTCAGAAATGTGCGTACTGATGGAACAGCAGGGCGTGCCAGTTGAAGTGCACCACCACGAAGTGGGCGGTGGCGGTCAGTTGGAAATCGGTACACGTTTTTCCACGTTGGTGCAGCGCGCCGACTGGAACCAGATCATGAAATACACCATCATGAACGTGGCTCACGTGTACGGTAAAACAGCGACCTTCATGCCTAAACCCATCTTGGGCGATAACGGCTCTGGTATGCACGTGCACCAATCCATCTGGAAAGACGGTCAGAACTTGTTTGCCGGTAATGGTTACGGTGGTTTGTCTGATATGGCTTTGTTCTACATCGGCGGTATCATCAAGCACGCTCGTGCACTGAACGCCATTACGAACCCAACCACTAACTCCTACAAACGCTTGGTACCTCACTACGAAGCGCCTGTGAAGTTGGCGTACTCGGCTCGTAACCGTTCAGCGTCTATTCGTATTCCTTACGTGAGCAGCCCTAAAGCACGCCGTGTAGAGGTACGTTTCCCAGATCCAATGGCTAACCCATACTTGGCATTCTCAGCCATGTTGATGGCTGGTCTAGACGGTATTCAGAACCGCATCCACCCTGGTGATGCTGCTGACAAAAACTTGTACGACTTGCCACCGGAAGAGGATGCAAAAATCCCAACCGTGTGTAGCTCGCTGGAACAAGCGTTGGAAGCACTGGATAACGACAGAGAATTCTTAACTCGTGGCGGTGTATTTAGCAACGACATGCTGGATGCCTACATCGAGTTGAAACAAGCCGAAGTGAATAGGTTGCGTATGACGCCACACCCGGTTGAATTCGACATGTACTACAGCCTATAAGCGTAGCTAAGGCTGTACCGCCCCTGTCTGCATGGCAGGGGCTTTTTTTTCTTTGTTGGTAGGAGTGGGATCTATGTTTTCTGGGCTGGTTTCATTTCCCTTAACCCCATTGCTCAAGGATAGTGCCATTGATGTTCATACCTTTGAGCGCCTGATTCAGCGTCAAGTGCAGGCTCAGGTGAATATGATTACGGTGTTGGGTTCTACGGGAAGTTACGCCTACCTGAACCGAGAAGAGCGGGCAATGGTTGTGACGCTAGCTGTGGCTCAAGCTTCTTCTGTTCCTGTTATGGCGGGTATTGGTTCGGTACGCACTCGTGATGTGTTGAAGCTTGCGGAAGATGCTCAGCGTGCTGGAGCAAAAGCCGTGTTGATGGCTCCAGTGTCGTATCAGAAGCTGCAGCCTGATGAAGTGTATGGCTTGTTTGAAATGGTCACGCGTGAGTTGTCGGTACCATTGTGTGTGTACGATAACCCGGCCACCACACAGTTCCATTTCAGTGATGAGTTGCTGGTGGCATTAGCAGCATTGCCGCACGTGGCATCCATCAAAATCCCCGCTTTGACTGGTAGTCTGGGTGAGGCTACAGCACGTGTGAGTGCGCTGAAGGCGCGTTTGCCTGCACAGTGCAGTTTGGGTGTGAGTGGTGACCATGCGGCAAGTTTGGGGCTGCAAGCGGGCTGTGATGGCTGGTATTCAGTATTAGGTGGTTTGCTGCCGCAATTGTGCATGCGTTTGCTAGCAGAAGCTAAGCAGCCTAGTGCTGACGGCGAGTCATTATCTGCTGCGATGCAACCATTGTGGGCATTATTTAAGCAGCACGGTAGTGTGCGTGTGGTGGCGGCTGTTGCAGAGTTGCTCGGCCTAGTGCAAACACCGTGCCTACCCCTACCGTTGCATAGCTTGCAAGGCGAAGAGCGTGCCAAAGTGGCCGCATGGTTAGCATCGCTACCAGAAGGCTGTGCTTGCTGATAGCGGCTGCTACTTAGTCGTCCGAAGGGCTGCCACGCAAAAACGCTTGCGCGCGTTGGTGTAGCAGTGCTTCGCGGCGAATAAATTCCGACACGAAGTTATTGGCAGGGTTGTGATGCAGGTTGTAGGCAGTATCCCATTGGGCAATGCGGCCTTCGTGCATGACACCGATGCGATCAGCAATCGCAAACGCTTCGGCTTGGTTGTGCGTGACTAGTAAGGCCGTTAAGCCAGCAGTTTTTAGAATATCGCGTACTTCAAAGGCTAAGCGTTCACGCGTATCTATATCTAGATTGGAAAAAGGTTCGTCCAGCAACAGTAAAGCAGGCTCAGGAGCCAGTGCGCGTGCTAAGGCTACTCGCTGTTGTTGGCCACCTGAAAGCTCGTGAGGGTAACGTTTAGCATGACCTGCCAAATCCACCAGTTCTAGCATTTCCTCTACGCGTTGGCGTCGGTAGGCTTTTTCAGATTTACGTAGGCCAAAGGCGATGTTCTGGGCGACAGTTAGATGAGGGAATAGGGCGTAATCCTGAAACATCATGCCCACATTACGGTTCTCAGGCAGTACTACGTGCTCAGGTGTAGATAGGGTGACGGAGCCCAACTGTATGCTGCCAGCTTGCAAGGGTTCAAAGCCAGCAATGCTACGCAAAACTGTGGTTTTACCACAGCCAGAAGAACCCAATAAGCAGCCAATATGGCCCTGATTTAGCGACAGGCTTAAATCGTCTACTACTGTTTTTCTACCCTCGGGTGCGGGGTAACTAATGGACAGGTGTTCTAAACGCAGAAAAGCAGTCATGTTGATTTAATGATTTTTGAATTGGGTGCGTGCAAGCAAAATGACGGGCAGCAAACCTGCTACCACAATGGCTAGTGCTGCAATCGCACCTTCTTCATAAGTGCCGCGAGCCGCTTCGGCATAAAGCCAGGTAGCCAGCGTGTCAAAATTCATGGGGCGCAGCAATAGGGTGGCAGGCAGCTCTTTCATGGCATCAACAAATACCAGCAACGCAGCTGCGCCTATGGCAGGGCGTAATAATGGTAGATGTACACGTCGCAATGTGCCGCTTGCGCTTTCACCTAGCAGTCTAGACGCTTGTTCTAGTGAGGGAGGAATACGCGATAAGCCGGCTTGCAAACTGCCCGATGAAATCGCTAAAAACCGTATGCTGTACGCAATAATAAGAGCACCCATGGAACCCATCAGAATGAGTTGCTGCGGTGCGCCCCATAACTGGCCAATACGATTCAGCAAGCCATCTACAAAGACCAAGGGGCCAAGTAAACCGATGGCTAGCACAGTACCTGGGATGGCATAACCAATAGAAGCTATGCCGGCTAGCATATTAGGCAATGCACGACTGCCATGCTGATGATGATTGCCGCGAGCGGACCACGCTAAGATTAGCCCTGCGACTAAAGTGACGATGGTTGCAATCAGCGCTAAGCTCAAGGTGTTCCAAGCACTGCTCAGCAACTGAGCAGACACAGTGCCATTCAAATTCAAATATTTAACGCTGGCATTGATCAGATATAACGCTGGTGCTACAAAGCCAATCACAATAGGAGCCCAACCTAAAGCACACGCAATCAGTGCTGGCACGCCTTTAAGGGCTTGGGGTCGTACAGGGTGTGAGCGTTGATTGCTGCTATAACGTTGATGACGGCGGCCTAAGCGTTCAATCCAAATTAGGCTTACCACCATAACCAACATAGTCAGAGCGATTTGTGCTGCGCCAGCTAAGTTAGAGCGTGTGACCCATGTGGAGTAAATGGAAACCGTCAGCGTTTGTATGCCTAGGAATTCAGATGCGCCTATGTCGTTTAAGGTTTCTAGCAGCGTTAGGCTCAAGCCTACTGCAATAGCCGGTCTGGCCATAGGCAGGGCAACGCGGAAAAATACCGATCTACGGCTTTCACCCAAAATGCGAGCTGCTTCGATCAAGCTAGCGGCTTGGGTGGCAAACATGGCGCGGGTGCTCAAATACACATAAGGGTAGAGCACAAAGCCTAGCAAGAAGATGGCACCGGGCAAAGACCGCAAATCGGGCAGACGGAATTGTCTGGGGCTGGTATAGCCAAGAATGTCGCGGATAACGCCCTGGACAGGGCCTATAGGATGCAGCAAGTCCAGATACGCAAAGGCCACTATATAGGTGGGAACAGCTAAAGGCAGCAACAGTGCCCATGACACAATACGTCGTCCGGGGAATTCATAGGCGGTAATCAGCCATGCAGCCCCTACACCTAAGCAACCAGCTAGCACGGCCACGCCGGCTAACAGCAATACAGTATTCAGAAACGCGCCAGGCAACACATAGTCAATCAGGTGTACCCAGTGATCAACGGCACCAAAGGATTCCCAGAACAGCATGCCTACGGGGGCCAGCACAATCAGGGCGATCACAAAGGAAACCAGCAGCCAGCCGTTCTTTTGGAAAAACACACGAATAGGGGAGCGAGACGCGACAACAGGCCATTGCCCTGCAGCAATGGCCTGTTGTGTGTGCTTGCGGTTTGTCGTTTTAGTTGTTGAATCCAACTTTATCTACCAGTTCACTTGCCTCTTTACGGTGCTTAGCGATTTCGGTCAGAGGCAGAGGATCAATCACCAACTCACCAAAACTGGCGACTACTGGATCAAGTTCTACACCCGCTTTAACTGGGTATTCGTAATTCGCTTTCGCATACAGGCTTTGTGCGGAATCAGACACCAAGTATTCCAACAATTTGACAGCGTTATCTTTGTTAGGAGCATGCTTGGCTACTGCTGCGCCAGAGATATTAACATGAGTACCATTGCTATCAGAGTTTGCAAAGGTAGGACGAATTACCTTGATGGCTTCACCCCATGCGTAATCATCGGTGCCAGGAGCGGCATTTTTCATGCGGCCTACATAGTACGCGTTGGCAATACCTACATCGCAAATGCCGCCCAAGATATCGCGGGCAACGTCACGATCACCGCCAGCAGCTTTACGTGCTAGGTTGTCTTTCACGCCTTTCAGCCATGTTTCAGTAGCTTCCAAGCCATCGTGTGCGATTTTGGCGGCGATCAGTGCTGTGTTGTAAGGGTGTTGGCCAGAGCGGATGCACACTTTGCCTTTGAACTCTGGGTTAGCAAAGTCTTCATAGGTTAGGGTGGTGATTTCTTCCATGTCTTTGGCTACATACGCCACGCGATCACGCAAAGACAGCGTAAACCACTGGTTATCTGTACCACGCAGGTTGGCAGGAATAGCGGTTTGCAATGTGGAGGATTCCACAGGCTGAGTCACGCCAGCTTCTACCAGATCCAGCAAGTTGCCGATATCAACAGTCATCAGCAAATCAGCAGGGGATTTGTCGCCTTCCGTGCGTACACGCTCAATCAATCCGTCCTTCACAAAAACCGTGTTCACCTTGATATTGCTTTCATTGGTGAAGGCTTCAAGGATGGGCAGTATTAACTGTGGTTCACGGGTGGTGTAAAGATTAACCTCTTCGGCTGCATAGGCGTTGAATGCCATGGTGCCAAAAACTAGACCTGCCAAAATAGAAAGACGATTACGTGCAAAACGCATAGTGAAGCTCCTACTAGTTAGGAATTTTCATCAGAATGACAATCATTATTGATAGCCGCGAGAGCGACCATAGCAGACTACGACAAGCCTAACAATAGTGCAGTGAAAGAGGGTTACAGATTTGACGAAAACTTGATGGGTCGGACATATTTTGAAGGACAAATGTCATCATCTTGATACAGATCAGGGGGAGATAAGCTTATTTCTGTGATGATAAGTAAACCCAGTTTTGCATAAGGATATCAGGATTTACACTATAAAACGCGCTAAACTGGTGCGGTAAATCTCTTTTTCCTGTCCTGCTGAGGCTGGCAGATTCCTTACATACTCTGAAACTGATACATGGCTGCTTTTAATACTGAAAAAGTCCTGAGCGTGCATCACTGGAATGACACGCTTTTTTCATTCACTACAACGCGCGATCAGGCTCTACGTTTTACCAACGGACACTTTGTCATGATTGGTTTGGAAGTAGAAGGTAAGCCACTGATGCGTGCTTACAGTATCGCTAGCGCGAACTACGAAGAAAACCTCGAGTTTCTGAGCATTAAAGTGCAAGATGGTCCGTTGACCTCTAAGTTGCAGCACTTGCAAGTGGGCGATTCTATTCTGGTCAGCCGCAAACCGGTGGGTACACTGGTGGTAGATGACTTGCGTGATGGGCGCAACTTGTATTTGCTGGGTACAGGCACAGGTTTGGCTCCGTTTATGAGCATTATCAAAGACCCAGAAACATACGAGCGTTTCGAGAAAGTGATCTTGGTACACGGTGTGCGTTTCGTCAGTGAGTTGGCGTACGCTGACTTCATTGAAAATGAACTGCCAAATAACGAGTTCTTCGGTGACATCGTGCGTGAAAAACTGTTGTACTACCCAACCGTAACTCGTGAAGCTTACCGTAACGAAGGCCGTATTACATCGGTGATCGAATCCGGCAAGATCTTTGCTGATTTGGGTATAGATGCTTTAGACCCCGAGAAAGATCGTGTCATGTTGTGCGGTAGTCCAGCCATGCTGGAAGACCTGAGCAGTATGTTGGATGCTCGTGGTTTCAAAGTTTCTCCAGGAGTGGGTCAACCTGGCGATTACGTGATTGAACGTGCGTTTGTAGAGAAATAACAGACTACGTTTGTGCGCAAAGGGCTTGTGTAGCCTTTTGCGGCACGATTAGAATGGTGCGGTTTTCAGCATTTATATAACGTACCCATGATTAAAGATATTATCCAGACAAGTGCAGCTCCTGCAGCTGTAGGCCCTTATTCTCAAGCCGTAGCGGTACAAGGTAGCAAGACAGTCTATCTGTCTGGCCAAATTGGCCTGAGCCCAACGACTGGTGACTTGGTCTCTGACAACTTCGAAGCGCAAGCACGTCAGTGTTTTGCCAACATGGAAGCTGTGATTACAGAAGCGGGCGGTACGCTGGAAAATATTGCAAAACTGACGCTATACCTGACAGACCTGAGCAAGTTCGCGACGGTGAACGCTATTATGGCTGATGTGATTCCTCAGCCATTTCCAGCACGTTCTACACTGGGCGTGGCAAGTTTGCCTAAAGGTGCTCAGGTTGAAGTAGAGGCCATTCTGGTTCTCTAATCGCTATGGCATCTGCATCATCCTCACGGCCCAGCAAGGGCCGCGCAGATGCCGCGGCAACTACTCTGGCACGAAAATTCAGCCAATTAGGCTTGGAAACTGATGCCGATTTCGTGGTGCATTTACCCTTACGCTACGAAGACGAAACCGCTGTTCACGCCATTGCGGATGCCCGATCGGGCTTATCTCAGCAATTCGAAGGTGAAGTGGTTGAGCAAATCATTACTCAACGCCCGCGCAAGCAACTGCAAGTGATTTTGCAAGATGAGAGCGGCAGAATTACGCTGCGTTGGCTGCATTTCTATCCCTCACAACTCAAACAATTGGCAGAAGGCCAGCGCGTGCGTGTGCGTGGCGAGGTGCGCCGTGGTTTTCATGGTTTAGAGCTAGTACACCCTAAGGTTACGAAGCCTGATCAGGGATTATCGGATACGTTAACACCGGTGTATCCGGCGAGTGACGGATTGCGTCAACAGCAAATACTGAATCGTATTAACCAAGCCTTAGAGCGCTTGCCTTTAAAAGATACGTTGCCAGAAGCCCTGCGTGAACAGTTTGAGTTACCTGATTTTGCGCAGTCCTTACGCTTGCTTCATCATCCTCCTAGAGATGTAGATGCTTATGCGTTGATGCAGAAAACGCATCCTGCGTGGCAGCGTATTAAATTTGATGAACTGTTGGCTCAGCAGTTGAGTTTGGCGGCAGCAAGAGCGGCACGACGCAAACAGAAATCATGGCCATTGAAAAAGAAAAAGGGCCAATTAGAACAACGTTTGCGTGAGCGTTTGGGTTTTAGCTTAACCAATGCTCAAGAGCGTGTAGTAGCTGAAATCGCTGAAGACCTGACCTTGTCACACCCTATGCATCGTCTATTACAGGGGGATGTGGGGAGCGGTAAAACTGTGGTGGCGGCTATGGCGGCAGCACAGGCCATAGAAAGTGGTTACCAAGTCGCCCTGATGGCACCAACTGAATTATTGGCCGAGCAGCATTACCAGAAAATGCAGCAGTGGTTTGATCCTTTGGGTATTGCGGTGGGGTGGTTAAGTGGTAGCCAGACAGCGAAGCAACGAGCACCAGTTTTAGAGGGTGTGCAGAACGGCAATTGTGCGCTGGTTGTGGGCACACAAGCCTTAATTCAAGAGGGTGTAGAGTTCCACAAACTGGGGCTGGTGATCTTGGATGAGCAGCACAGATTTGGTGTGGGACAACGATTAAGCCTAAGCCGTAAGGGTGAGCAAGGCGAAAAGCAGGCTCGTACTATTCCTCATCAACTGAATATGAGTGCCACGCCTATCCCCCGTACTTTGGCGATGAGCTTTCTTGCTGATCTAGATGTGTCAGTGATTGATGAACTACCAGCAGGACGTACACCCGTCATCACGAAATTGTTGTCTGAGCATAGACGCGAAGAGGTGATCGCCCATATTTATGCGCAAATCCAAGAAGGTAGGCAGGTGTATTGGGTGTGTCCTCTGGTAGAGGAAAGTGAAGCCCTACAATTGCAAACCGCTGTAGACACATATCAGCATTTGGCTGAGCAATTGCCTGGCGTCAAAGTAGGCTTGTTGCATGGCAAATTGCCTACGCAAGAAAAGGCCCACATTATGGAAGCATTTCGGGCTGGTGAAGTGCAGGTGTTGGTGGCTACTACAGTGATTGAGGTAGGGGTGGATGTGCCTAACGCCAACTTGATGGTGATTGAGCACGCTGAGCGCTTTGGGTTAGCGCAATTACATCAGTTGCGCGGTCGAGTAGGGCGCGGATCGCACCAAGCTGTATGTGTACTGTTGTACCAACAACCATTGTCAGCCATTGCGCGTGAGCGCTTAAAGGCAATGTACGAAACCACAGATGGTTTTGAGATTGCACGTCGCGACTTGTCACTGCGAGGTCCAGGCGAGTTTTTGGGCGTACGGCAATCTGGACAGGCATTATTGCGTTTTGCCAGTTTGGATAGTGATGAGTATATGATTGAGAAAGCACAAGAATGTGCTGTCTTGTTGCGAGAACACTATCCTGAGCATGCCCATGCGCATGTGCAGCGCTGGCTCAAAGGACGTGAAGAATTTTTGCGTACCTGATATAACTGTCAGGACACGCTATCTAAGGGCTGAACATGACACTGACTGAGTTGAAATACATTGTGGCGGTTGCGCGAGAACGTCACTTTGGCCGGGCCGCAGAAGCTTGTTTTGTAAGCCAGCCTACCTTATCGGTAGCTATTAAAAAGCTGGAAGAAGAGCTGGGTATCGTGATCTTCGAGCGTGGCGGTCCTGAAATAGGTATCACCCCCATAGGGCTGCGTATTATTGAACAGGCGCAGCGCGTATTGGAAGAGGGTGCCAAGGTGCAAGAAATTGCGCGCCAAGGTAATGATCCGTTAGCAGGGCCATTACGCGTGGGTATTATCTATACGGTAGCACCGTATCTACTGCCTAAACTGGTGCCTGAACAAATACGCCAAACTCCGCAAATGCCACTGTTGCTGCAAGAAAATTTCACCGTGAAATTAATTGAGTTGCTTAAACAAGGTGAAGTGGATTGCGCTATTGTGGCCTTACCCATTCCTGACACAGGTTTCATGGTGCGTGATCTGTACGATGAACCTTTTGTGGTGGCAGTGCCCAGCATGCATGCTTGGGCAGATAAAGAAGCGATTGACCCTGAGGCTTTAAAATCAGAAACCATGCTGCTTTTAGGAGCAGGGCATTGCTTTAGGGATCAGGTGTTAGGTGTATGTCCAGAGTTATCACGCTTTTCAGCCAGTAGTGAAGGCATACAGCGCACTTTTGAAGGCTCATCGTTAGAGACTATCCGCCATATGGTGGCTACAGGTATAGGTGTAACGGTTATGCCATCTAGCGCGCTCGCTGCTCCCGGTCAAGAAGGTGCTTTGCTGCGCTATATTCCTTTTACTAAACCGGCACCCGATAGACGCATAGCTTTAATCTGGCGTAAAAGCTTTCCCCGTATTGAAGCCATTAATGCATTAACCAAAGCCATCATGAATTGCGGCTTGGAAAATGTTAATTTTTTGTTAGATAAAAGCGTTATTTACAGTAATCTTGATGGATTACAGTAAACTGTTTGACTTGAAATACAAGGTTCGTAGGTTTTATTTAGTCCAACCTCAAGGAGCGATGTATGGCTAAAGCGGTAAAAGCTGTGAAAAAAGTGGCAAGCAAAAAAGTTGCAACCAAAAAGGCTGCACCTAAAACGGTAGCCCCAAAAGCAGTAGCACCAAAAACAGTCAAGGCAGCACCAGGTATTCTGGCTGTAAACATCGGTATTAGTGATGCTGACCGTGCCCGTATTGCCGAAGAGCTATCTAAGGTATTGGCTGATTCCTACACGGTGTACCTGATGACGCACAATTTCCATTGGAACGTCACTGGTCCGATGTTCAATACCTTGCATGACATGTTTATGGGTCAATACACCGAAACATGGCAAGCGCTGGACGCTATTGCTGAACGTATGCGTGCATTGGGGCACTATGCTCCAGGTACCTACGCTCAGTTTGCAGCGTTGAGCTCTATCCAAGAACCTAAAGGCGTGCCAGATGCACAGCAAATGATTGCTATGCTATTGTCTGCCAATGAGGCGTTGTCTCGCACAGCAAGACAAGCATTTGATTGTGCCGATGCCGCAGACGATCAGCCTACTGCTGACTTGTTAACGCAGCGTTTGGATGTACACGAGAAAAATGCGTGGATGCTGCGTAGCCTCTTACAATAAGTACTATGAGGTAAGGGCTTGAGCTATCAAGTTCTTATAGTGGGTGACTGCCTGCGCCGGGTAGGGTAGGCAGTCATGTCATTTATCAGGAGATCACATTTATGAAAATCCGTTTTACCCCTGTTGCCAGTGCTCTGGCCTTGGCTACCGGCATGATGATGGCTACAGCCGCTCATGCGGATAACATCAAAATTGCCGTAGCAGGTCCAACCACTGGTCCCGTAACACAGTATGGCGATATGGTTCGTGAAGGGGTGTATACCGCTATCGAACAAATCAATGCTAGTGGTGGCGTATTGGGTAAGCAGCTGGAACTGGTAGTCATCGATGATGGCTGTGAACCTAAACAAGGTCCAGTTGTAGCGAACCGTGTGATCAATGATGGTATTAACTACGTTGTTGGCCACGTATGTTCCGGTGCAACCATTGCTGCTACCGACATCTACAACAGCGAAGGTATCGTGATGGTGAGCCCATCCGCTACAGCTCCTGCTGTAACTGATGGCAAAGGCTACGACAGCATTTTCCGTACTATTGGCCGTGATGACCAACAAGGTCCTGCTGCTGCCGCATTTATCGCTGCTAACATCAAGCCAACTAAAGTGGCTGTGCTGCACGACAAACAATCCTACGGCCAAGGTATTGCAACAGCCGTTCGTGACGGTTTGAAAGATGCTGGCTACGAAATCGTGATGTTTGAAGGTATTAATGCCGGCGACACCGATTACTCGGCTGTGATCACTAAACTGAAATCTACAGGTGCTGATTTCATTTACTACGGTGGTTACCACCCAGAAATGGGTTTGTTGTTGCGTCAAGGCGCAGAGCAAGGCCTGAAAGTTACTATGATGGGCCCTGAAGGTTCTGGTAACCCTGACATCAACGCCATCGCTGGTGAGGCAGTTGAAGGCATGCTGCTGACATTGCCAGCTGACTTTACACAAGATGCAGAAAACGCTGAAATCGTTAAAGCCTTCCAAGCTAAAGGCCGTGACGCAGCAGGCGCATTCCAGATGACATCTTACGCAGCGACTAAAGCCATTGCTGATGGTATCGTTGGTGCTGGTGTAGACGATCCAGTCAAAGTGGCTGAGTACTTGCACGCTAACGAAGTGAAAACACCTATTGGTGTGATCTCTTGGAACGAGCAAGGCGATTTGAATGAGTTCAAATTTGACGTGTACGTATGGCACAAAGATGGTTCCAAAACACTGTACGGTAAATAATTAACGTATAGATGGTTCCAAAAGAGGGCGGCGATAAGCCGCCTTCTTTTATGTGGGCAAGGGCTCTGCTACAGTGTTGAATGCGCATCTTGGAGCGCAGTAATAAGAAAGAAATTCTAGGAGTTAAATAGATGGTGAACGAGGCTTACCAAATGACGCTGGCATTTATCGGTGGGGGCAACATGGCTTCCGCTTTGTCGGCAGGTTTAATCGGTAAACGATGTGCTGCATCGGATGTGCTGGTAGTAGAACCCCATGCAGAATTGCGTGATAAATGGGCAGAGCAAGGCGTATTGACGCAACCTCATGCACAAGAGCAACTGCGCCACCATCGTGTGTGGGTGTTTGCCGTGAAGCCTCAGGTAATGAAAGAGGTAGTGCAACAGTGCAAGCCTTTCTTGCAAGCTGATACATTGATCATCAGTGTGGCGGCTGGCATTGCTGCTACTGATATTGCTCGCTGGTTGGGTGACGAGTCACCTTACGACCGTGTGATCCGCTGCATGCCTAACACGCCAGCTTTTATCGGTTGTGGTGCTACCGGCTTGTTGGCATTGCCAGCAGTGCCTGAGCGCGATAAAAATATCGCTAATCAGCTGCTGGGTACGGTAGGCGAAGTGGTATGGGTAGATAGCGATGACCAGTTAGATGCTGTAACAGCATTGTCTGGTAGTGGCCCTGCATACGTGTTCTTGTTCTTAGAGGCGTTGATTGCTGGCGGTACAGAGTTGGGGTTGTCGCCAGAACAAGCAAGAAAACTTGCTTTGGCAACCTTGAACGGCGCTACTCAGTTGGCTGGACTGTCACCAGAAACACCAGAAACTCTGCGTAAACGAGTGACCTCTCAGGGTGGTACAACAGCAGCAGCATTGGACGTACTGTTTGCTGAGAATTTTGAGAAAACGGTGAAAACGGCAATGGCTGCGGCCAAACGCCGAGCAGCTGAGTTGTCTGTGGAATTTGCATGAAAGCAGTAGGTGAAACGGGCCGCCTTGAGGCGGTCCGACCTATACATTATGGTGTGGCCATTGTTGCGATGATTATCATCGTTGTGGCCTCTAATGTATTGGTGCAGTACCCCATTAACCCATGGCTGACATGGGGGGCGCTCACATATCCAGTCTCCTTCTTAGTGTCTGACCTACTGAATAGGCGGTTTGGGCCGCTCACAGCGCGTAAAGTGGCGCTGTGGGGGTTTATTGCAGCCTTGATCGTGTCGGCATGGCTGGCAACTCCCCGTATTGCAATTGCTTCAGGTTTGGCATTTCTCATTGCTCAACTCGCTGACATACATGTGTTTGATAGATTGCGTGATGGTAAATGGTGGCAAGCACCTTTTATAGGTGGTATTGCAGGTGCAGCAGTTGATACCTTTGTTTTCTTTTGCATTGCATTTGTGGGCACTGATATGCCATGGCACACATTAATGCTTGGCGATTTCGCCATTAAGATTCTATTGAACACCTTTATGCTTGCACCCTTCAGGGCATTAATGTGGAATCTTGCTAGACCAAAGGATAAGTAAAAAAACAGTAAATTCACTCCTTCGCTAGGGCTTATACGTAGTGACACCTCATGGTTGGCTGTAGAAAATACATGAACTTTGTTCACTTTGTTTCTACAAATCATGTCCGTAGCAATTAAGCGTATTTTCTGAAAGCAGCGGCTTCATAGGGGGTGGTAGCAATGAAATTAACAGCTTTAGGGTTGAGTCTAGCAGTAGCAATGGGCGCGGGATGGGGTGTGGCTTACGCCGCTGATGACACTATCAAAATTGGTATTGTGCAGCCCATGACCGGGCCTTCTACGCAGTATGGCGATCAAATTCAAGCAGGGGCACTAACAGCCATTGATGCGATCAATGCCAAAGGTGGTGTGAACAACCGCCAATTAGAAGCTGTACTGATTGATGATGCTTGCGAACCTAAGCAGGCCGTTGCTTCCGCTAACCGAGTGATGACAGCCGGCGCAAACTTTGCGGTAGCGCACGCTTGCTCTGGCACTGCTGTGCCAGCTGTGAATATTTACGAACAAGAGGGTATTGTGGCCATCACGCCGGGGGCTACATCGCCTGCTGTGACTGACACCATCAAGCCGCATTATTTCTTCCGTACCATTGGCAGAGATGATCAGCAGGGGCCATTTGCAGCTGCCTACATCTTGGAGCAAATCAAACCAGCTAGTATTGCCATTCTGCATGACAAACAGACATATGGTTCGGGTGTGGCTAATCAGGTGCGTGATGCACTGACAAAAGGCGGTGCCAATATTATTTTCTACGAGGGTATTAACGTAGGCGACACGGACTACTCTGCTGTGATCACTAAACTGCGCAGCATGAACCCAGACTTGATCTATTTTGGCGGCTATCACGCTGAATTAGGGCTATTACTGCGTCAAGCGCGTGAACAGGGCGTTACCACGCAGTTCATGGGGCCTGAGGGCGTAGCAAACCAAGATTTAGTGGCTATCGCAGGTGACGCAGTAGAGGGTTTGCTGGTAACCTTGCCGGCTGACTTCGCCAAGATGGACAGCAATAAGCAGGTTATGGAAGAGTTTAAAACCTATGGACGTAGTCCTGACGGCGCCTTTACTTTCCCGGCCTACGCTGCTGTGCAGATCATTGCGGATACCTTAACAGCAGTGGGTGATGATGCCGCTAAAGGCGCAGATCACATGCATGGGAACAACTTCGAAACCGCCATTGGCAATGTTGCTTATGACGATAAAGGTGATCTCAAACATTTTGAGTTTTCAGTTTACAAATGGGACAAAGAGAAAGGTTTCTCTGAGGTCAATTAAACGTTAATTAGGTCTGGCGTCATGAAATTTACTGACGCCAGACAGAATAAGCATCTAGCTACGGGTTACAATCCCTGCCAAAGCTTTATTCGGAATCCCAAATTCAATGTCTGATTTATTACCACAATTAATTCAGCAGCTGTTTAACGGGCTGTCGCTGGGTGCTATTTACGCGTTGATTGCCATTGGCTATACCATGGTTTACGGCATCATCGGAATGATCAACTTTGCGCATGGCGAGATCTATATGATTGGTGCTTATGCAGGGTTGGTGACGTTATCTATTATCGGAATGAACTCTGGCTTACCAGTACTTTTGATCGTGCTGATCATGATCTTGGTTGCTGTGGCCATTACAGCCGCTTATGGCTTTGCCGTAGAAAAAGTGGCCTACGCGCCATTACGGGGTAGTCCTCGTTTAGTCCCGTTGATTTCTGCGATTGGTATGTCCATTTTCTTGCAGAACTGGGTAGCGTTGGGCCAAGGTGCACGCGATATGGCGGTGCCTGCGCTGGTAACGGGTGCTGTGCAGATCCCTATGGGGGACGATTTCACAGTAACAGCGGCGTATTCGCGTATTTTGATCATCGTGGTGACGGTGGTCTTGATGGTTGCGCTGAGCTTCTACATCAAATATTCCCGCATGGGGCGTGCTTCACGAGCTTGTTCTCAAGATTTACGCATGGCAAACCTGCTGGGTATTGATACCAATAAGGTGATCTCTTTCACGTTTGTGATTGGTGCCATGCTTGCCGCTGTAGGTGGGGTCTTGATCGCATTGGCCATTGGTAAATTGAATCCTTATATTGGCTTCATCGCCGGTATCAAGGCGTTTACCGCTGCTGTGCTGGGTGGTATTGGCAGCATTCCTGGCGCAATGCTGGGTGGCGTTCTGCTAGGGTTAGCAGAGACCTTTGCCGCTGCTTATATCTCATCGCAGTACAAGGACATCGTAGCGTTCAGCTTGCTAGTGCTGATTCTACTGTTCCGTCCTACAGGCCTGCTTGGTAAACCAGAAGTGGAAAAAGTTTAATGGCAAGTCGAATTAAACAAGCATTATTCGCCGCATTTATTGCAGGCGTGATTGTCGCCCCAGTCTTTGGTTTTCAGATTCTACGCTCAGGGATGAACACCACAGTTCAACCCGAGTGGCCATTGATTTTTTATGGCATGGCGGCTGTTTTCATTGTGCAACTGCTGCGCCCTGCATTGGCGGGAAAGCTCTCTAAAGGTGGGGCGTCGTTCAAAATCCCAGTAATGGGGGACCGTACACGACAAGTATTGATTGGTGCCTTAATCATTCTGGCCGTAGTATGGCCTTTCTTTTCCGGACGCTCGCAGATTGATATTGCGACCTTAGTGCTGATTTATGTGATGTTGGCATTGGGGTTGAATATTGTGGTGGGCTACGCTGGTCTGCTGGATTTAGGCTTTGTGGGCTTTTATGCTGTGGGTGCTTATACCTACGCATTGATGTACCACTGGCTAGGCCTAGGCTTCTGGTGGGCGCTGCCATTTTCTGGTGTGATGGCCGGTATCTTTGGTTATTTGCTGGGCTTCCCCGTTTTGCGTTTGCGCGGAGACTACCTAGCGATTGTGACCTTAGGTTTTGGTGAGATCATTCGCTTGCTGTTAATCAACCTGTACGACTTTACAGGTGGTCCAGACGGTATTTCCGGTATTCCTAAACCTACCGTATTTGGTTATCCCATGGTGCGTCGTGCGCCAGAAGGTGAGACTAGCTTCCACGAGCTGATGGGCTGGGCCTTTAATAACCAAGACATGACCACGTATTTGTATATTTTGGCGTTGGTGTTGGCGTTGATTACCTTCTTCGTCTCTAACCGTCTGCTGCGTATGCCTATTGGTCGTGCTTGGGAGGCGCTGCGCGAAGATGAAATCGCGTGCCGTTCATTGGGCCTGAATCCTACCGGTATCAAGCTGTCTGCCTTTACTATTGGTGCAACCTTTGCTGGTTTCGGCGGCGCGTTCTTTGCTGCACGACAAGGGATTGTTAACCCTGAGTCCTTTACCTTTATTGAGTCCGCGTTAATCCTAGCGATTGTTGTGCTGGGGGGTATGGGTTCACAGATAGGGGTGATCCTGGCGGCAATATTGTTAACCGTATTGCCTGAGTTTGCTCGTCAGTTTGCAGAATATAGAATGCTGGTTTTTGGTTTGGTAATGGTGTTGATGATGATTTGGCGTCCACAAGGATTGTTGCCTGCTAAACGTCCACATGTGGAGCTAAAACCATGACACAAGCTAAGAAGATATTAGAAGTAGACGGCTTGCGCATGCGTTTTGGCGGTCTGTTGGCCGTAGACGGTGTGAAGTTCGACTTAGAGCCTCAAGAAGTATTCGCTATTATTGGGCCTAATGGCGCGGGTAAAACCACTGTTTTTAACTGTATCAGTGGGTTCTATAAGCCTAGCGAAGGTAATATCCGCCTAGACGGTGAATCCATTCAAGGGTTGCCTAGTCACATGGTGGCGCGCAAAGGTATTGTGCGTACTTTCCAAAACGTACGTTTGTTTAAAAACCTAACGGTATTGGAAAACTTGATGGTGGCGCAGCACACCCGTATTTATACAGGCTTGTTGGGTGGTTTACTCAAGCTGCCTAAACATAGGCATTCTGAGGAGAAAGCCCTTGAGCGTGCGGCGCATTGGTTAGATTACTTAGATCTGCGCGAGTTTGCGAACCGCGAAGCAGGTAACTTAGCCTATGGTTTGCAACGACGTTTAGAGATCGCGCGTTGCATGATCACAGATCCACGTATTTTGTTGTTGGATGAGCCCGCTGCAGGCCTTAACCCGCAAGAAAAGCGTGATCTGCAAGTGCTGATCAACGATTTACGTAGTAAGTACAATGTGGCTGTACTGTTAATCGAGCATGATATGAGCCTAGTAATGGGTATTTCAGACCGTGTGATGGTAATGGAGTACGGTAGACCTATTGCGTCAGGCTTGCCTACAGAAGTGCAGAGTGATCCGCGCGTGATTAAAGCGTATCTGGGAGAAGAATAGCGTGCTTAAGCTTGAGAATGTCAGTACATATTACGGTGCTATTCAGGCTCTGGATGAGGTAACACTGGAAGTTAATAAGGGCGAAATCGTTACGCTAATCGGTGCGAACGGTGCTGGTAAAACCACGATGCTAATGACGGTATGTGGTTCGCCACGAGCTAAAAGCGGCCGTATTAGCTTTGAAGGGGATGACATCACCAACTTGCCTACGCATGACATTATGCAGCGAGGCATTGCGATTTCCCCTGAGGGGCGTCGAGTATTTCCCGATTTAACGGTATCTGAAAACCTAAAAATGGGCGGTTTCTTTCTAAGTAAGAGCCAAATCGCAGAAGGGGAGGAGCACGTATACGAACTGTTCCCTAGATTACGTGAACGAGCCTCTCAGCGTGCAGGAACGATGTCTGGCGGTGAGCAGCAGATGCTTGCTATTGGACGCGCATTGATGAGTAAACCTAGACTGCTGTTGCTGGATGAGCCTACTTTGGGGTTGGCACCGCTGATCATTGCGCAGATATTCGATATTATTCGCACAATCAGAGAAGAGGGCGTGACGGTGTTTCTGGTTGAACAGAATGCGAATAAGGCGCTACAAGTGGCAGATCGAGGTTACGTAATCGAAACAGGTAAAGTGGTTATGCAAGATACAGGCGCTAATCTTTTAGCGAATCCTGATGTGCGTAAAGCGTATCTAGGCGCGTAAGCGAAAAGAAGACAAAGATAGCCGGTTAAATACCGGCTTCTTTAGGTATAATTAATGCAACTAACGGAAGATATAAGTTTCACTTAAACAAAAAAGTTAACAGTAGGTGAGAAGTGGCCGAATCTAAAACTTTACGTCACAAAGAAGCCATCAACCTTTTTGAGCGTTGGATGGATAGTCAGCATCCGCCTTTCAGGTTATCCAGTAAACGGATTTACCAAGTATTGTGGCGGCGTTTTCTAGATTGGCTGCCCACACAACGGCTGAATATTAATACGGTTAATGAAACCCATATCAGCAATTTCTTAAGCAGTTTAGAAGATACCAATAGACAGCAGCGTGAGCGCTATCAATTAGTGATTTTACGTGCCTATGAAGCATTGCAAGCTCAAATCCCAGAACTAATTAATCCTACAGCATCACAGCAACTACAAGATATGCATGCTACGTCCTGGCGTGACTCTAGCAGCAATCAAAGTAAGCAATTCCTAACCCCTGAGCAATGCGATGAAATGGTAGAGATGCTAGAGGCGGAACAGAAGCGTTTAGCGCTGGAACATCATAGTCTGACTGCTGCCGCGCTTTGGAAAGCGCATAGAAATGCAGCAGTTGTAGCACTGCTATTAGGATGCGGGCTGAAAGCCTTAGAAGTACTGTCGCTACGTATAGATGCCGTGCACCCGAACGAAGATGGTGAGTATTGCCTAGATACTGGCTGCTTTATTAGTTTTTCATTGCAAGAGCAATTGGCGTTAAACCGTAGTAACCCCGAAGACTCTACTATTCATTCCTATATACAAGACTACGGTGGCAAACATAGAGTATTAGCTCTACCAGAATGGGCAGTAGAAATTGTGTTGAACTGGAAGCAGCGTTTAGAGCATGCTGTGGGCCACCAACTGCTTTTTCCGTCCAATAGAGTGCCATCTGAGTTTAGAGCCAAAGAAACCATGAACCCAGCTACATTGGCCAGGATTGTTTCAGGATGGGGAAATGAGCATGGGTTTGCGGGACTAACTGCGCAGAAGCTACGTAATAGCTATGGCGCAATGCTGCTAGAAGAGGGGGCAAGTTTGTCAGACTTAGATAGCCGTATGGGCTTTGTAGCGGCGGCTGCCGGAAGTTCCAGACTAGCCGCCGAATGGCGTCACTTCAAAAGCTATAACTGTTAAATTACGCCAAACCTTCCGCTTTCAGCGCGGCTTGAACACCAGCATCAGCTTCCATGTTTTTGAAGAAACGTTGCAGGTTAGGCAAGTCGCTCAAATCAATCTTCTGAATAGGTGCCCAACGCATGACCACGTACAGGTATGGGTCAGCGATAGAGCGTGTGCCGGTCAGCCAGTCTTTGCCTTCTAACTGTTTATCCAGCAACTCAAAGTAGCCACGCAAACGCTTAGCTGTGTTCTCTTTGACTTCTTTCTGGGCTTCTTCATTTTGTGTATAGCCCTGAATACCAAACATCACGCCAAAGTTTTTGTGTACGTCAGAATTCAAGAAAGCCAATGAACGACGAGTCTCAGCACGCTGTTGTGGTGTGGTTCCTAGCAAGTTTTGTTCTGGAGCACTTTCCGCCAAGTATTCCAAAATGGCCATACTTTGTGTCAGCAACATATCGCCATCTACAAACGCAGGCACAGAGCCCAATGGGTTTAGGGCCAGAAAAGCTGGTTCTTTAAGTTCTTTGCGACTGACGGCTTGAGCTTGGTAGGGTTTACCAATCCACTCCAGCACAATATGTGATACCAAAGCACAAGAACCAGCCATGTAATACAGTTTCATAAGAGCCCCTTCACGGAAAAAGACAAAAAACCTAGATGTTTATAGCATGCAATAACCCCGTTTTTCACACAGGGAACTGCAGTGTCACACATTACTACGGTAGACTAGATGACTATGATACGCGTACTCATACGCGTCATGTGCCATGTTTGATCCTACTATGAGTGTCATATGTTAAATCAGCCTCTACGCATTGTTTTTCTCGATAGCGAGACACTAGGCCCGCATACGCAATTGCAGGCATTTTCTTTCCCGCATGAATTGGTTTGCTACGAAAAAAGCACCGAAGCACAAGCCATAGAGCGCTGTAAAACAGCCGATATCATTATTAGCAATAAAGCGCCGGTCAGTCCAGCGGTGATAGAGGCAGCTACTTCATTGAAATTGGTGGCCATAGCCGCGACCGGCTATAACAACGTGGCTCTGGATACCTGTAAGAATCGCAACATCGTCGTGTGCAACGTGCGTAATTACGCAGAACATACAGTGCCAGAACATACGTTAGCCCTGATTTTCGCACTACGACGCAGTTTGCTTGCCTATCACCAATCCGTTGCTCGTGGGCGCTGGCAAGAATCACAGCAGTTTTGCTATTTTGACTACCCCATACGTGACTTAGCTGGTAGCACACTGGGTATTATTGGCTCAGGAGCGTTGGGGCAGTCAGTCGCGAAGTTGGCGCAAGGGCTAGGGATGACAGTGCAGTTTGCTGCTCGCAAAGGCAGTAATGATGTCAGCGATGGCAAAGTATCGTTTGAACACATGCTGCGTACCTCGGACATCATCAGTTTGCATTGCCCGTTAACGCCTGAAACCGCCAATTTGCTTACTGCCAAAGAATTTGCCATGATGAATAAGCGTCCTTTGGTGATTAATACCGCTAGAGGCGGGCTAATTTGTGAAGAAGATTTGGCTATTGCCTTACGTAGCGGGCAAATCAGTGGTGCTGGTATAGATGTGACCACGCCTGAACCGCCGCGCGATGATAATGTGCTCTTGAGCTTGATGGATTTACCTAACTTTATCTTCACGCCACACGTCGCGTGGGCAAGCCAAGAAGCGGTTCAAGCCTTAGCCGATCAGTTAGTGGGCAATATAGAAGCTTTTATCGCTGGTACGCCACGTAACGTGGTGATGTGAGCTAGGTAGTAGCATGCAAACTATAGAGTCATTTATTCCTTCGTTTGATCTGCATGGTCAAACGGCGTTGATTACAGGATCCGCTCAAGGCTTAGGCTGGGCGATTGCCGCAGCGTATGCAGGGTTAGGTGCGCATGTAATCTTGAATGGTAGAAGCTTGGCGCCACTACAGGCCGCCCAAAAGCGCTTGCACGATGCTGGTTATCAGGCATCTATATGGTGCCAAGACATTTCTGATCTCAATACACTAGAAGCTTCCTATGCAACCCTAAGCGTACAGCCAGATATTTTGGTGAACACGGTAGGTGGTCGTTTGCGCCGCCCATTTAGTGAATTGAGCGCGCTCGAAATTGCGCAACACATACAAGATAATCTGACGGCTACGGTGGTGTTATCTAAGCTTGCGGCAATGGGAATGGCAGCTAAAGGCTATGGTCGTATCATCACCTTTAGTTCTATCGCCGGCCGCATAGCCAGAGCAGGGGATGCGGTGTATCCTGTTGCTAAACAGGGCTTAGAAGCACTGGTGCGCTCCTTAGCGGTTGAATTTGGTTCTCAGGGCATTACCAGTAATGGGATTGCGCCAGGCACCTTTGCTACTGAATCCAATCAAGCATTGGCTAGCGATCCTATTAAAGGCGCACATGTGATTGGCAGGAATCCGTTGGCGAGATGGGCTCAGCCAGCTGAAATTACACCTGCTGCCGTGTTTTTAGCTTCAAAATCTGCCAGTTACATCAACGGCCATATCGTGGTGGTTGATGGTGGTTTTTCTATTACTTTTTAAACAAGGATGGGCATGGGAACGCCTGTGACACGCATAGCAATCAATGGATACGGTCGCATAGGGCGATGTGTTTTACGTGCTATTTATGAGCGCAAATTGCAGGATTCACTGCAAGTAGTTGCTATTAATGAGCCAGCGGATATGGAAAGCATGGCTTACCTAACACGTTTTGACTCCACGCACGGCCCGTTTCCTGCTGCCCAAATCAGTCACGATGAGCAGTCTCTGGTGATTGATGGCCATACTATTGCTGTCACCCACGCCCAGAACCCCGAAGACGTAGACTGGAAAAGCCTAAATCTAGATTTGGTCATTGAGTGTTCCGGCGTCTATGGCAAACGTGAGCAGTTACAGCGCTTTATAGACAGCGGTTGCCCGCGTGTGCTGGTGTCTCATCCAGCCGATGGTGCAGCCGATGTAGACTACACAGCCGTGCTGGATATTAATGATGCCGGCTTAGCGGCACATCACCGTATTGTGTCTAACGCATCTTGCACCACGAATGCCATTATTCCCGTGCTGGCGGTTCTAGATAAAGCATTTGGCATAGAACACTGCTTTCTGACTACCTTGCACTCGGTCATGAATGATCAGCCTATGATTGATGGCTACCACCACAAAGATTTGCGCCGCACCCGTTCAGCAATGCAATCTATAGTGCCGGTGGCCACAGGGTTAGCCCAAGGGGTAGAGCGCTTGTTACCGCAACTGCAGGGTAAAGTTCAGGCCAAAGCTATACGTGTTCCCATTTTGAACGTATCAGCCATCGATCTGATGGTGAATCTGCGCACTGAAACGACGCCTGAAGCGATCAATCAACTGTTTAAAGATGCCGCTGAAAAGTCCTGTACTACCATCGCCTTCACGAATCAGCCACATGCTTCCGTGGACTTCAATCATGATCCGCACTCTGTGATTGTAGATGGCAGTCAAACACGTACCAATAACGATGGCTTTGCCAACCTTTTTGTCTGGTTTGACAACGAGTGGGGCTTTGCCAATAGATTAGTAGATATTGCACAAGTCTGGGTGCAGCGCTTGGCAGAAGCCAATGAGCTGGCCTGTACTAAATAATTTTTCTCTGTAGGAGCAAAGCATGTCTGATACACGTATAGAACAGGATTCGATGGGCGACATTGCTGTCCCAGCAAATCATTACTGGGGTGCGCAAACCCAGCGCTCTATCATTAACTTCCCGATTGGAAGAGAGCGTTTCGTGTGGCAAGCACCCATGATTCAGGCATTGGGTTATCTGAAAAAAGCAGCAGCAATGGCCAACAAAGAGTTGGGCGAATTACCTGCTGAGATCGCAGACCCTATCGTGGCAGCCGCACAGTTAGTGGTTGAAAACAAATTAGATGCAGAATTCCCGTTGGTTGTGTTCCAGACTGGTTCTGGAACACAAAGCAACATGAATACGAACGAGGTAATCTCCAACAAAGCGATTGAGTTGGTAGGTGGTGTGATTGGTAGCAAAAGCCCCATTCACCCTAATGATCACGTGAACCGTGGCCAGTCCTCAAACGACACCTTCCCAACAGCCATGCACATTGCTGTGGCTTTGCAGGTTAAAGAGCGTTTGTTACCTAGCGTGGCACAACTGCGTGACACCTTTAAAGCACTGGCTGCTCGTTACGAAACACTGGTCAAAACTGGCCGTACCCACTTGCAAGATGCAACGCCCATCACTTTGGGTCAAGAAATTGGTAGTTGGGCAGCACAGTTAGATTTCGCGTTGGAACACGTTGAAGCGCAATTACCCGGTATTTACGACTTGGCTATTGGTGGTACAGCTGTAGGTACGGGTTTGAATGCTCACCCTAAATTTGGTGATACGGTTGCGCGTCATTTGAAAGAATTGACTGGCTTGCCATTCCGCAGTGCTGAGAATAAATTCTTTGCCTTATCTGCTCACGACGCCTTGGTAAATATGTCTGCATCGTTGCGTACGCTAGCCGGTGCATTGATGAAAATTGCAAACGACGTGCGTTGGTTAGCCAGCGGCCCTCGTTGCGGTATTGGTGAGATCCAAATCCCAGAAAACGAGCCAGGTTCTTCCATCATGCCAGGCAAAGTAAACCCTACGCAGTGTGAAGCCATGACAATGGTGTGTGTACAGGTGTTTGGTAACGATGCAGCGGTAGCGTTTGCTGGCTCACAAGGTAACTTCCAGTTGAATGTTTACAAGCCAGTGATGGTGCACAACGTCATGGAAAGTATCGCGTTGATCAGCGATGCGTGTTTGTCTTTTGACGAACACTGCGCCGTCGGTATCTTGCCTCATGAAGAACGCATTCGTGAGAATCTAGAGAAAAACCTAATGCTGGTGACTGCTCTGAACAAACATATTGGCTACGACAAAGCAGCCAAAATTGCGAAAACAGCTCACCTGAAAGGACAAAGCCTGAAAGAAGCTGCGCTTGAATCAGGCTTTTTAACCGAAGCGGAATACGATAGCTGGATCAACCCATTGGCCATGACACAACCATCGGTATAACGCGATGAAATCCGGTAGGTGGTTTTATTTGCACCTACCGGATTCTTTATTTGATCAACGTTACTGGCACGCTTACTAAGCTCAGTACTTTAGTGGTAACAGAACCCAGCACCAATCCTGGAATAGCACCCAAACCACGGCTACCCATAATGATGTGGTCACAGTGGTGCAGTTGTACGTATTCTTCAATAGTCTCAGCAACCGAACCCGTCAGCACGCTTTTCTGAAACTTTACTCCCGACTGAGTAGCCAGTTCTACTGCTGGTGTGAGTGCAGCATTGCCTTCGTCCTGATAATATTCGTTCAGAACTTCAGGAGCAAAAAAGCGAGATACATTGCGCGACACGATAGGGGCCTGCACAGTCACAATGTGCAATTCGCCGTCCGGAATGGATTTCAGCATCGTAATTGCCATTTGCACCGCACGGGTAGAAGCGTCGGAACCATCAACTGGTACTAAAATTTTACGCATAATATATCCTCAGTGTAGGGGGAACATAATGACTATTGTAATGTGAGAATATCTACATAATGTTAAGTCGATACAGCTTTATTGCTCTTTGTTTGATACTTGCCCCGCAGCAAGCTGTAGTAGCTCAAACCTCTGCACACGACGTTCTAGAACTACTCAAGAAAAACACCTGCCTTGCCTGCCACCGCGTCGATAAAAAACTGCTTGGGCCTTCTTTCCAAAGCATTTCTGAGGCAGCGCCTGCCAGTGCAGAACGTATAGCATTACTCAAAACGCATATACGCCGTGGTAGCCAAGGTGTATGGGGGCCTGTTGCCATGCCACCCAACACCAAAATAAGTGATGCTGATCTAGAGATTATCGTAGAGTGGATAGTATCTGGGGCCACAGAGCACTAATATCAAGCGGCCTGTAACACCTGCTGTAGTTGCTTGCGTAATGCGGTATCCGCAGAGAAGTCCAGCATACGCTTTAAGCTTTTCTCTGCTGCAAACCGAATAGATTCCTCTACCTGAATCTCGTTTTGATTGCCTGTTAGGCTACCTAGCAATGCGGGCAAATTATTGAGGCTCATCCACGGGCAAAACGCACAACTTTTACAGGTAGCTCCAACACCGCCCGTAGGCGCGGGCATAAATTTCTTATGCGGTAAGAGTTGCTTGAGCTTATGTTGTAGCCGCTGGTCGGTGGCTACAATAAATAACGTGTTTGGAAACCTAGCGGCTGCTGCCAAAATCTGCGATGTAGAGCCAATAAAATCGGCATGCTCTAGTACATTGGCGGGTGCTTCTGGATGCGCCAATACACAAGCTTCTGGATAGCGTTTCTTCATCACCAAAAGCTCATCGGCTTGGAACTCATCGTGTACCAGACACGAACCTTGCCATAACACCATATCAGCGCCGGTTGTGTGCTGTATGTAGGAGCCCAAGTGTCTATCTGGGGCCCACAGTATCTTTTTGCCTTGCTGGTGCAAGTGTAGGACTATTTCTTGACCCACGGCTGAGGTGACCACCCAATCTGCGCGAGCTTTGACGGCTGCGCTGGTATTGGCATAGACCACAACTTCTCGGTCTGGGTGTTGATCACAAAAGGCCTCGAAAGCAGAGATCTCGCACCCTAAGTCTAGTGAGCAAGTGGCCTGCATATCAGCCATCAACACGCGTTTTTGCGGGCTTAGGATTTTGGCGCTTTCACCCATAAACCGTACGCCAGCAACCAGAAGGGTAGAGCTGTCGCAATCACGGCCGAACCTCGCCATTTCTAAGGAATCAGCCACGCAGCCACCTGTTTCTTCTGCCAAATCTTGAATCACAGGGTCTACATAGTAATGGGCCACTAACGTGGCGTCTTGTGCCTTTAACTGTTCACGTATTTGGTTTTTGTAGGTTTCTACGTCGGTATCGGCAATAGGCTCTGGCACATTGGCCCATGCCGTGGCTAACCGCACCGAACCAGACGTGGCGTCGGGCAAGTCAAAATAGATTTCTTTTAGGCTCTCCACCTGATGTTCTCCTTATATGCTCAAATTGAGCTTAATTAATGTAGAACATAGGGCTAGAAAAAACAAGCCATAGCCTTAACATCGTTGCATTAACTGCTTTTACAGGCCGTAATGCGACGGAAATAGCGTCTAAACCGAATATTGCCTACAGCTAACAAGGTTGCGTTTACAATGCTTCTTTGTGAATTTATTGTATTTGAGCCTGTTATACCGGAGTCACTCATGAAGCCATTAGGTACACCGCTAAGTCCTGCTGCAACTCGCGTCATGCTTTTAGGCGCAGGAGAGTTGGGTAAGGAAGTCATTATTGCCTTGCAACGTCTAGGCGTAGAAACCATTGCGGTTGATCGCTATGAGAATGCTCCTGGTCACCAAGTAGCGCACCATGCTTTTGTCACGGATATGCGTGATGCCAACGCGCTAACTGCGCTGATTGAGCAGGTTAAACCGCACATTATTGTGCCTGAGATCGAAGCTATCGCTACCGATGCACTCGCTGCGGTAGAAGCTGCAGGTAAAGCGCGTGTTGTGCCTATGGCGCGTGCCACACAGCTCACGATGGACCGCGAGGGTATTCGTCGCTTAGCCGCTGAAACACTAGGTTTGCCAACCAGTCCCTACAAATTCTGCAACACCTTGGATGAGCTGAAAGCAGCGATTCAAGACCACATTGGTTACCCTTGTGTGATCAAACCGCTAATGAGTAGTTCTGGCAAAGGTCAAAGCAAGATCAGTGGCCCTGAAGACATAGAAAAAGCATGGAATTACGCGATGGAAGGCGGTCGTGTTAGCCAACAGCGCGTGATCGTAGAAGGCTTTATTGATTTCGATTATGAAATCACTCTGTTGACTGTACGTAGCCTAGACGCTCAAGGTGCTGTGCAAACCAGTTTCTGCGCACCAATCGGCCACAAACAAGTGGATGGCGACTATGTAGAAAGCTGGCAACCACACCCAATGAGCAACACAGCGCTGGAATCTGCGCAGCATATTTCGGCGTCTATCACGCAAGATTTGGGTGGCCAAGGCATTTTTGGCGTTGAGTTGTTCGTCAAAGGTGATCAAGTGTGGTTTAGCGAAGTGAGCCCACGTCCACACGATACTGGCATGGTCACTATGGTGACACAGCGTCAAAACGAATTTGAACTGCATGCGCGTGCCATTCTGGGCTTGCCTGTTTCTACAGCCTTGTTAGCACCTGGCGCTAGCGCTGTGATTTATGGTGGCGTAGACAGTAAAAACGTAACGTTTGATGGTGTGGCTGAGGCCTTGAGCATTCCGCAATCTGATCTGCGTTTGTTTGGTAAACCAGAAAGCTTCACTAAGCGTCGTATGGGTGTCGCTTTGGCGTACGACGAAACGGTAGAAGCAGCACGTGAACGTGCGAAGAAAATCGCCGCAACTGTACGCGTCAGTGCGGCTGAATAAGACAGATAAAAAAAAGGCTGCCAGGGGAGGGCAGCCTTAAATCTGGCTTGAAGGGAGATTAATTTCTTATATTAGTAACGTGCATCCTTTGGTTTTTTACCATTAGGCCAATCGTTCACTTTGCCGGCAAAGTCAGGTCTAGGCATATGGGTGAAGTATTCCGCAATATCTACTGCGTCCTGATCATCCAACACACCACCTTGCCCCCATGCGCCATGATCTTCAACGCTCATGGGCATGTTGTACTTGATGAAAGCAGCGGCTTTGTAAGTACGTGCTAGACCCGCACCAATATTGAAAGACTCATCACCCCATAGTGGTGGGAACACAATATTGCCACGTTCATCTTTTAGGCCTTCGCCATTCGCACCATGACAGGTTGCACATTGTGCGGCGTATAAGTCACGGCCACGTTCCGTGTTAGGTACTAAGCTTTCATCCACAGCACCAGCAATAGGCACTTGCGCTTTTTGGCCTGGCTCCATACCTTGTGACAACCATTTCATGTAGTCCAGCATACCTACCATTTCTGCGGAATCTACTGGTAATGGCTTACCGTTCATCGAGCGCATAAAACACCCGTTAATACGGCCAGCCAAATCTACCATCTTGCCAGAACGCGGCATGACTTTAGGGTAGGTCACAAAACTGTTGATGTAGTGTGCGCCCAAAGGTGCTTTACCTTCAGCGATGTGGCAGCTACTACAGTTCATCATTGCGCCCACATTGTCAGGCAATAAACGACGTGTTTCATTCAACAAACGTTTGCCGTACAAAATGGATTCTGCGTTAGGTTCGTTTGCAATCAACAGATCGGACGGTATTTGGTACTGGCCAACCACCTGCTTGGTTTCTACGTCAATAATAGGGTAGCTAGTTTCTGTTGGGCCTGTCAGGGTAGGGCTTGCAAGGCTATACCAAGAAGCACCTGCAATACCAGCAATCGCCAAGGCTACTACAGAAAGGGTTTTGGCTTTACTCATGGCTGGCTCCTTCAGGAAGGATGTTAGGCGATTTTTTCGCAACGAACTGACGAATATGAGCTACGTCTTCAGCGTTCACCGTAGGCGCTTCGTTAGTCCAGCTGGTGCGGATGAAATTCACCACATCAGCCACTTCCTGATCGCCTAAATGACGGAATGCAGGCATGGTGAATGTCATTGCATCTACTTCGTTTTCTGGCATGCGGCCACCTTCCAAAGTCACTTGGATGACGGATTGCGCATTGTTAGCAAATACAGCGGAGTTACCATCCAACGCAGGGAATATACGTGGCACACCTTTACCATCAGCACGGTGACAGGTTACGCAGTGTTCAGCGTACAGCCACGCGCCTGGAGTAGTGTATTGGCCATCCAATTGTGCTTGGGTAGTGGTATCAGCTTGATGTGGGATCTCTGGGTTACGGCCTTTTACTGGAGGCAATGCCTTCAAGTATTGCGCCATCGCACGTTGATCTTCTGGGGTCATGTACTGAGTACTGTGTTCCACTACATCAGCCATCGCACCAAATGCGGCTACTTTATCGGTTCTACCGGTGGCAAAGAAATCTACCAGCTCATCTTCTGTCCAACTCGCTAGACCACGACCTTCACCACGCAAGCTTTTTGCACGCCAACCATCAATCACGGCACCAGACAAGAAGTCATCACCGTCATTCAGGCTCATGGCTAGTTCTTGGTAAGCCAAACCGCGAGGGGTGTGACAGGCTCCACAATGGCCAGGGCCTTGCACTAAGTAAGCGCCGCGGTTTTTGATGCTATCTACGGCATCATCAGCAATGAATTTCTGATCTTTAGGTGCAAACATCCATTGCCACCACGCAATAGTCCAGCGCATCTGGAACAACTTGGGCAATGTAGGCTCTGCATTTTCTTGTTTAACGGCAGGCACACCACGCATGAAATACGCATACAGCGCATTCATGTCGTCATCACTCATGATGGCGTAGGAAGGGTAAGGCATAGCAGGGTACAAGGCTGCACCATCTTTACGCACGCCATGTTGTACTGCTGTCTTGAATTCGTCTAGGGTGTAGCTACCAATACCAGTATCTACATCGGGCGTGATGTTTGTTGAGTAAATCGCCCCCAGCGGTGTTTGCATTGCCAGACCACCGGCATACTCTTTACCACCAGGAACGGTATGACAGGCCACGCAGTCACCGGTACGGGATACATAGGCTCCTTGCTTGATGAGTTTTTCATCATCCAAGTTCAAGTTGCTCGCAGAAGAGGACGTTATGCTACGTTGCGAAAGAATAAGCTGTGATCCGCCATAACCGACCCCCAGCGCAACCAGTGCAACAATCAGGGTTTTAGACAAGGCTTTCATAAACACTACCCATAATTAATAAAGAAATGTGTCAATTAACTTCAATGTCACACTCAATACTCATGGTATAGAGAGCCTATATGGGTAGAAACCCTTATCGAATTCATGTTTGATCTAGCGCAAGACCTATATAGATAAGGCTATAACGGCATGAAAATCGTACGCTCAGGGCAACAAATACACTAAATGATCTATTGCTATAGCACTTTGCTAGACTAAACCATGTAACGAAAAATTCACGCCTAAAATACGCATAACTATTTGATAATTAT
>SRSN01000070.1 GCA_004791645.1 Alcaligenaceae bacterium 429
GACTGTAGATATCGGGAGGCAGTCCAAAATGGGCCAGCAATGCACGTGCTTGTGCCGGGCCTATAGATGGCTCAAAACTGAGCCGTAGCCAGTAATACAGTTCGGAGTTTGAAAGTTCGGTGGTGGACATCATGTAGCGAAGTGTGCCATGAAATCAGCACAGAAACGGCCATAAGTGTTGCCATTATCCATGTATTTGTAAGGATGTAGCGCCTGTTACCTACGCAATGACTGTCTACATAACGCATGATGGCTTAAAATACCTTTTTAAGTATCGTTTTGTGTACCGACTAAATGGCTTTACTTCCTATACTCCAATATCCTGATGCTCGTTTGCATACCGTGGCAAAACCTGTTGCGCAAGTGGATGATCGCATTCGCCAATTGGTGAAGGACATGGCTGAAACCATGTACGATGCTCCCGGCGTGGGCTTGGCTGCGACCCAAGTAGACGTGCACGAGCGCGTGGTAGTCATTGACGTATCCGAAGAGGGTAATGACTTACACGTACTGATCAACCCTGAAATTATCTGGAGCAGCGACGAAGGTCGTGTGTACGAAGAAGGGTGCTTGTCTGTGCCTGGTGTGTACGACAAAGTAGAGCGTGCTGCGCAAGTGCGTGTACGTGCTCTGAACGAAAAAGGCGAAAGCTACGAGTTCGAGGCCGATGGTTTGCTGGCTGTGTGTGTGCAGCACGAACTGGATCACTTGCTGGGTAAGGTGTTCGTAGAATATTTGTCTAACCTGAAGCAAGACCGCATTCGTACCCGTCTACGCAAGCAGAAACGTGAAGCAGAAAAGGTATAAATCAGTATGCGCGTTGTATTTGCGGGCACCCCCGAGTTTGCGCGTCAGGCGCTAGAGGCAATTCTGGCTGCTGGTCACGAGGTACCCCTTGTGATGACGCAGCCTGATCGTCCTTCTGGGCGCGGCATGAAACTGCGCCCAAGCCCTGTGAAAGAAGCGGCATTGGCGCATGGCATCGAAGTGGCTCAGCCGCAAAGCTTGCGTTTGGATGGTAAGTATCCTGAAGACGCCGAAGCTGCCTTGCGTACGTTGCAAGCTGTTCAACCTGACGTCATGGTTGTGGCCGCCTATGGGCTGATCTTGCCGCAATGGGTGTTGGATTTACCTAAGTATGGGTGTTTAAACATTCATGCTAGCTTGCTGCCCCGGTGGCGTGGTGCTGCACCTATTCAGCGTGCGATTGAAGTGGGTGATGCGCAAACGGGTATCACCATCATGCAAATGGATGCCGGGCTAGATACAGGCGATATGTTGCTGGTGCGCGCTATGGATATACGCCCTGATCATTCGGGTGCGAGCTTGCAAGACGAACTCACCCATATGGGTGCAGAATGCATCGTAGAAATACTGCAGCAACTGGCTGATGGCACAGCACCTACAGCGGTTAAGCAGCCCGAAGCAGGTGTGACTTACGCCGAAAAACTGCTTAAAACCGAAGCCCCTTTGGATTTCACGCAAACTGCCGTGGCATTGGAGCGTCGTATACGGGCTTTTGATCCTATGTTGGGTTCTACCATGGCCTTGGATGGCATAGAGGGCTTAGTGAAGGTGTGGCGTGCTCAAGCATTGCCTGCTGCTACTAACGGTGCTGAACCAGGTCAAATCCTTGCAGTGACAGCAGATGGCATTGATGTAGCCACCGCAGAAGGGACTTTGCGTATTACCGAACTACAGCGCCCTGGTAGCAAGCGTCAGCCAGTGAGCAGCTTTGTACAAGGCTGGTCCAGAGCGTAAGCGTATAGGCATGCAGAAGAAAATAGCCCGTTAAACGGGCTATTTTTTTATGGTGCAGCATGTAGGCCTATGCAGTTACCTTCAGAGTCTGTGATTTCCGCGACGCTGCCAAACTCACCTACAGGCGTAATGGGGTACAGCAATGTACTGCCTACAGAGAGGGCGTGTTCTATGGTTTGCTGTATGTCAGTGACATCGAAATAGAGGCGCACCCCCGATTGGCTGGGTACATAACTGTCACCCTGAGCTAATGCTCCGCTTGCGCCGGGTAGCGCATCGTCATACAGGAAGAAGGCCATTTCATTGCCGTCTACCGAGGCTTGTTCAAATTTCGAACCGAAAACAGTGCTGTAAAACTGTATGGCTCGATGTAGATCCAGTACGGGGATTTCAAAGTACGAAACAGGGTTCATGGCGTGATGACCTGCGGGGTTACGGAGAGCGGCGGAAACCGTTTTTTTGCTTGCACCATGCTACCAGTACGTAGCAGTGCATTCTACGAAAAACTGTTTGATCGGCATCCGTATTACAGCGCTTTATAATCAGGGCACTACCCAACAGCGTATGGATACCGCAATAGGACTAAGTATGGACGCGTACGGCATTTCAGAGGTTCAGATTACAGATAGCGATATTGTGTTGAGCCTACACAATGGGAGTACGCTCAGTACGCCTATACAACGTTATATACGGGTAGAGAAAGCATCGCCAGCAGAGCGCCTAGAATGGGAGCTGACCGAAGACGGTTATGGTGTGAATTGGCCGCAACTGTGGAAGCCTTTTCCTACGGGTATGGTGTCGGTGTGGGATTTATTACAAGACCCGCTGTACGATGCGGCCATGAAGAAAATGGCCGATAACGAATGGGAGATCAGCCGACTTTCCCCACGCGATCAGGAACTGGTCGCGTTGTGGCGTTTAGAGGCTGATGTGAATAATGGCGGTTTTTTGCAGTTCTTTTGTAATTGGGGCGAAGAAAACTGTCTGACAGCCATTCGTGCGTTAGAAGCAATTGGCTCTAGCGATATGTTGCACATCGTGCAGCAGATGTATGCGCTAGTGGTGCCATATGGGCAGGCCGACGCCAATGTATCGCTTAGTGATTTACCAGTGTTGATCACCGAGGAAGATAACGACCGCATGTATGAGTTAGATCAGGCGTTTTGGGATTACCCAGAGCCATTACCTGAACTCGTAGTGCGGCATTATCTATAAGCGTGAGCGTGGTGCCTTAGTGTTGTGCTTGGCGACGCCACTCAATAATGCCAATCACAATGCCACTGCTACAAATGATGGCGATACCCAACCAGGTGAGTGCGTCAGGGAAGTGGCCCCAGACCAGCCAGCCTAAGGTGGCGGCACTCACAATCTGTAGGTATAAGAACGGTGCCAACATTGAGGCAGGTGCGCGCTGATAGGCCTGTATTTGCAACAAGTGGCCTAGCCCACCCCAGAAACCGGTAGAGAGCAAAATCAGCCATTGGGTGAGGTCAAATCCCGCCAAAATGCCGCTGATTTCTTGCCAGTGAAAGGGCACCAACACTGCACTGAGTACAGAGCCGGTGATTCCCCCCCAGATTAAGGTGCTAAAGGCATCATCCAAGGCGAGTTTGCGCGTCACTATATGCTGCACAGCGAACAAACAGGCGGTGGTTAGGCCCCACGCCACGCCCACCATATCTAAGCCAGAGCTGGGTCTGATAATGATCAGCACACCAGCAAAACCCGTTGCTGCCGCAACCCAGCGGGAAATGCGCATGGGCTCTTTTAATACCCACGGCGCTACCGCCAACATCAGCAATGGCGACAGAAAGTTAATGGCTGTGGCCTCCGCTTGGGGAAGGTAATGTAAGGCAGTGAAAAAGGTAAAGGTACCCACCAGCGCTACTGTGCCGCGCAGCATCTGTAAGCCTGGGTAGCGTATACGCAAGACGGACAAGCCTTTAGAAGGCAGGGTGATCATCAAAATCAACCCCAAGTGCACGGTATAGCGTACCCAGCACAGCAGGACTAGCGAGGCGCCGGCCCCCATGATCCACTTTCCGCTGGCATCAAGGCCAGAAAGCGACCAAGAGGAAAGAATCAAAAGCAAAATGCCAAAGATGGGATTGGGTGCAGCCATGAAGCGATTCCTGCGGTGTCTCGTCGTGGAAATTATTATTTATGTAAATGATTATCCCTTGTTTGCTACACCTTGTCTGAGGTCCTAGCAAAAAGAGTGGGGAATGTTGTAAAAGATGAAAAAACGTTGAGAAAAAGAAATGCATGGACGTTGAATCGCCGCATTTACCCTACGCTATAATGCAAAGATGACCTGTGAAATTCTAATCGTACGCACTTCTTCGCTGGGCGACTTAGTGCATATGCTGCCTGCTATCTCTGACATAGCAAGGCATGTGCCAGACGCCCGTATTGACTGGGTAGCGGAAGAGGCGTTTGCCGAAATCCCTGCTTGGCATCCGGCTGTGCGTAACGTCATCACGGTGGCACATCGCCGCTGGCGTAAAGGGTGGTGGTCAGCTCAAGTACGTGCCGAGCGTCAGCAGTTGAAACAACAATTGGCCAGCAAAAAGTATGACATCGTGCTGGATATGCAGGCACTGATGAAATCGATTTGGCTGGTGCGTCAAACTACAGGTGTGCGCCATGGGTTAGATTGGAAATCTGCACGTGAACCCTTGGCTTCCTTGTTTTACGACGTGAAACACCGCGTTGAATTCTGGCAGCCAGCGGTGATTCGTCAGCGTACATTGGCTGCTGCGACCTTTGGTTATCAGTACGACGGCGCTCCTGATTTTGGTTTACAAGCCATCAGTGATCGCGTACCCGTACAACCCTACGCCATCATCATGCCGTCAGCCAGTAGAGACGACAAACTGTGGGCTCCCGCAAATTGGTTGCGTGTGTTTGATGATCTGCAAAACCGAGGTTTATCGTTGCGCTTATTGGCAGGTAGCCCAGCGGAAACGGCACGTGCTGAAGCACTGATTAAAGGCAGATCTGATGCGCAAGTAATGCCGCGTATGGCGTTGTCTGAGGTGGCTGATCAACTGGCCGGTGCGACGCTGATGGTAGGTTTAGACAGCGGATTGACGCACTTGTCGGCGGGCTTAGGTAGACCTACTATTGGTATTTACAAAGCTTCTACACCGGTGCGTACACCTTTAGAAGGTGCGGCATACACCGCCAGTTTGGGCGAGCGTGGCAGAGAGCCTTCTGCAGAAACCGTGTTAAGTGCCATTAATCAAGCATTGAGCTCCCCCAGACACGACTCGCTGACCGGCGCCGATGGCTTGTTGCAAGCCATGCTCTAAGACGACGGCTAAACGTGAATCGCTTCTTTTACACCCTTCTACTGCGTCTGTTTTCTCCACTGTTGTTAGCGTGGATGGGATTGAGGGCGCGGCGAGTAGGTGGTCGTTGGGATATTCTAGGTGCCAAGCGTTTCGGTTATTACCGTGGACCGAACTGGCAATCCAAGCCTATTTGGATTCATGCGGTTAGCCTAGGAGAGATCCGTGCGGCTCAGCCGTTGGTTGCTGCATTGCTAAAGCAGGGCCACATTATTTTGCTCACGCATTTGACCTACACCGGTAGGGCCGAAGGTGAGCGTATGTTTGCTCAAGAAATCGAAGAGGGCCGGCTGTTCCAACAGTGGCTACCTTACGATTTCCCTGGGGCATGCAAGCGGTTTATACGTCATTATCAGCCAGCTATTGCTGTCATGATTGAGCGTGAAGTATGGCCGAACCTGATGTATGCCGCGAGTAAAGCGCGTTTGCCTGTGGTACTGGCTAGTGCACGCTTTTCAGACCAGTCTTTGCGTCAAAGCCTGCGTATAGGCAGCATGATGCGCGTTGCGTATTCACGTTTTACCGAGATTTATGCGCAAACTTTGCACGATGCCCAGCGTTTAGAGCAAGCGGGCGGTCATGCGGTACGGGTATCAGGCAACTTCAAATTTGACGTGCAGTTGTCAGAAGAGCAAGTCAAACGAGGTCGCAGCTTTGCGAGCAGTGTGGGTAGGCGTGTAGTGCTGGTGGCTAGTACACGTGAGGGTGAAGATGAGATGTTTATCCCTGAGCTTACTCGCCAAATACGCAAAGAGCAGCAGATGGACCTGGATCCTGCTCAGCGCACGTTGTTCTATTTAATTCCCCGTCATCCACAGCGTTTTGAGTCAGCCTTTGGTTTGTTGACTGCACAAGGCTTGAATGTGTGTCGTCGCACTGATTTGCTGAAAGCGGGCGATGGTTGCAGTTCTGCCATCACCATGTGTAAAGAGGCTGATGTGGTCTTGGGTGATAGCCTAGGCGAAATGCCTTGGTATTACGCACAAGCGCAAGTGGCTATTGTTGCGGGCAGCTTTGCACCCTTGGGTGGGCAAAACTTCATTGAAGCATGCGCGTTGGGTGTGCCGGTGATTGTGGGTTCCCATACGCGAAATTTCGAACAAGCTGTGACCGATGCCATCTTGGAAGGTGCGGCGTTGCGTGCAGCAAATGCAGCAACAGCGGTCAAACAGGCAATGGAGCTGCTAGAAGACCGACACAAGCTAGAAAGCATGTCCGATGCTGGGCTGCACTGGGTGCAGCAGCATAAGGGATCAGTACAGCGTGTGATTGGCGGGATTAACGAGATCCTACAGCGCCAACAGCCTTAAACCGCTAAAGGGCGCAACAGTTCTAACAGCAGTTCACGGTGAGCGTGACGCAGGTTATGTAGTCTGTCGGTATCTGTGTCATTAAACAGCACAGCCAGAATTACCCATTGTAGGGACGGTGCTGCAGCCAAGAAGAAGTTGTCGGTAATAGGGCTTTTACGTAGCAAGCCACGACGTACACATTCATCCACAATCTCTTGATCACGCTGAACACGTCTATCAATGACGTGAGAATGCCAGTGTTGAATCAACTCAGGCACACGCACACTTTCAGAGATCAGCAATCTAAAGGTAGTCAGTACGGCTGGGTCTTCCAGTTTGTCGTATTGCTGTGCCAGAAAAGCATCCACAATTTCTTCAACCGATGGATTTTCGGTTTCTGGCATCCATGAGGAATCCACAGGCTTAACGGGCGTAAGCACCGTCATCATCAGCGCTTGGAAGATTTCTTCCTTGCTGCGGTAATGGGCGTAAATACCCGCCTTGGATATTTTGGCCGTGGCCGCAATGCTTTCCATGGTGGTACTAGAGTACCCATTGCTGGCGAACTCAGTGAGGGCAGCATCCAGAATTTCCTGCTTGCGCTTGGCAGCAGGTAGATAACGCCGACGCGGCTTTTTCTCTGTGGTTTCAGCCTCTTCTGTAGGCGAAGTAGCACAGGAATCAGGGTTGGGCGTACAAGGATGGTGGCTGGTAATCATAATAATGCTGAACTTCTGTATAATACAAAACAACCGACCGGACGTTTTATTCTATCAAATCTTTTCATACTGTGAAACAGAGCATGGTTTACACAATAAAGCCTGTGTTGAGTACGGGCACTGCTAAATGGCTGCAACGACCAACAGTGTTGTTGGCAGTTTTGGCTCTCAGTGGTTGCATGTCACTGGCTCCTAACTATGAAGCCCCACCGTCTCCTATACCCGCTCAGTGGCCTGTAGACACGAAGTCTGATCAGAATCTAAACGCCTCGGTAGCCGCTAGTTTACCTTGGCAAAGCTACTTTACGGACCCTCAACTGCAACAGCTCATTCAGGTTGCATTAGAAAATAACCGTGATTTACGTTTAGCTATCCTGCGTATGGAAGAAGCACAAGCTGCTTTTCGCATACAACGTGCAGACCAATTACCAACAGTAAACGTCGGTGGACAAGGTGCTCGTGGGCGAGTGCCTGCTGATCTATCACCAACAGGGCGCTCACGTGTAGGTAGCGAGTACCGAGCTGAGGTTGGTTTTAATAGCTGGGAAATCGATCTTTGGGGCCGTGTACGCAACCTAAAAGATGCAGCATTACAACGCTGGCTAGCTACAGAAGCCGCGCAACAAGCCGTTCGTGTGGCGCTAATCTCGCAAGTGGCTGATGGTTATTTCCAATTGCGTGGGCTGGACGAGCGCGAAGCGTTAGCGCAACGCACTGTAGAAACCCGCGAAAAATCGTATCGAATTTTTAAGCGTCGCTATGAAGAGGGCGCAACCTCACGGCTAGATCTGACGCAAGTGGAAACCTTGTTGCATCAAGCTCAGGCCTTGCATGTGAGTTTGCAACAAGCGCGTGCAGCACAATGGCATGCTCTGTACCAGTTGGTGGGTACAGATATTAGCTTGCCTGAGTCGTTGCCACCTTTAGACACGAAAAATGCCATGGTGGCTCTGACGCCTGGTCTACCATCAGATTTATTGCTGAATCGTCCTGATGTTATGGCGGCAGAACATCAGTTACGCGCTGCCAATGCTGATATTGGTGCCGCACGTGCCGCTTTCTTGCCTCGCATTGCGCTGACGTCCAGTTTGGGTACCGCAAGTGCAGAGTTAGATGATTTGTTTTCATCAGGTAGTAGAGCATGGACATTTGTGCCAGTTATTTCATTACCTATTTTCGATACCGGGCGTAGACAAGCAAACCTTGATATAGCCGAGGTACGACATTCCATGCAAGTGGCAGAATACGAGAAAACAATTCAGACCGCCTTTAGGGAAGTGTCGGATGCGTTGTCTGCACAGTATTGGCTAAGCGAGCAACTGATTATTCAGCGCAAAGCCGAACAAGCTCAAGCAGAGCGAGCACGATTGGCGCAGTTACGTTACGACAATGGTTCGGCAGCGTACCTAGAGGTTCTGGATGCAGAGCGCGATTTGTTGGCCGCCGGTCAGCAACTGGTGCAAGTGCGTTATGAGCTGTTAGCCAGTCAGGTAGGGTTATATGCCGCCTTAGGTGGTGGCACACAGCAGTCCAAGGAAGAGGCTAAGGCAGTGCCTGCCTCAGAGAATGTTGCGAGTCAAAGAGAGTAATGCACAATGAAGAAGCAAATTGTGGTGGTAGCCGGTGTTTTGATTGCCCTGGGCCTGCTCTGGAAGGGCTGGGAATGGTACAACGATGATGGATTAGGTGATGCGTTCGTAAAGGGAAACGGGCGTATTGAGGCTACGGAGGTCGATGTGGCTGCCAAGTTGGGCGGTCGTATTGAAAGCATTGCGGTACGCGAAGGTGATTTCGTGACCAAAGACCAACCGTTGGCATCCATGCAAGTGGATGTGTTATTGGCGCAGCGTGACGAAGCCGTAGCCAGTTATCAGCAGGCTGAGCACGGCGTTGCTGCTGCACAAGCGCAAGTACGTCTGCGTGAAAGCGATGTGTTGGCTGCTCGAGCTTTGATTGCACAGCGTGAAGCAGAGCTAGACGCTGCACAACGCCGATTGGCACGTTCGCGCACATTATCCAGAGAAGGTGCTGCCTCCGTACAGGAACTGGACGATGACCGTGCACGAGTACGTGGCGCAGAAGCTGTATTGGCTGCGACCAAAGCACAAGCAGCCTCGTCAGATGCGGCGGTGGAAGCGGCCAAAGCACAGTTGATTGGTGCACAGTCCACAGTGAAAGCAGCAGAAGCGACCATTGCTCGTATTGATGCTGATTTACGCGATAGCGAATTGAAAGCACCGCGCGCAGGTCGTGTGCAGTTCCGTATTGCGCAGCCAGGTGAAGTGCTAGGCGCAGGCGGTAAAGTGCTGAACTTGCTGGATTTGGAAGATGTGTACATGACCTTCTTCCTGCCAGAGTCGGTAGCTGGTCGTGTGGCCATTGGCACCGATGTACGTATTGTGTTGGATGCCGCACCGAATATGGTGATTCCTGCCAAAGTATCGTTTGTAGCTAGCAATGCACAGTTCACGCCTAAAACAGTAGAAACCGCGAATGAACGTCAGAAATTGATGTTCCGCGTGCGTGCGCACATCTCTCCAGAGCTGCTGCGTAAATACATGGAGCAAGTCAAAGTGGGCTTGCCAGGTGTAGCGTGGATCAAGCTGGATGCGGATGCGTCTTGGCCTGCTTCACTATCCAATGTCGTTTCAGTAACGGAGTAAGCCATGGCTGAACAAGGTAGCCCTGCAGTGGTTGCCCAGGTTCGGGATGTATGGCAACACTACGGTGAAACGGTAGCCCTGCAGGGATTGAATCTGGATATTCCTGCCGGGTGCATGGTAGGGTTGCTGGGTCCTGACGGGGTGGGTAAGTCGAGCTTACTGTCGTTGTTGGCGGGTGCGCGGGCGATCCAAAAAGGGCGTATCGATGTGCTGGGTGGTGATATGGCCAGCAAAGAACACCGCGATAACGTGTGCCCGAATATTGCCTACATGCCTCAGGGCTTAGGTAAGAACCTGTACTTCACGCTGTCAGTAGAAGAAAACCTGCAGTTTTTTGGTCGGTTATTCGGTCATGATGCTGCCGAGCGTAGACGCCGTATTGATGAACTGACAGCAGCCACGGGTTTACAGCCATTTTTGTCACGTCCTGCGGGCAAGTTGTCAGGCGGGATGAAGCAAAAACTGGGCCTGTGTTGTGCGTTAATTCACGACCCTGATTTCCTGATTCTAGACGAACCCACCACTGGTGTAGACCCATTAGCGCGTGCGCAGTTCTGGGACCTGATCGACAGTATTCGTGTAGATCGCCCTAGCATGAGTGTGATTGTGGCGACTGCCTACATGGACGAAGCACAGCGCTTTGACTGGTTGGTCGCGATGGATGATGGCCAGGTGCTGGCGACGGGCACACCCGAAGAGTTTTTTGAGCGCACTGGCAGAAATAATCTGGAAGAAGCCTTTATTGAGTTGCTGCCAGAGTCCAAAAAACAAGGTCATGCCCCGGTGGTGATTCCACCGTTAGACGTAGATGATGACGATATCGCTATTGAAGCTGAAGATCTCACCATGTGTTTTGGTGATTTTGTGGCGGTAGATAGTGTGTCTTTCCGCATACGCCGAGGCGAGATTTTCGGTTTCCTGGGGTCTAACGGCTGCGGAAAGTCCACCACCATGAAAATGTTGACGGGTTTGTTGCCGGCAACACGTGGTAAAGCATGGTTGTTTGGCCACGAGGTGGATCCTCATGATTTGGATACGCGTCGTCGTGTGGGCTACATGTCCCAAGCGTTCTCTCTGTATAGCGAGCTAACAGTAGAGCAAAACCTGGTGCTGCATGCGCAGTTGTTCCACGTTCCTGAAGCAGAACTGGATGAGCGCATTGATGAGATGGTGCAGCGTTTTGACTTAAGCCAAGTGCGGCATAGCTTGCCGTCCAGTTTACCGCTGGGCATACGTCAACGGCTTTCATTGGCCGTGGCAATGGTGCATAAGCCAGAGCTCTTGATTCTGGATGAGCCTACTTCCGGTGTGGACCCCGTGGCAAGGGATGGTTTCTGGCGGTTGTTGGTAGAACTGTCGCGTAGAGATAAAGTCACGATTTTTATTTCCACGCACTTCATGAACGAAGCGGCACGTTGCGACCGTATGTCAATGATGCACGCAGGTAAGGTTCTGGACAGTGATGCACCCGCTAAACTGGTGGAAAAACGCGGTGCAGCGACACTGGAGGAAGCGTTTATTGGCTATTTGCTAGAAGCCAGTGGTGAAACCATGGGCAGCAAGCCTAGTGAGGCAGAGGCATTGCACGAAGCAGTAGCTGAGCCAGAAGAGGCTACGCCGCATAAGCAGAAACGCTTCAGCCTGCAGCGCTTGTTGAGCTACACATGGCGCGAAGCGCTGGAGTTGCAGCGAGACCCAATACGGGCCACCTTGGCGTTGGCGGGTTCGCTCATCATGATGTTCATCATGGGTTATGGGATTAGCCTAGACGTAGAGGATTTACGCTACGCGGTGTTGGATAGAGATCAAACCTCTATCAGCCAGAACTACACCCTTAGCTTGGCGGGTTCGCGCTACTTCATCGAGCAACCGCCCATACAAGATTACGACGAGCTAGATCAGCGTATGCGTAGTGGCGAGTTATCGTTGGCCATTGAAATCCCACCGGGTTTTGGACAAAGCGTTAAACGTGGTCAGAATGCAGAAATAGGGGTGTGGGTAGATGGTGCTATGCCTACGCGTGCAGAAACTATTCAAGGTTATGTGCAAGGTATACATCAGCACTGGTTGTTGGATCAGGCTCAGCAGGCAGGGATGAACTTCACACTCCCGGCAGGCATAGAGTCGCGCTATCGCTATAACCCCGATGTACGCAGTTTGCCTGCCATGGTGCCAGTCGTGATTCCGTTGCTGTTGTTGATGTTCCCGGCAATGTTGACCGCGTTAGCGGTGGTACGAGAGAAAGAATTAGGTGCCATCATTAACCTGTACGTGACGCCCGTCACACGCTTGGAGTTCTTGCTAGGTAAGCAGATTCCTTACGTATTGTTGGCGTTGATGAACTTTTTGTGCATGTGCTTGTTGGCTGTGACGGTGTTCGGTGTGCCGATGAAAGGTAGCTTTGTGACGCTGTTTCTAGCGGCCTTGCTGTTCACCATCATTTCCACCGGGATGGGGCTGCTGGCCTCAGCCATCACGCGTAGTCAGATTGCAGCTTTGTTCTTGGCGTTGATAGGTACCTTGATTCCTGCCGTGCAGTTTGCCGGTATGTTGAACCCCGTGTCGTCGTTAGAAGGGGTAGGGCGTTTGGTGGGGGATATTTACCCTGCTACCTATATGTTCATCATCAGCCGAGGGGTGTTTGGTAAAGGGCTGAACCTGCACGATTTGGCGACTACATTTGTGCCGTTGTTGATTTCGGTGCCGGTGATTATCGGGTTGTCGGTGCTGTTACTACGTAAGCAGGAGCATTGAGATGCGACAGTTACGCAATATCTTTCTGCTGGGACGTAAAGAGCTGTGGAGCTTATGGCGTGACCCCATGCTGTTGCTGTTGATTGTGTATATCTTCAGCGTGTCGGTGTACACCAGTGCCACAGCCATGCCTGAAACCTTACACAATGCCGTGATTGCTATTGTGGATGAAGACGAGTCACCGTTATCCACACGTATTAGTTCGGCATTTTATCCACCGCAGTTCACCACCCCACAACGTATTACGCTAAGTGATATGGATGCGGGTATGGATAGGGGTGATTACACCTTTGTGCTAAATATTCCTCCAGGTTTTCAGCGTGATGTGCTGGCAGGGCGTAGCCCAGATGTGCAGTTGAACGTGGATGCGACGCGTATGAGCCAAGCATTTACGGGTAATAACTACATCCAGCAGATTGTGAATGGCGAAGTGCAGGAATTCCTGCAGCGTTACCGCAAAACACAAGCACTGCCTATTAACCTAGAAATTCGCCAGCGTTTTAACCCAACGCTTGAGCGTAGTTGGTTTGGCAGTATTGTAGAGGTGATTAACTCGGTCACGATGCTGTCCATTATATTAACGGGCGCAGCGCTGATTCGTGAGCGTGAACACGGCACCATTGAACATTTGCTGGTCATGCCAGTCACACCAGGAGAGATCATGGTGTCCAAGATTTGGTCCATGGGGCTGGTGGTGGTGCTGGCAACCTTTACTTCATTGATGCTAGTGGTGCAGGGGCTGTTGAAGGTGCCTATCGAAGGGTCCATAGGTTTATTCCTGTGCGGGGCTGCCTTATGTGTGTTTGCCATGACCTCGTTAGGTATTTACTTGGCGACATTGGCGCGCAGTATGCCGCAGTTCGGCTTGTTGCTGGTGTTGATATTGTTACCGCTGCAAATGTTGTCGGGTGGTATGACACCGCGTGAAAGTATGCCCTTATTGGTGCAGAAAATCATGTTGGTGGCCCCCACCACGCACTTTGTAGAAATTGGACAGGCTATTCTTTTTCGCGGCGCCGGGCTTGCCGTGGTGTGGCCTGCATTCTTAGCCCTGTTAGCAATTGGGATTGTTCTGTTTCTGCTGTCGTTACGACGTTTCAGAAGCACGATTAATCAGATGGCTTAAGGCCGTTGGGAGCAAGGTGTAGCGGGTTGTTAACGTAGGGCCTTGGCGTCGTGCAGCGGCATTTTTCAGATTGCTTTACTACTCTTTGGGAGAGCAAAAATGGCTAGTCGTAAACCCACTCCACCTTCCGAAAACACGCCTTTTACTTGGGCATGGAATGCCGCCGAAGCGGGAGCGGAGTACGCCAAGGATTTCTGGCAGCGTAGTGTCTTGTACGCCGATGTGCGACGTCAGCGTGGTGATCAGTACCGCGAGCACTTAGAAGAAGACGCACCTACTGTGTTGAAGTTTGAGTATGAGCAACTGTTGTGTGGCCAAGATTTGGCGCGCCCAGTTAACTACTCTTTGATGCGTATTATTCCGCCTGCTGGTGTAAAGGTGGATGAGAACAAGCGACCATTCATTATTATCGATCCCAGAGCGGGGCATGGTCCGGGTATTGGTGGTTTTAAGGCGGAAAGCGAAATGGGCGCAGCGCTCAGTGCAGGCCACCCATGCTACTTTGTGGGGTTCTTGCCCGATCCTGTGCCTGGTCAGACCGTAGAAGATGTGATTCGTGCTGAAGCCGAGTTTGTGCGCCATGTGGGTAAGCTGCATGAACACAGTGAGGCTGGTAAACCCGCCGTGATTGGGAATTGCCAAGCGGGTTGGCAGATACTGATGACCGCTGCGTTATGGCCCGAGCTGTTTGGCCCCATTATTGTGGCAGGTGCGCCGCTTTCTTACTGGGCAGGCGATAACCCCATGCGTTATACAGGGGGCTTGTTAGGCGGTAGTTGGCTCACTGCCATGACCAGCGATTTGGGTGATGGCCGCTTTGATGGCGCGTGGCTGGTAGAAAACTTTGAGAATTTAGATCCCGCCAATACGCTGTGGAATAAGCAATATAACTTATTTGCAAACGTAGATACTGAAGGCCCTCGATATTTGGATTTCGAGAAATATTGGGGCGGTTATGTGTTTTTAAATGATGTGGAAATGCAGTACATCGTTGATGAACTGTTCATTGGTAATAAGTTGTCCACAGCGCGTTTAATGACCTCCGACGGTCTGCGTATTGATTTGCGTAATATTCGTTCACCTATACTGGTTTTCTGCTCATATGGCGACAATATTACGCCTCCGGGTCAGGCCTTAGGTTGGATTACGGATTTATACAGAAATGACGATGAAGTACTGAGTCACGATCAAACAATTGTTTACGCTACTCACGACAGTATTGGCCACTTGGGAATTTTTGTATCGTCACGAGTAGGCAGTAAAGAATACCGAGAATTTACCAGCCATATAGACACCATCGATTTACTACCTGCGGGTATCTATCACGCATCGGTAGAAGATTGTGATGAGGTGCGTGCAGCATGCCCTGTGGATGACCCCTATATGCTGAAACTGCGTCGTAGCAGTGTGGCCGAAGTACGTGACATTGTGCAGCCAGATCAGGAGTCTGAAAAACGCTTCGCAGCGGCGGCTAAGGTGTCAGAGATTAACTTGGCCTTGTATCGCAATTTATTGCAGCCGTGGGTGCGCGCATTTGCAACACCCTATACTGCCTACTGGATGCAGACATTACACCCGTTACGCACGTCCTATGAGTGGTGGAGTAGCAATCATCCTTTTGCAGCATGGTTGGGTGAACAGGCAGAGCAGGTACGCGAGAACCGAGCCCCTGCGCGTGCTGATAATCCTTTCTTGTTGTGGCAAGAGCAGGTGTCTGATGCGATTACTAGATTCCTAAATCACTATAGGGATAACCGTGACCAAGGCTATGCCGCTTTCTTTGATTCGGTATATGGTTCGCCGTTGATGCAGGCGTTGGCTGGACGAGCACTAGAAGATAAGTCAGATGTACGGCCACACCCAGGCGACTGGCCAGAACATAAAGCGTATGTAGAAGCTACCTTACGACATTTGTCCGAGCGTATGGATGAAGGTGGTCTGGCAGAGGCTGCCATACGTGCCATGTTCTATGTATTGAAAGAGCGCGGGGAAGCGGATGACAGACATTTCCATTATGCCGAGCAGATGGATCAGGCTGGATGGCTGAAGGGCAGTGAAAGAGCTGCTTTCCGTCAGCTATTGCGTGAACAGGCCTTGTTGCTGCATATGGACGAAAACGCAGCAATTGAAGCGATTCCTACTTTACTGAAAGATGCTACTCCCGAAGCTATCCGTAAGCTGGCAGAGTTTTTGCTGGGCTTGGCGCGTAGTAGCGAGAACCAGTTGTCCAAAGCAGAAGCTAAAGCTCTGGAACGTATCATTGTGATATTGGGGGCAGTATTGGATAAGCAGGAACAAGCTGCCAAATTGACATCAACTGTTACAGAAGAAACTAAATCGATACCTGCTTCTATTCCTGTTAAAACTGTTAAGGCGCGTAAAGTATCTACGCGAGCAGCAAAGAAAACAGTTGCTAATATCAAACAGGAAAATGAAAAGAAATAATAA
>SRSN01000071.1 GCA_004791645.1 Alcaligenaceae bacterium 429
CCATTATATGTAACAAAACTTAACACCAATAGAGCGAATTAAGGTTATAAAAATGCATATTTATCCTTATTTTCTGCTTCTTACGCTTTTTCAATGACACATTTATCGCCGCAAACCAACTTTAATTTGTCACACACTTCCCTATAGTGAGATCTCTGTTTTCAAGGAGATTGGACATGACCGCTCTTCATATCGCCCCCTGGTCCGTCAACGCTGTTTTAGCTCTGTACGAACAACCTTTTATGGACTTAGTTTGGCAAGCCCAGACCGTACATAGACAACATCACGATGCCAATCGTATACAGCTATCTAGTTTGCTTTCTATTAAAACGGGCGGCTGTCCTGAGGACTGCTCGTACTGCTCCCAATCATCCAAATACGATACCGGCATTAAGTCTGAAAAACTGCTAGATAAAGAAGCAGTTATTGAGGCTGCCTTGAATGCCAAAGCTAACGGCGCTACGCGTTTTTGCATGGGTGCGGCATGGCGTTCTCCTAGCGAAGCACAGTTGGATAAAGTGATTGAGTTGATTCAAGCCGTAAAATCATTAGGCATGGAAAGCTGTGTGACCTTAGGTATGCTAAAGCCCGGTCAAGCAGAACGACTCAAAGAAGGTGGCTTGGATTACTACAACCACAACCTAGATACCTCAGAAGACTACTACAGCAAGATCATCACTACACGTAGCTATCAAGATAGGCTAGATACCTTAGACAGAGTACAAGCTGCGGGCTTGAATACCTGTAGCGGTGGCATTGTTGGCCTAGGTGAGTCCCGCGAACAGCGTGCCGCACTGATTACTCAGTTAGCCAATCGCAACCCCTACCCTGAATCGGTACCCATCAACCAACTGGCTCCCATTCCCGGCACACCCATGGCCGATAATGCAGCATTGGATGATTTAGAATTCGTACGTACTATCGCTATTGCGCGTATCACGATGCCTACCGCAGCAGTACGTTTGTCAGCAGGTCGTTCCAGCATGAGCGACACCATGCAAACCTTATGCTTTATGGCTGGCGCGAATTCTATTTTCTATGGCGATCAATTGCTCACCACCGAGAACCCACAGTTCATGGCTGATAAGCAACTGCTGCAATCATTAGGTTTAAATAGCCACTGCTATACACAACCGCACGACGCGCACACCGCACACACAGCACCTGGCCCACAAGCCGTGCTAGAAGCCCTGTAACTCTGAACCACCATGCACTTACTTCTTTTCAGCATTGTCTGCAGCGTAGGCGTTTCCATCTTCTTGAAGTTGGCTCGCCGCTATCAGTTAGATGTAGGTCAGGCTGTTGCTATCAACTATCTGACAGCTATTTCGCTGTGCCTACTGTTGCTGCGCCCCGATCCCATGAGCGTGCTCGCAGGGAACACACCATTTTGGGTATTGGGCAGCTTAGGCTTTCTATTGCCCAGTGTCTTTGTCATTATGGGCAAGGCAGTTGAACAAGCAGGTATAGTGCGTAGCGATGCTGCCCAACGACTATCGTTACTCATTCCATTACTGGCAGCCGTACTGATCTTTGGCGAGTCTATTAGCGGCACCAAAGGCTACGGCATAGCCCTAGCCCTACTGGCGTTGTTGTGCCTGTTATCTCGCCCCAAAGCCGCAACTAACACCCTCACCCAACCCCGCAACAATCACGCCTCTCTCTGGCTGGTCGTCGTGTGGGTAGGTTTTGGGGTGATCGACATTTTGTTTAAGCAACTATCCAAAGCTGGCGCACAATTTGCAGGCAGCTTGGTCGTTAGCTTTACCATTGCTGGGCTGGTAATGCTGGCATGGCTGCTGCTACAACGTACTCGTTGGTCTACGCGCAGTCTGCTCTCTGGAGTACTGTTAGGCGCATTGAACTTCAGCAATATTTATTTCTATATACGCGCCCACCAGCATTACTCCGAGAACCCCACCCTCGTATTTTCTGCCATGAACATTGGCGTGATCAGTATGGGTACGCTGATAGGAGCAGGGTTCTTTAAAGAAAAACTATCTTGGCTCAATATTATTGGGATTGTTTTGGCTGTTGGGGCGATTCTGCTGCTGTTTCCCCGTTAAGTGAAGCCTCCGGCTCCGGCGGGGTGAATTCATCCAGCTCGGGGCCTTCGTCTTCGATGACCGGGTCGTGAGAAATATCACTGCTAATATCCACCCTAGGGTCTAGCACTACCGCCACACTGGACTCAGGCATAGGCACGAACTCAGTAGGCGCATCAGGACTTAAATGCTCACCAGTCACTTTCTGTGGTCGTACGACTAAGATCAATGATGCGCTACATGCCGCCACAAACATATAGAACAACGCGCTGCTTAGTGAGTTCATCAACACACCCACCAGCAACGGACCAATACAGGCCCCTAAGCCGTACATGATGTACAAGATGGCACTCAAGCCTACCCTACGCTCTGGGTCTACGTTATCGTTCGCCAGCGCTGTGCCCAATGGATACAAAGTGAATTGCAAAATACCAATGGCCGCCCCCAACCCCAACAAGGCCTGAAACGGGATATCTAACCACCCCCATAGAGGGATCGCTAACACCGTCAAACTAATGGCATTAATACGTATCAACACCACGCGATTGAAACGATCAGCCAGCCACCCTACTGGCCACTGCGCCACCACACCTGCCGCCACCGAGACCGCCACGAACAACGCAGCCTCGTCATTGCCCAAACCTACTCGTACTCCATACACAGGCGCTAAACCGTAGAACGAGCCAGTAATCATGCCCGAGACAAACAACACCGCCATAGACATGGGCACACGCTCAAAGTAGTAGCGTGCATTAATAGGTGCTGGCACTTGCAGGGCCGGACTCATGCGTCTAGTAAGTGCGATAGGCACCAAACTAAATACCGCACACATGGCCACAAACACCAGCGGTTTGTAATCCAGCTCAGGGAACAGCGTCAGCACCACCTGCCCTAGCACCGTACCCAAACTGGACATCAGCATGTAAAACGCAAAAACCACGCCGCGCTTTTCATTATCAGTTTGCTCGTTTAGCCAGCTTTCAATGCCCATGTACTGGGTCACCATGGCCGCACCAGCCAAAAAGCGCAGACCCAGCCAGAACCACATGTTGTCTACGAGTATCTGCGCCAGAATACAGACCGTTAGTATCGCGGCGCTCGCTGCATACGCACGTATATGGCCTACCCCAATGATCAATCGATGACCCGCTCGCGCGCCCACCACCAAACCAAAGTAATACGCTGCAATCAGACCACCGATCCATACCTCAGACACGGATTGTTCTGATAATCGCAAACCAATAAACGTATTGAACAGGCCCGAGCCTGTTAACAACACTAGGGTTGCCAAATACAAGGAGAAAAATGCGCCTACAGAGCCTGCCATGCCACGGTCCATTCTCTAAAAAATTGCCGACCCAAAGGTCGGCAGATTTACTTCAATCTATCCCCTTTGCGCACGCAACACCAAGGGGAAAGCTTTCTGCCCTACAGCTGTTTCAACAGTGTCTCGGCATCGCTACGCTCGTAGCCACCACCATCTTCCAGATTCAGGATTTTGACCACACCGTCTTCCAGCAATGCGGAGTAACGACGTGAACGCACACCCAAGCCCTTAGCTGTCAAATCCAGCTCTAGACCCAGTTTGGCTGTCCAGTCGCCACTACCATCTGCCAACAGGCGTACTTTGCCGTCAGCTTTTTGATCTTTAGCCCATGCGCCCATTACGAAAGCATCGTTAACAGCTACGCACCAGATTTCGTCCACGCCTTTAGCTTTGAATTCAGCCGCTTTAGCAATAAAGCCTGGCAAGTGCTGCTCAGAGCAAGTAGGTGTGAATGCACCAGGAACAGCAAACAGTACAATTTTCTTGCCTGCTACTGCATCTGCTACTTGAAAGCTATTTGGGCCCAGCGCGCATGTGTCTGTCGCTGTATGTACGTATTCAGCCAATGTGGCGTTAGGTACTTTGTCACCAACTTTAATTGTCATGGTTTCTCCACCTCATAAACCTGCAAAAACTACGGCTATGCCGTTCACTGTAAATATGATGCCGTATTCTGCATGACAATCTCGTAGACAGCCTCATAACACTGCATCACTCGTCTACATGATACAACAAGACCTGGGGGTGACAGGCACCTACCAGGTCTTGTTTGTATCAAGCCATAACCTCTATATCTAGATCGCTATAGCCAGCCTGTCAGTCGTGGGAACCACAGGGTCACTTCAGGGATGAAGGTAATGATCATCAAGAAGGTCAAACCTGTGAGCAACCATGGAATGGTGGACTTGGTCACTTCCGTTAACCCTAGCTTCGATATACTCGACGCCACATAGAGGTTTAACCCCACCGGCGGCGTTGCTAAGCCGATCTCCATGTTCACCACTAGCATGATCCCAAAGTGTACTGGGTCCATACCCAATTTCATCGCTACCGGGAACAGAATAGGTGCCATGATCAGAATCAGACCGGATGGCTCCATCACCATACCGATGATCAACAGCAGCACGTTCACGAACAGCAAGAACGCTACCAAACCCATGCCCTGATCAACAATCCACGCCGCAATATCTTGAGGGATTTGCTCGGAGGTCAAAATGAAGGCAAACATCACTGCGTTGGTAATGATGTACAGCAGCATTGCACTCATCGCGGCAGATTCCAACACAATCTTGCGCACGTCTTTGAGCTTAACGTCTTTGTATACCCACACCGCAATCACGAATGCATACACCGCACTGATGGCAGCAGCTTCCGTTGGCGTGAACACACCACTGTAAATACCGCCCATCACCACGACCACCAACATCAACCCCCATACGGAGTCTTTGAAAGCAGCCCAGCGCTCACGCATACTGGCTTTAGGCATACGTGGGTAATCCAGCTTCCATGCGCGATACATGGTGGTCATACCCAGCATGAAAGCCAAGATCAAACCTGGCACCACACCCGCAATAAACAACTGACCAATAGAGGCTGTGCCAACACGTACACCATCTGGGCCTTCTACCATCATGCCGCTGGTAGCAACCGCATACATCACCATCACAATGGAAGGTGGCAGCAAGATACCCAGACCACCCGATGTGGACACGATACCGGTACCAAACTGTACTGGGTAACCCTGTTTAGCCATGGCGGGAATCATGATGGAACCAATAGCCGCAACAGTTGCTGGAGACGAACCACTAATAGAGGCAAACAGAGCACATGCCAATACCGCAGCCAAACCCATACCACCCGGCAAGTGACCTACCATTGAGGACGCAAACCGGATCATCCGCTGCGCCACCCCACCGTGTGTTAAAAAGCCCCCCGCCAAGATAAAGAACGGGATCGCCATGATTTCAAACTTCTCAATACCGGTGAAAAGCTTGAGAGCAATACTGTCCATAGGCACGCTGGTCATGGTGAACAAGAACGTCATCACCGTCAGACCTAACGCAATGGATACCGGCATCCCTGTGAGCAGTAGTACGCCTAGCAGCGCGAAAATAATAAAACTGGTCATGCGGATTCTCCGTCTTTCCTCATATCATCCAACCACTCTTCGCCAGGCTCTTCGTGCTCGTACTCGCCTCTATTGAGGAACGCGTACAACGCCTGCAAGAAACGGAAACACATCAACGCTGAACCAGCTGGCACCGCAAGGTAAACAATCCACACAGGCACTTCCAGGTCAGCCGATACTTGAGCTGTCTGGCTGATGCCATACACGAAACTGCCACCAATCCATGCCACCAGTGCCGTAAACAACGCACCACCCAGCAAAGAGATCACGATCAGTACTTTGCGTTTACCAGGTGACACCGCATTCACCAGCACGTCTACACCCACGTGAATGCCTGTGCGCACACCGTAGGCTGCACCAAACTTAGCCATCCACACGAACAGGTAAATACACAGTTCTTGCGCCCACAGCATGTTCACACTCACCACTGAACGGTAGGCAGACCTAAACATGGAGGACATTTGCTGATATTCATGTGCTCTGGACCACGCGACCATATCCGCTAGTAGGGACACAGAGTAACGCTGCGTCACGGACACGAAAATAATCAGTACGGCCGCAATCATCAACAAAGAGATAAATATCTCTTCAAACTTATCTAAAAAACGTAGAAACATGGCTTCTCCGAGACCCGCATACCCCACGCAGCGCCGCTACAGTGGGGTGTGGTCAAGCCTATAAGATGTGGTCTATACCACCGACCAGAAAACCAGAAAAACTGGCGCATGCCTGCGCCAGTTCAAGATTTGGTTTTTATTCGACCGCTTTGTACACAGCGTCAATGGTTTCCTGACCAATGCGGGAAGCCATTTGCTGATGCACAGGGCGCAACTGTTTAATCCACTCTTGACGCTCTTCGTCGGTCAGATCGTAGAAAGTAGTTTTGCCAGATGCTTTCATCGCAGCCATGGACTCATCGTTTTCTTGCTGAGCAATTTCGTTAGCGTACTCAGTAGCCTCTTCCATCGCTCTTTCTAACTGTGTACGGGTTTCTTCATCCAGACCTTCCCAGAACTTCTTGTTCACGATCACGGCATAGCCCAAGTAACCGTGGTTAGACGTAGTCGCGTGTTTCTGCACTTCGTGCATTTTCTGGGTGTACATGTTGGATGGTGGGTTCTCTGTACCATCTACCACGCCAGTTTGCAGGCCTTGATATACCTCAGAGAAAGCCATTACCTGTGGCACGGCATCTAAAGCTTGCATCTGGGCTTCCAATACTTTGGAAGACTGAATACGCATTTTCAGGCCCAAGAAATCGTCAGGAGTGTGCAAAGGAGAGTTTGCACTCATGACTTTGAAACCGTTATCCCAGTAGGCCAAACCTTTAATGCCTTTAGGCTCTAGTTTTGCCAGCAAATCTTTACCAACTTGGCCGTTGGTGACTTTACGCAGATCATCTTTGTTTTCAAAGATAAATGGCAAATCGAATACTTCAAATTCACGCACACCCAATGGACCAAACTTAGCCAAGGATGGAGCTAGCATTTGCACCGCGCCCAATTGCAAGGCTTCCAGTTCCTCTTTATCCTTGTACAGTTGGGAGTTTGGATATACCTCTACCACTACATTGCCATTGGTATATTCTTCAGCCAGTTGTTTAAAACGGTCTGCGCCTTTACCTTTTGGTGTATCAGGGGCCACCACGTGACTGAACTTGATCACGAGTGGATCAGCAGCCCACGCGCTAGATGCCATCAGTGCTGAAGCAACCAGCGTCAGTGTAAAGATCTTTTTCATTCTTTCCCCTCCATGACCCTGCAGGTCTATTTGCAAATGTTATAAAAAAACCAATATCCCGCAGAGTAAAAATATTTTTTTTCTTCCTCTATTGTGGAAATCCGAAGTAAGCACCTATATGCGTATTTTTAGCAGCACTTTTCAGGGTAAACACCTAAGCGGTTCATCCAGGTTAAATGCCTTTATGAGCTACGCACCGATAATAGCGATCGCTATTATCGTGATCCTGATTACGCTGTTTATTCTGTTATTACGTAAAGATAGGGTGGATGAGTTACGTACCAAACTGATTGAAGATGCTCTATGGGTAGAGCAAAACTTGTTCTTCCAATTACGCACACACGAAGAGAACCTAGAACGCCTCGCCTTGGAAATCAGCAAAGGCCAAGACCCAGAGGTAGTGCTCACCCGTTTAGAGCACATCAAAGGCATACATCCTGAATTACAAATTATTAGTTGGTTCGACCTACAGCGTGATGAACCGCTGACGTTGCCTCGAGGCTATAACGCACAACCCATCACCGCCCCCTTGCCGCGTTTCAAAGCGTGGTTTCCTGCCCGTAAAGACGAACAGCTAAACGAAGTACTAGTGGATTTCCAAGTCCCTATTTTTGGGGCGAACAATCAACCTACTGGTCTGTTACGTACATCCCTGTCGCTTAACCAGCTACTGACCAGCCAAATACCGTGGTGGGTAGCCGGACAATATGAAATTGTGCTGGTGGATAACAATAGCGATAGGGTCATTGCCAGACGCGTCAACACAGCGCTCAAAACCAGCGAACTGAGCTACAGCATGTCGGTAGACCCGCCGTTACACGGCGTACGGCTGCAATTAAAGCCTTACACCTCTGGCTCTACCTCTACCCAAACACTGCTGATCATCGTGATCGTAGGTTTGGCGCTTTTTGCCATCATCAGTTTATTAGTGCAGTACTACTACGCCCGCAAACGCCAACAAGCAGAACACGCCTTACTAGACGAGCAAGCTTTTAGACGAGCCATGGAAAACTCCATGACTACCGGTATGCGTGCTCGTGATTTAGAAGGTCGTATTCTGTATGTGAACCCAGCTTTCTGTAGGCTGGTAGGCTGGGAAGCCAATGAAATTACTGGCCTAGCGCCCCCTATGCCGTGGTGGCCGCCCGATATGGTGAATGAGACGCTAGATAGGCATTATCAACAAAATCGCATGCCTACTGCCCAAAGCTTTGAAACACGCTTTCAACACCGTGACGGCTCTATCCTAGATATACAGGTGCACGAAGCCCCGCTGATTAACAATCAAGGTAAACACGTGGGCTGGATGGGTTCGATTATTGATATCTCATCACGCAAAGCTCAAGAAGAACGTACTAGCCAACAAGCCGAGCAGCTACAAAAAACCGCTCACTTAATGAGCATGGGCGAAGTGGCCTCAACCTTGGCACACGAACTGAATCAACCGTTATCCGCCGTTGCCAGTTATGCCGCAGGTTGCCTGAACTTACTAGAAGATGCAGACAGTAGCCCTGACGATCTACGTAGTGGCCTGCAAAATCTTGCTGCGCAAAACAAACGCGCTGGGGAAATCGTACGACGCACTAACGACTTTGTGCGTAAGCGCGAGCCGTTGCTAAAGCAAGAGCAGTTGCGCCCCATAGTGCTAGATAGCCTAAGCTTTATCCACAATGAGATGCTGAAGCACAAAGTACGTGTGATGCTGGATATTCCTGAAGCCGATCTGTACGTGATGGCAGACCGCATCATGATTGAACAAGTGTTGTTCAACCTACTGCGTAACGCATTGGAAGCACTCAAAAACCAGCCACTTGATCAGCGTAAAATAGACATCAACATTCAAACTCGTGGCCAATACGCCTTAATAGCCATCAGCGACCAAGGGCCCGGCGTTGCTCCTGAAATGATGCCTTTGCTGTTTCAGCCTTTTTCCACCAATAAGGTCAATGGCATGGGAATAGGATTAAATATCTGTAGATCGATCATTGAACTTCACCGAGGTACGTTATGGTATGAGTCTTCTGCCAGCCACGGTGCCACTTTCGTCTTTACCTTACCGCTTGCCAAACATGACTAACGCACGTTCACCAGCCATCGTACATATTATTGATGATGATCAGGCTATACGAGACGCCCTAGCATGGTTGTTCAAAACCCGTAAAGTGCCTACCGAACAGTGGGACTCGGGCGAAAGCTTTCTGCAAGCCTGGCATCCCGAATTAAACGGCTGTTTGCTACTCGACATACGTATGGAAGGCTTATCGGGCCTAGAAGTGTTTGATCAGTTGCTAGAAAAAGGAGCGACACAACCCGTGATCTTTTTAACAGGACACGGCGATCTGCCCATGGCAGTAGCATCACTCAAACGAGGCGCTGTAGATTTCATTGAAAAGCCATTCAATGACAACGACCTGGTGGATAGGGTGCTGGAAGTTCTCAAAGACTATCAACTACACCGTGATGAGCACCTGCGTCAGCTAGAGTGGCACGACAAACTGGCCTCACTATCGGCGCGTGAAAAACAAGTGTTGCAACTCGCTCTACAAGGCATGCTGAACAAACAAATTGCCGAAGTGCTGGACGTTAGCATGCGTACCATTGAAGTACACCGCGCCCGTATTTTGGAAAAAACCGGCACCAAGAATTTGTTGGAATTAGCCCGTATCTGTGGGAACGAACATTTCCTGCCCGCCGATAACCTTGAATCCTGAGCCAGTTCAATACTGTGCCACTATGACATGCCTATAATAAGGCAACCCAGTAGATCAACTTCTAGCTTCTGTTTCTCATCATGGCGAATACACCTTCCTCTACCGGCTTCGGTATCCCCGGCTCAGACGCTCGTTTGAGTCACCTTGACGAAAGCGGCAGCGTTCGCATGGTGGACATCAGCCATAAAAACCTCAGTGCACGTTCTGCTACTGCATACGGGCGCGTACGTCTGGGCGAACACGCCTTTGCCTTACTTTCTGCACAAGATAATGCTAAAGGTGAAGTGCTAACCACCGCGCATATTGCCGGGATTCAAGCGGCCAAACGCTGCGCAGAACTCATTCCTTTATGCCATAGCCTGCCGTTGGCTGTGGTCACTATAGAATTCACCATCGACGCCCCCAACAGCAGTGTGATTATCCACGCCACCTGTAAAACCACTCATGGTACCGGGGTAGAAATGGAAGCCATGACCGCATGCAGTGTGGCTGCACTGACTATTTATGACATGTGCAAAGCCGCCGACAAAGGCATCGTGATTGAAACGCTGCGCCTGCTGCACAAATCAGGTGGAAAAAGCGGGGAATGGCATGCCACAGAGGAGTCCGCTCATGACTAATTCATCGTCCATTACTGTGCTGTATTTTGCCCAAGTAGCAGAGCTTGTAGGCACACGCCAAGAAAACTGGCCCTTGTCTGCCGAGTTGTCAGTAGCTGATTGGGTTGAAAGCTTGGTTGCACGCTATCCACAATTAGCACCACTACAACGCCGATTAAAAATTGCCGTCAATCAAGAATACGCACACAAACAAACACTAATACGCGTCGGTGATGAGGTTGCTGTGTTTGAGCCTGTCACTGGAGGCTAATGATGGTCACCGTACAAGAAGCCGATTTCAACGCGCAAGAACTGATACAGCAACTGTACGACCAGCACCCCGGTCATACCGGCGCTTTGCTGAGCTTTATTGGTTATGTACGCGACTACCAACCCGAACACCCAACTGAAGCCCTGATACTAGAACACTATCCGGGCATGTGCGAACGCGAAATCGAAGCCCTTTGCACGCAAGCCAAAGAACGTTGGGACATTCTGGCCACACGTGTTGTGCACCGCGTAGGCACCTTGCACCGTGATGAACAAATTGTATTTGTGGCCGTCAGCAGCATTCATCGTGGCGAAGCCTTCAAGGCCTGCGAATACATTATTGATGCACTTAAAACTCGCGCCCCCTTCTGGAAACGCGAACAACTGCAAGACGGCCAAAAAATCTGGGTACAGCAACATGAGTCTGATGCCCAAAAAACTGCTTTATGGGATAACGACTGATCATGAGCCTGCTAGATTTTGATATTGCCCAACAACGCCTGGTAGATGCAGGCAAACCGCTAGAGCGCACAGAGTCAGTTCAGTTGCAGCATGCCCGAGGCAGGGTGCTGGCAGAAACAGTCAATGCCGCATTGAACATTCCGCCTGCTGATAACAGTGCGATGGACGGCTACGCCATTCGTTTTGCTGATTACCATGCCGATAAAGCGTTACCCATACAACAACGCGTGTATGCCGGTGATGTGCCTGAAGCACTGCAACCTGGCTATGCAGTACGTTTATTCACAGGCAGCTTAATTCCTGCCAATGCCGATACCGTCGTCATTCAAGAGTTGTGTTCAGAAGAAGATAATCAACTGCGTATTTTGGAGGCGCCACTCAAAGGCCAACACGTACGTTATGCCGGCGAAGACATGGCGCAGCAGCAGCCTATTTTGCAGCGCGGTACGTTGCTAGATAGCAGCCATATTGCCATGTTGGCAGCACAAGGTATTGTTGACGTACCCGTATATGGTCGCTTGCGCGTTGGGATTCTCACCACTGGCAACGAACTCACTGAACCCGGCCAACCCTTAAAAACCGGGCAAATTTATAACTCTAATGCCTCTATGCTGCGTGCCTTAGCACAAGAAATGCAGACAGAGGTTACGCACGTTATACACGCCCCCGATACCTTAGAAAGCATTCAGTCGGCGTTAGAAAAACTCAGCCATGACTGCGATCTCGTGCTGACCGTAGGTGGTGTGTCCGTCGGTGATAAAGATTTAGTCAAACCTGCTATTGAGGCTGCTGGCGGTGAGTTACAGCTGTGGAAAGTGCGCATGAAACCCGGCAAACCTGTCGCGCTAGCTAAGCTGAACAACACACCTATCATTGGCCTGCCGGGCAATCCCGTATCGGCCTATGCCGTATTTGCTTTGATGGTGACGCCTTTGGTTCGTGTACTGCAAGGTCGCTCACAAGCCTTGCCGCGTACCCGCTACGGCAAGCTAGACTGCGATGCAACCCTACATGGGACCCGCGAGGAATTTTTACGCGTGCAAGCCATTACGCATGAAGATGGCTCATTACACCTCACGCCCTACCCTCAGCAAGGTTCTGGCATTATTAGTTCTTTAGCGTGGGCTACCGGCTTAGCTAGAGTACCTGCCGACACCGATGTCACGCCAGGCACTCAAGTGCGTTATTACGACTTTGCCCACTGGTGCGCGTAAAAGCACCCAGCGATTGGCAGCTAGCGGCGTAGTGATTGTGCTTGCTGCCAATCTTCAGGTGTATTCACATTCAAGAATTCCGCCTCAGCAGCTTCACCAAAGTGCAGGGCTTTAGCCTGTATAGCCGCATACCAGCTTTGCACCCTACGTTGCCCCTGTGCCAAATACTCATCTAAGGATGGGGCTAGATCTGTGCGCAAGATCGCGCATAACGGATGCGTTTGAGCGGCGCATGCATAATGCACCGTCGTAGCAGGCGACTGTTTAGCCTGCTCTACCAGCCTACTAATCACCTGATCTGACACAAAAGGGCTATCTACAGGAAGCGTCACAATGTAGTCAGCCTGACTACGACGCATCACCGCTAGCATTCCTGCCAACGGCCCTTGAGCTTCGTACTCGCCATCACCCACCACTTCGCCCCACGCCGCATAATCGGCCTGATGTGCATTGGCACTAACAAAGAGTTTCTGACAATAAGGGCCTAAACGTTTGGCGGCATGGCCAGCAAAAGATAGCCCCTCTAACGTAAGCAAACCTTTATCCACTGCCCCCAAGGCTTGCATGCGGCGGGACTGCCCACCCGCTAGAATCAGGCCATCAATACGCATTTCAACCACCTATGTAGCTCATCTCTACTTTTTCTGCCTTGTGCCCTACTTCACCACGCACTTCAGAATAACGGTCTTTTCTGGCGCGCCATGTACCGGCTAATAAGCCAGCCAAAGCATCATCGGTCGCCCCCGCTCGTAGCGGGCCACGCATATCTACACCTTGGGAAGCAAATAAGCACAGGAACAAACGCCCTTCTGGGGATAAGCGTATACGGGAACAGTCACCACAGAAAGGTTGGGATACGCTGGTGATCATACCGACTTCACCTGCGCCGTCCAGATAGCGATAGCGCCCCGCCACTTCTCCTGTGTAATTCGCTTGTACAGGTTCCAAGGGGTAATGCTCATGAATACGGGAAACGATCTCAGCGCCTGTAATCACTTCCTTCATGTTCCAACCATTACTATTACCCACATCCATATACTCAATAAAACGCAGTATATGTGGCGTATTACGGAAGTATTCGGCCATAGGCACGATTTGGTCGCCGTTCAAACCCTTGCGCACCACCATGTTGACCTTGACGGGAAAAAGGCCTTCAGCACTGGCTTTTTCTATACCGTCCAAAACTTGGCGCACCGATACTTTGCTATCACTTAAATGGGTAAAACGCGCATCTTCCAAAGCATCCAAACTTACCGTGACACGGTTTAAGCCCGCTTGTTTCAAATCACGCGCTTTTGCGGCCAGTAACGTACCATTAGTCGTCATGGCCAGCTCTACCGGCTTACCCTCAACGGTGCGCAACTGGGCCAACATGTGTACTAAGTCTTCCACACGTCTGCGCAGCAACGGCTCACCGCCGGTTAAGCGTATTTTGCGTACGCCCATGCGTACGGCTAACTCCGCAACACGGGTAATTTCTTCAAAACTCAATAACTGTTTCTGCGCTAAGAATTCGTGCTCTGGCCCGAATATCTCGCGCGGCATACAGTATGTACAACGGAAATTACATTTATCCGTAACGGAAATACGCAAATCATGCAGTGGACGCCCTAACTGATCCCTCACCCCGCTTTCGGCAAGAGGGATCACTCGTGGTGATGCCTGCTTGGGAGACGAATTTGTCATGCTTGTAATGTGCTGATTAATTTGTGTAAGGCTTTTATTCATGGCCCCTCCGCAGTACCGTAACGGAGAAATTATTTTATGGTTCCATTATCAGCTATCACGCTGATATTGAAGATTTTTCGCAGCAAAAGTGTTGCGCATACCGTTCGCTAGGCTACGATATAGCGGGCAACTTTTCCGTACCAAAAGCTTCATCCAAACTCATCACCGTACCTATGCCTTCAGCCTGATAGCCTATTAACTGACTCATATAGCCGCGGTAGTCGTCGCCTCGTATTAAGGCTAAAAACCGCTTAATCAGTTCAGACTCCAGGATGTCTTTGTGTACCGCGAAGAAGTAACGTTCTCTGGCAATAGGGATGAAATCCAGCCCACATCTACAGGCAGCCGTTTCTACTCCGAAGCCCACATCAGCCATGTCGCTAGCAACGTGTGCTGCCACCGCCATGTGCGTTAGCTCGGTGCTGTCATAACCTTGGATATTGTTGGAATCCAGATTTAAATCTTGGATAATCAGCCCCAACAAATGACGCGTACTAGAACCTATTTGTCGGTTCACAAAGCGCACATCGGGACGCAATAGATCTTCTACACCACGTACCCCTTTAGGGTTGCCGTGCTGTACAAACAATCCGGTATTGCGATCACTCAAGAAAATCAATTGGTGCTGATCTGGGCGTAACCATGCACTGTAATGGTGCAACGCCTGAGACTGGTACTTACCTAGTGGTACTTGGAAACCTGCAATGTCGCACTCACGTCGCAACAGCGAGTTCAAAGCCTCTATAGCTGTTCTATAGCGTAGTTCTAGCGGCAAGTACGACAAGTCATTAGCCAGACGCATCAAGCCCTCTACCGCAAAGCCATGGCTAGCATGCAAGCGCAAGCGCGGTGGCTCAGTTGCATATAACCTAGAGAGTTCTTCTTGCAGTTCGGACGCCATACTTTCTAGCATAGGCGTCAAACGAGCATGTACACGGCGGTTTGCCCACAACAATCTTTTAGAAAATTGTGTCAGGGTTGTCCCTTGTCTGCGCGATGTTTCAATGAGGGTAGCTTGGAACTGTTGTTCCGCCTGACGCAATACCCCCCACGCATGCCTATATGACAAGGAACAGGCCTTAGCCGCCCCGGTAATATTTCCGGTGCTTTCGATAGCGCCCAATAAATTCAACACTTCGCCTAATTTAAAGGCGACGCCATCGTGATTTTCCAGTACCCATTCGGCCTCAATTTGGGCCTTAAATTGGTTGCTCATCTACTGTCCTTTTGATGAGTAATAACCCTTAATTATGCAATTTTTTGCATATTACGCTTGTTTAATATGCAACTGTTTTCCTATTGATATATTTGTGTTTGCTTTGTAGATTAAGG
>SRSN01000072.1 GCA_004791645.1 Alcaligenaceae bacterium 429
TAAAACCATATGATATATTTATTTGGCGATAAGAATGAAAATCAGCACCACATAAGATGCACTACCCGTCGGTTTACCCACCCCTCAAAGGAGCTCAACCATCATGCATGCCTACTTACAAGCCTTGCTTCACTACGCCACATTCCAAGGTCGTACCTCTAGAAAAGGATATTGGCTATTCCTACTCATACATCTACTTATTCTGCTAGTGCTTTCTTTCGGAGAACGTCACTTTGCCCTCGCTAACCCTGAGATAGGTTTTGGCTGGATTACGACGCTCTACGCACTGGCCACCCTACTGCCGGTACTCGCCCTGCAAGTGCGCCGATTACATGATGCCAACCACGCTGGCTGGTGGGCCTGGCTTAATCTGTTGCCCGTCATCGGTCAGTTAGCTCTGCTGGCATTTGCCTTACTTAAAGGCTCTGCCGATCAAAACCGCTATGGCCCAGCCACGCTGTAAGGCATATCGCCACACGCTTCCTACTACCTTTCTGTGAGACCAACATGACTGTCAATCGACGAGACTTTATACGTAAGAGCGCTACCCTGTCCGGCATAGGCCTATTTAGTGCGCTATCCCCTACCCTACATGCTCAATCCACTGAGGCAGCAATCCCATCAACCACCACAACGCTACCCAAGCCGGCCCTATTACCCGATGCCAAAGCCGTTCCTAGCAAGCTAGGTTTAGACTCCCGCATTTGGACTTGGCACCGAGATGCCACCACCAATGACTCAATGCCTGCCAACTACTACGAAGCCACCCTACCTGCATGGGACAGCTTCCCAGCGCTACAAGGTGATCAGGTATGTGATGTAGTGGTTATTGGCGGTGGACTACTCGGTGCCTCTACAGCCTTGCATCTTTCACAAGCAGGTTTAGACGTAGTACTACTGGAAAAGCACAATGTAGGTTCGGGTGCTTCAGGGCGTAATGGTGGTCAGCTCACGCCAGGTCTAGCGCGTTGGGAAGCCGAAACCATGATGGAAAACCTACCACCAGAAGAAGCCCAGCGCTTGTGGCGTTTCGCCTCCATAGAAGCCATGAACTTGATTGATGAACTGTCTGATCGTTATGGCTTTGAATGCGACCGCAAACGTGAACACCTCACCGCAGCCGTGCACCCCGGCCATATGGGAGCCTTAGTTTCTAGCGCAGATGCTAGACGTGCACTTGGTGATAGAGCCGTCAAAATCATGGGGCCACAAGAACTTAAAGAATATGTGCAATCCGACATTTACCATGGTGCAGCACTAGACACTATTGGAGGTCAAGTACAACCCCTAGCCCTGCTACGTGGCATGGTATATGGCCTAGTACAAAACGGTGGCAAGATCCACGAAAACAGCGCTGTGACTGAAATCATCGAAGAGGCTGATGGCACACGCGTCGTCACAGAGCACGGCGCTGTCAAAGCGCGTAAAGCTGTCGTGTTAGGGGTGCATTATGCTGCTCCGCAATTTTTAGAAAACGGCGGCACCACCATTCCTTTCTATACCTACGTAGCGGTGACTCCTAGCCTACCTATGGACATCAGTCAGTTGCTACCGGGGGATTTACCGGTATACGACACCCAGCTACAAATTGACTACTACCGTGCCGTACGTAATAACCGCCTGCTATTTGGTGGCCAAGGTACGGGTAATTCATGGTCGCCCCGCGATGTGAACAACTACTTGCTGGAACGTATTCAAACGGTATTCCCGCAATGGGAAAAGCCTGAACTGGAATACTCCTGGGGTGGCATTAGCGATATCACCTTAAATGGTGCCGTAGACAGTCGAAAAAGCACTGCTAAAGCTCCCGTCTATGCCGTACATGGTTGGAGCGGTCACGGCGTTGCACAAACCGTTCGCATTGGTAAATCCATTAGCGATGACATCACAGGACGTAATGATGACTTCGCTATGCTGACACGCATCCCCCACGATGAAATCCCTTTTAACGATTACATAGGGCCTGTCGCGATTCCTTTAGTCAAAGGCGCCTTAACGGTGCAAAGCCTGATTAATCCAGCGGATATGGTGTCGTTCTAAGTTACTTGCCTACACGCATAAAAAAACCGGCACGCTAAGCGTGCCGGTTTTTCTTCTGAGGAATCCCTATAAAGGGAATCAACCAGAATTACATGTTCGAGATCATGACTTCGCCGAAGCCAGAGCAAGAAACTTGTGTTGCGCCTTCCATCAAACGAGCAAAGTCGTAAGTTACTTTTTTGGAGTTGATGGATTTTTCCATGCTGGAAATGATCAGGTCAGCAGCTTCTGTCCAGCCCATGTGACGCAGCATCATTTCTGCAGACAGGATTACAGAACCTGGGTTCACGTAGTCTTTGCCAGCGTACTTAGGTGCTGTACCGTGTGTAGCTTCGAACATCGCAACGGAGTCAGACAAGTTAGCGCCTGGAGCAATACCAATACCACCCACTTGAGCAGCCAAAGCGTCGGAAACGTAGTCACCGTTCAAGTTCAATGTAGCAATAACATCGTACTCGGCAGGACGCAGCAAGATTTGCTGCAAGAATGCGTCAGCGATGGAATCCTTAACAATGATTTCTTTACCTGTTTTAGGATTCTTGAATTTGCACCATGGACCACCGTCGATCAACTCAGCGCCGAACTCGGTACGTGCCAGTTCGTAAGCCCAATCACGGAAGCCACCTTCGGTGAACTTCATGATGTTGCCTTTGTGAACAATAGTCACAGAGGAGCGATCGTTGTCGATAGCGTACTGAATAGCTTTGCGAACCAAACGCTGTGTACCTTCTTTGGACACAGGTTTCACGCCAATACCAGAAGTATTAGGGAAACGGATTTTGTTCACGCCCAATTCGTTTTGCAAGAATGCAATCAGTTTTTTGGCGTTAGCGGATTCAGCTTCGAATTCGATACCAGCGTAGATATCTTCGGAGTTCTCACGGAAGATAACCATGTTGGTTTTTTCTGGTTCACGCACAGGTGAAGGCACGCCAGTGAAGTAGCGTACTGGGCGCAAACAAACGTACAGATCCAATTGCTGACGCAGTGCAACGTTCAACGAACGAATACCACCGCCAACAGGTGTAGTCAGAGGACCTTTGATGGAAACAACGTAGTCTTTAACGGCTTCCATTGTTTCTTCTGGCAGCCAAACATCAGGGCCGTATACGCGTGTGGATTTTTCACCAGCATACACTTCCATCCAATGAATTTTGCGTTTGCCACCGTATGCTTTAGCAACAGCCGCATCAACGACCTTGATCATTACGGGCGAAATATCTACACCAGTACCATCACCTTCGATAAAAGGGATAATTGGCTGATCTGGTACGTTGAGAGAAAAGTCGGCATTAACCGTGATTTTCTGTCCCTCTGAGGGGACCTTGATGTGCTGATAGGACATGAGTGCTCCAAAGTAGAAAACAGGCGAATGTGAAAAACCCGATGGTCGTCTCGCCCCAGTCTTATATAAGAGTTTAGCCCAAATCTGATCCAAACATGAAAAAGACATGCGTTTGGATCAAATTCTCTCTGCCATTGTAGTGGACAGCACTACAACTCCACCACTGGAACCTCAAGAAATCGGGCTTCAGGATGGTGCTGCTGTACGTAGTTTCGTAGGTACTGCAATGTATCTTGGGCAATACGTTCGTCTTCGTGGTCATGGATATGGTTGTAGGCAACGGCCTCTACCTGTAGCTTGCGCTGCGCTATAGCCTGCAAGCTTAATAGCGTATGGCTAATGCTACCCAAACGCCCTGTGGTCACCAAAATAATGGGCCACTGTTTTTGCTGTACGTAGTCTAGCGTCAGCAAATCATCCGTAAGCGGTACTAACAATCCACCAGCACCCTCCACCAGCACACGGTCGTAACGTTGTTCCAAATAATGGGTAGCCTTAGCAATGGCATCCACATCCACCACTTTGCCATCCAACCGTGCTGCCAAATGCGGTGATGCTGGATACGAAAACACCTGCGGCATAGTCCAGCCTTGGTAATCGTCTTCAATCAGACCCATACCCATCAAACTGCGGTGCTGCACAATATCTTCGGAAATATGCGGGTTACCCGTTTGCACCAATTTTTGGGTAATGACGTTATGCCCTTCGCGCAGCCATTGCCCCGCGATATAGCCGGTGGTGACGGTTTTACCAATGTTGGTATCTATGCCGCCTACAAAATAGGTCTTAGCCATGTTTTTTCCTGGCAATCAAATAAATAGGGTGATAGGTAAGCGACACAGCATCATCGCCTTCGCCACGCCCATACTGTTGTACATACTGCGCCATAAATGTTCGCAAACGCGTCTTGTTCCACTGCCACTGCCCTGCTCCGGTCACGCCGGTCTGCTGCAAATGCTTAAGCACATCCCACGGCGAATCGAACCACAAGCACTGTTGCTCTTGCTGCACCAGCAGCACATCAAACTCAACTGACAATAAATGTTGCCATGCCTGCGCGCTGTAATACTGCAAGCCTTGTCCGGTAAGTTGCCGTATTTCGTGATACTGTTTTGGCCCAAAAGTAGACAACACTACATGGCCACCTGCGTTCAAACTCGCATGCAAACGCTGCAACAGGCGAGGCACATCCACCAACCACTGCATAGAGGCCGCAGACACTACCGCATCTATTCCTGAGGGCAACGCTAAGGTTTCTATATCGCCCTCAACGTATTGCACCTCTACTTCATCAGGGAACAAGGCCTGCAATGCCTCGCGAGGCAGATACAAATCATTCAGCACTATTTTCTGCAACGGCGACCAGCCACGCAAATACTGCGTGAACCCACCTTGCCCACAGCCAATTTCCAGTACACGCTGAGGCGCTGGTACGAACTGTTCAGCGTACTGCCACAGTTGTTTAGCCATCTGCTGCTGTACCTGTGCTTGCTGCGTGTACTGCGCCCCCGCTTTTCTAAAGCGCTGCCGTACTAGGGCTTTATCCATTACAGGCATGCTAGCAGCCGTTCAAAGTCTGCATCGGGCACATCGGCAGTCAGTGAAATGCGCAACCTTGCTTGATTCACCGGCACAGTAGGTGGGCGTACCGCCATCACCCACAAACCTTGCTCTTGCAACTGGCGCGCTTTGTCCAAAGCCGCCTCATTACTGCCTAGCACCACCGGCACAATATGTGAGGCAGATAAATGCTGGTCGTACTGCTGCGCCACGCGCTCACGCAGGCGTACAGTAAGATGATTCAATCTGTCGCGCCTGTCTTGCAGTGATGCCATGCGCTGCAAGACAAAGTGCGTCCACGCCATATTCAGGGGTGGCAACGCCGTGCTGAAAATAAAGGGACGCATGTGGTTGATGAGAAAATCACGCACTACCTGCGAACACAATACATAACCACCAACCGAGTGCAGCGCTTTGCCAAACGTGCCCACCAGAAAATCAATTTCTTGCACGCACTGCTGTTCTTCAGCACACCCTAATCCAGTTTCACCACGAACACCTACGGCATGCGCTTCATCCACATACAAGGCCACGTGTGGATAACGCTGCTTGAGCTGTACCAGCGCGGGCAAATCAGCCAGATCACCATCCATACTAAAAATGCTTTCTGTCACGATCAGCACACGTGCATAGTCGTTGTGATGGGCCTCTAGCAACTGCTCTAGATGCTGCAAATCGTTATGTTTATAGCGCAGCAACTTAGCAGGGCTTAAGCGCAAACCATCAATCATGCTGGCGTGCACTAACTTGTCGGCCAACACCAAGGTTTGCTTGTCAGTGATAGCCGACAATATGCCCAGATTCATGTGGTAGCCGCTACCAAACACCAATGCTGCCTCACGCCCAAACACCGTGGCTAAGGTCTGCTCTAATGCTGCATGGGTAGAGAATGACCCCGTTAGCAATCGCGACGACGATGCTGACAAAGCCGAGTCCACCTCATTAAGTTGCGCATAGAACTGCTGCTTTAAGCTGTGATCGGACGCTAATCCCAAATAGTCGTTAGACGCTAAGTTGCACCACTGCTGCCCGTGTCTACGCAGTTGAGTATCGTGATGCTCAAAGCTATTTAACTGACGTAGCGTGCCTTGTTCACGCTGTTTTTCTTGTGCAGCGACAAAGTGCTGCTGCCAACTCATTGCCCACCCCCTATTTGCTGTACTACGGCTAACAGTTCGGTAGTAAGCGTGCGCAACTCATCGTCGCTAATCACATAGGGCGGCATGATGTACACCAAGCGCCCAAAAGGTCGTACCCAAATGCCACGTTTTACAAATTCTTTTTGCAAGGCGCCCATGTCTACAGGCTCTTGCATTTCGATCACGCCTATTGTTCCCAGCACACGTACATCACGTACCCACGACCACGATTTAGCGGGTGCTAACTGTTGGTTCAGTTGAGCTTCAATATGCTGCACAGTACCTTGCCAATCTTGTGATAACAGTAACTGCGTAGAACTACGCGCCACCGCACAGGCCAACGGATTCCCCATAAAGGTGGGGCCATGCATAAACACGCCAGGCGAACCACTGGACAACACTTCGGCAACCTTGGCGGTGGCCAGTACTGCCGATAAGGTCATGTACCCGCCTGTTAAGCCTTTACCAATGCACATGATGTCTGGCTGCACATTAGCGTGTTCCCACGCAAACATTTTCCCGGTGCGGCCAAAGCCCGTAGCGATCTCATCAAAAATCAGCAATACACCGTACTGTTCGCACAGGCGTTTCAGCTCCACCAAATACTGGGGATGATAAAAACGCATGCCGCCCGCGCCTTGCACAATAGGCTCTATGATGAAGGCCGCCATCTCATGATGATTGGTCGCAAATAGCTGTTCCAACTCGTGTATATCCGCGTCATCCCATTCGTCATAGAAACCACTCTCAGGAGCCGACACAAACAAACGTGTGGGTAGGCTAGTCCCGAAAATCTGGTGCATACCCGTTACGGGGTCGCACACCGACATGGCATTCCACGTATCGCCGTGGTAACCCTGCCGTATGGTGGCAATATTTTGCTTTTGTGTTCTACCCTGTACTGCCCAATACTGCACCGCCATTTTCAAAGCAACTTCTACTGCTACAGAACCTGAATCAGCGTAAAAAATGCGGTCCATTGTAGGTGGTGCGATCTGCAGCAAAAGCTTACCTAACTCAATTGCTGGATCATGGGTAAAACCGCCAAACATCACATGCGACATTTTCTGCAATTGATCGCTGGCCGCTTGATTCAACACGGGATGGTTATAACCATGAATGGCACACCACCACGAAGACATACCATCAATTAAGGCTGTGCCATCCTCTAACACAATGGTTGAACCCTGCGCATGACTAACCTTATAGACCGGCAACGGATTCACGGCTGAAGTATAGGGATGCCACAGATGCTCTCTATCAAAAGCATCTGCGTTCATAGTGTGGTGACTCACTGTCTACTCTCCGGGGAATAGCTCACACAGCGCTTCAACCAGTTGTGGCGCATGCGTGTAAGGCAAAAAGTGACTGGCATCCGCCCATTGGAATACCTGTGATGACGCAGACGGTAACGCTAAGTGCTGCGCAACGTCAGCAGGAACTAATGCATCCTGCCCTGCAAAAAAATGATACTGAGGAACCGACAACGACGCCAGTACTGAACGCGTGTCCAGTTCAGCCAACAGACGCAACTGCTGGGCACTTGCTGATACATCTACGCTATGTTCAAAGCTGCTACGTAGTTGCCCCACATAATCTTTAGCCTGAACCTCTCCCTGACACACTAAGGCAGCAAAGCGCAGGCGTGATTTATCAGGCTGCGCAATATAACGCTGCTCAAAGGCACGAAAGTCGTCTACTGGCATGGCACATGGCCAATCGTCAGTTGCACAAAAACGCGGATTGGATGCCAGCGTTACCAAGGCACAGCCCCACTCTTGGGCTAACAACGTCGCCACTTGGCCGCCTAGCGACCAGCCCACTAACACACTGGGCGTTTGCGGAGGTGTTAATGTAGAAAGATAGGACTGCCACGACGGGTCTTGTGGGAGGTCTACAAGAGAAACACTGTGCCCCTTTGTCTGCAAACCATCCATCAAACGTTGTAGTGGAAAAGCCCCCAAACCGAAGCCGGGCAATAATACAAAATTCATGGCGTAAAATAATACCAGATACGATACTGCACGAGATTAGATACGCATGTTCAACCCCAGCCGCGAACAGGTACGACAGTTTTTTGTCGAGGCCTGGCAAAAAGACCAACAGAAGGGTGTACTCACCCCCATCGAAACCATTGCGGTGGACTGGGTACGAGAGCACCCTGAATACCACGACCTGCTACGTAACCCTGATGCTGTGCAAGCAGACTTTACCGTAGAGGAAGGGCAAACCAACCCTTTCCTACACCTGTCTATGCACTTAGCCATACACGAGCAGCTATCCATTGATCAGCCCCCCGGCATCAAGGCCGCTTACAATCGTCTATTACAGCAGCGTAGCCCGCATGAAGCGGTGCACTGCATTATGGATGCCCTAGGTGAAATCATCTGGGAAGCCCAGCGCTTGAATAAGCCGCTTGATAACGAGCGCTATATTGAATTGATTAACCGTTATAGCACCCGCTAACCCTTTCTTTTGTTTGCCATGTCTGCTTCTGATACTTCTGCCCGCTTTTCCAGTACCGATCAGTATATTGCTACCGATGACCTCAGCATGGCGGTGAATGCCGCCTTAGCGCTGCAACGCCCTTTGCTGATTAAAGGTGAGCCAGGCACTGGCAAAACACACTTGGCAGAAGAAGTAGCCAAATCTCTGGGCCGCCCCCTGCTGCAATGGCACATTAAGTCGTCCACCAAAGCGCAACAAGGCTTGTACGAATACGATGCGGTATCGCGTTTACGTGACTCGCAGTTGGGCGACCCTCGTGTGCATGACATTGCGCACTACATTGTGAAAGGTGTGTTGTGGCAAGCCTTTGAAAGCGATGTGCCTACGGTGGTGCTGATTGATGAAATAGACAAAGCAGACATCGAGTTCCCCAACGACTTGTTGCGTGAACTGGATCAGATGAGCTTTCATGTGTACGAAACACAGCAAACCGTCACAGCGCGCCATCGCCCCCTGATTATCATCACCTCGAATAACGAGAAAGAGCTGCCAGATGCGTTCTTGCGCCGCTGTTTCTTCCACTACATTCGCTTCCCTGATCGCGACACTTTGCAGCAAATTGTGCAGTTGCACTTTCCACAGCTAAAAAGCGAACTGCTGAATCAAGCCATGGATGTGTTCTTTGCCTTGCGCGACACCCCCGGCTTGAAAAAGAAACCCTCTACTTCTGAGTTTCTAGATTGGATCAATCTGCTGCTGCACGAAGGTATCACCCCTGAACAACTGCAAGCCGCTGCCCAGCAGCCAGGCCAACATGCAGTGATGATGGCGGGTGCTTTGCTGAAAAACGAACAAGACCTCACCCTGCTGAATCGCTTAGGACGACTGCTGCGATCCTAAGATCACAGCGTGGGCTTTAGCTGCTGCCATGTTCATCGACTTCTTTTATCATCTGCGCGCTCATCAACTGCCGGTATCCTTAAGTGAATACTTAACGCTGTTGGATGCGTTGCGCCAACCGGTAATGCCCACTCGTGTGGAAGATTTTTACCGCTTGGCACGGCTGATTCTGATTAAAGACGAAAGCCTCTACGACAAATACGACAGAGCGTTCGCGCAGTTTTACGAACAGCATCAGATGAAGTTAGAGGCTGACCCAGACGCCAGCCAAATCCCTCTTGATTGGCTGATTAAAAACTTTGAGCGGCATCTGAGCGCAGAAGATCGTGCGGCGATACAGAAGCACGGCTGGGACAAGCTGATGGAGCTGTTCAAAGAGCGCTTAGCTGAACAAACCGAGCGACATGCCGGCGGCAACAAATGGATTGGCACAGGAGGCAGCTCGCCCTTTGGTCATGGTGGCTATCACCCTGAAGGCATACGCGTAGGTGGCCCATCGGCAGGTCATAGAACCGCCATTAAAGTCTGGGAACAGCGTGAGTTTAAAGACTACGATGACCAGCAAGAATTAGGTACGCGTAACTTTAAAATGGCACTACGCCGCTTGCGTAGGTTTGCCCGTGACGGCCAACAAAACGAGCTAGATCTGGAAAACACCATACGCCAGACAGCTCACAATGCCGGCCTGCTTGATATTCAAATGCGGGCCGAGCGTCATAATGCCGTCAAAGTGCTGATGCTATTAGACGTGGGCGGCAGCATGGATGACCACATTGCTCTTGTGCAGGAATTGTTTTCTGCAGCTCGCAGCGAGTTCAAACACCTGCATGCTTACTACTTCCATAACTGCCCCTATGAAGGGCTGTGGACACAGAACCACCGTCGCCACCAAGAGCGTATTCCTACTATGGATATACTGCATCGCTACGGCGACGACTGGACACTGATTTTCGTAGGGGATGCCACCATGAGCCCGTATGAAATCATGATGCCGGGTGGTAGCGTAGAGCATTACAACGACGAAAGTGGCGCAGTCTGGATTCAGCGTTTACTGGATCAATGGCCTCATGCCGCGTGGCTAAACCCAGAACCACAGCGTTACTGGTCGTATCACCAATCCATACTGACTATTCAGAAACTTATGGGTGGACGCATGTACGACCTTAGCTTGCAAGGTTTAGAAAGCGCCATGCAGAACCTCGCTCGGTAAGATTAACTTTCGCTAACATCTTAGAATGCCGCCCAACATCACTGCTCTACACGGTGCAGGGATTTTGGTTGCGTTTTCTCACGATTACGACTGTTTCGTATTCTAGTATCTCCCTGTACAGTAGAGGCCTTAGCTTAACGAGCATTCTGTTGCCATTCATGTTCAACAAGGGAATCCACACATGCTGTCCATCCGAGTTTCACGCATAACTGCCGGACTTGGGCTAGCGCTGTTTAGCCTGATGCCAGTCAGCGTTTATGCCCTACCAGAAGGTGTAGTCCAAGGAGCCAGTGTAGAAGGCGTTACCGAATACCGATTAGAAAATGGTCTACGCGTACTATTGGCTGCCGACACCTCCAGACCAAATATCACGGTCAACATGACCTATTTGGTAGGCTCTCGCCAGGAAAACTATGGTCAAACGGGGATGGCCCACTTGTTGGAACACATGCTATTTCGCGGCACCCCTACCTTGCCTAATGCTTTAGCAGAATTCTCCAAACGCGGTTTGGCAGCAAACGGTACCACTTCGGGTGATAGAACCAACTATTACGCGAGCTTCGCCGCTAACGACGATACCTTGAAATGGTATTTGGAATGGCAAGCAGATGTGATGGTGAATGCCACCATTTCCAGAAGCGATCTAGATGCCGAAATGACGGTGGTGCGCAATGAAATGGAACGCGGTGAAAACAGCCCATTCCGTATTCTGATGCAGCAAATGCAAGCCGCTGCCTTCCAATGGCATAACTACGGTAAGTCGACCATTGGCGCACGCTCTGATGTGGAAAACGTGGACGTGGTCCAACTTAAGGCTTTCTACAAAGAATACTATCAACCCGATAACGCCATTTTGATCGTAAGCGGTAAATTCGATACCGATCAAACGCTGGCGCAAATTGCCGAAAGCTTTGGGGCTATTCCCAAACCTACTCGCCAACTACCACCGGAATACACCGTAGAGCCTGTGCAAGATGGCACACGCTCGGTTTCCTTGCGTCGTCAAGGTGGCTCGCCCATTGTAGCGGCTCTGTACCACATTCCAGCAGAGGCTGATCCAGAGTACATCCCTGTCAGTATAGGCGTAGGCATCTTGGGTGACACGCCATCAGGCCGCTTGTACAAAGCGATGGTAGATCAGAATTTAGCCACCAGTGTGTTTGGTTTTACAGCAGGTATGCATGACCCTGGTTACGCCTTGTTTGCGGCTGAACTGCAAGGCGAAATGAACCAAGAGCAAGCTCTGCAAGTCTTGAATCAAACCGTCGCCAACGTGCACGAGCAGCCATTCACCGATGAAGAAGTAAACCGTATCCGTAACCAATGGCTGAATGGTTGGTCTAGCGTCTATGCAGACCCTGCACAATTGGCTTCTGCCTTGTCAGAAAATGCCGCCATTGGCGACTGGAGACTGTTCTTCATTAGCCGTGATCGCGTAGAGCAACTGAAAACAGCAGATGTACAAACTGCTATTGAGCGTTGGCTTGTGGCGGATAACCGTACTAACGGCCAATACATTCCTACCGAAGCACCCAAACGCGCCCCCAAAGCCGAGGTCGTAGATATTGAGTCTTTGGTGAGCGATTACAAAGGCAAAGAACTGGTACAAGAAACGGCCAGCTTTGACATATCACCAGCCAATATCGACGCACAAACTCAACGCCCTGTGCTCACGCTGAACGAAGGCTTAGGCACCGTTGAGCTAGCCTTGCTGCCCAAAGCAACTCGTGGTGATCGCGTTGAGGCTGTATTAAGCCTGCAGTTTGGTGATGCCGAAAGCCTAAAAGGTAAGCGTGCTATAGGCTCTACCGTAGCCAGCTTGCTTCGCTTTGGTACACAGCAACGCGGCCGCCAAGAAATAGCAGACCGTTTTACTGAGCTGCAAGCCGATGTAAGCTTTAGCGGCCACAGCACAGGCATTAACGTTAGCATCTCCACGCTAGGTGAAAACCTGCCTGCTGTCATCAACCTAGTGCTAGAGATTTTGCGTAGTGCCAGTCTACCGGCAGACGAGCTGGAAAAATACAAAACCCAGCTCATCACTGCCTACCAAAATGCGATGACAGAGCCTACAGAGCTAGCCGCTCAGGCACTGACTCAGCATGAAAACGCATGGCCCAAAGACGATATTCGCTATGTGCCTACGCTGCAAGAAAGTCTTGATGAAACCAAAGCACTCTCTCATAAAGACCTGTTGGAGTTTTATGACCAATTCTACGGCACTGGTAATGTACGCTTCAGTGCAGCGGGTAGTTTTAACCCCGAAATAGTTCAACAAGCACTGATAGAGGGACTGAATCAGTGGAAAGCCTCACCAACCTATGTACGCCCTGAGAACCCCTACCACGAAGTGGAAGCCGAAGAGTTCTTGATTAACACCCCGGACAAAGCCAACGCATTCTACATGGCCAAACAAAACATGCCATTGCAAGACACAGATGCAGATTTCCCTGCCCTGTACCTTGCCAATTACATGTTGGGGCAGTCTGAGACTTCCAGATTGTGGAACCGAGTACGTGTGCAAGATGGCTTGTCTTACGATGTGCGTAGCATGTTGAATACCTCATCCTACGAGCCTAATGCTAATTGGATTTTCTACGCCATACATGCACCTGAGAACTCTGGCAAAGTCGCCGCCGCCATTCAGGAAGAAATCCAAAAAGTTCTGCAAGATGGCTTTACCGAGGAAGAAGTAACGCAAGCGGTAGATGCCATGCTGAAATACCGTGAGCTATCACGCAGCCGCGATGCTATCTTAGCCAACACATGGTCTAGATACTTGGATCAAAACCGCAGCTTTGCATGGTCTGCTGAAATTGATGAAGCGCTGAAAAAACTGGATGCTAAACAGGTGAATGACACGCTGAGAAAGTATCTAGATCCTAAAAAACTCAGCATTGCTATTGCGGCGGATCAAAGTAAGCAACAAGCTACGAGCGATACAGCACCTACTGCTATTGCTCCAACTGAAGCGCCAGAGGATCTACCTCAATCAGTAGAAAGCACCGCACCACAAAGTGATGCCAAAGCAGCCAGTGATCCGCAGCCAGCCATTGATGCAGCCCCCGCTGCCAGCGAGTCACACACCTCCAGTGCTGCCGAGCCAGCGACTGTAAGCACAGAACCACCTGTAGCGAGCAGTGCTCAAGCTACAGTAGCCAATGACTTGCAAACAGCCAGTACTACTGAACCTACAACAGCAGGAGAAGCCCACATAGCGAACAGCGTCGAACCTGCCACGGCCAGTAGGGAGCCTGTAGTAACTAGTGAAGAGCCTGTAGTAACTAGTGAAGAGCCTGTAGCAGCTAGTGAAGAGCCTGTAGCAGCTAGTGATGACCTTGTAGCAAGTCGCACCGAGCCTGCTACTGCTACTGCTACTGCTACCACTGCCACTGAAAAGCAGTCTACAACCAACGCTGTAGAGCCAGCAGCCAGCAAACCCGTGGTAGCAGATCATGCTGTTGCTCCTAGCTCCGCCCCCACAGTGGATGCGACGCAGACTAATGATCAAGAAGAAGCTCAGGTCGCTAGCAACCCATAATGACCTGACATATCCATACCCCCAGTCTGCCACGCCGTAGACTGGGGGTATTTTTTTAACATGCCACACTAGATTGTTTACGCAGTTGTACTGTTCCCGTCACAGCCATTATCAGCACTGCTGCCCCTGCCCACCACAACACAGCAATACCAGCACTGGCACCGGCCTCATCAACTAAACGCCCCGACCAGCTTGCCCCTAGTGCTACACCACTGTTAAGCCCAGCCAATAGCCATGTCATGCCTTCGGTAATTTGCGAGGCAGTTAAGCTACGCTCCACTAACGACATTGCCACAATCATAGTGGGAGCAAAACACAGCCCTGCCACCATGACTGTCGCGCTTAACCCCAACACGCTGTCTACCCATAAAAAGGGCAAAGTACTCGCTGCAATGGCTATGCCACCCCACGCCAACTGCGTAGACAAAGGTGTAGCAAAGGACCGTGCCCCAAACACCAAACCCGCCACACACGAACCCACTGCATAGGCAGACAACACCACGCTGGCTGCGGCAGGTTGACCTTGTTGTTCGGCAAAGGCCACACTCAAAATATCTACTGTCCCCACCATTACCCCCATCGCTACCATCAGCAGCGTTAATAGCGGCACAACAGGTGTGGATAACAACAGAGATCGTCTTGCGATGTTATTCAACACCACTACCTTAGGCTCTGTAGCCTGCTGTCGTATCAGCGCTGTTGCACCCAATATCAGCATCAGCAACGCCAACAACACCCCAGCTTGTGCAAACAGCAAAACACTCAGCCCCACCGACAGCGGTGGCCCCACAATAAAGCTCAACTCATCCAACACTGTTTCCAATGAGTAAGCCGTTTGCAAGGAGGATTGCCCTGCTAAGCGTGCCGTCCATCTGGCACGTATTAAGGCAGATACGCTAGGCATGAATCCCAGTAGCACTGCCCCTACAAACAACACGCTATCGTGCAAGGGCCACCATGTACCTGCTACCAGCACCACGCCACCGCTCACACATAAAGCCGTAATACGTGGCAATACATAACCCTGCCCTTTGCTATCTACCCAACGCGAAGTCTGTGGCGATAACATCGCATAAGCCAGTACAAAGGTCGCAGAGACAGCACCCGCCAACGCATAACTATCTCGCCACTGCACTAGCAAGGTGATGATGCCTATACCCATCATGGGCAAGGCTAAACGGGCCACTAACCCGGCCCATACAAACGCCCTCACTTCGGGGCTATTGAGTAGTGTTTTGTACTGTGTGTACACCGACATTCTCCTGATTCTCCAGTTCCTACTAGCATTAACATACATATCGTATGTATAAATC
>SRSN01000073.1 GCA_004791645.1 Alcaligenaceae bacterium 429
ATTTGTATACCAAATAAAAAAATACTTTCCTCCGTTTTCCCTTCATCGCTTGCCATGGTTTGGGAGTGGTTGCTGCTGTGGTTCATGAGTATTTTGGGCGGATGAAAGAGTATTCCTGCAGCCACTTTAGCAAGCTATAGACACTACGCAGAGCGTCACAAACATAAAGCCATCATTACTCAAGAAAGAGCTGTAAACCTCGTACATTCAAAACAACCGGGGGACGGAGAGGAAACTTTTTTGATTTGGTGTCTCAAATCACAAAAAGTATTCCTGCAGTCCCCCAGCATGTGCGATGAATGCCTCAACATGCACCACTAACACTTGCTGAGGCATTCATCGTGACACAACCAATACAACTGTTAGCGCGCATCCTTCAAAATCAGATCCGCCCCTTTCTCAGCCACCATCATCACCGCCGCTTGCGTATTACCGCTGACCATCGCAGGCATCACAGACGCATCCACAATACGTAACCCTTGCAGCCCACGTACTTTCAGGCTTGGGTCCACGACTGCTTTATCATCCGCCCCCATACGGCATGTACCAATAGGGTGATAAATGGTTTGGCCGTTTTCACGAGCAAATTTCAACCACTGATCATGACTTTGCACCGCACTACCTGGAGCCATTTCCTGCTCTATATAGCGACTCATTGCCGGTTGCCCCATGATGTTTCTGGCGACTTGCATCCCCCCAATCAAACTGTCTTGGTCTTCTTGAACAGCTAAGAAGTTAGGTTTGATGGCAGGTTGCATATAGGGATCGGACGATTGCGCATGAATACTGCCTTGCGATTTAGGCCGCAACTGTGCCACACCTAACGTCATACCCGGCAGCTTATCGAGCTTACGTTCCGCTGCATTGGCATAACTGGCGTGCATAAAGAAGTACTGCACGTCAGGGGCGGTCAGTTCTGGGCGACTTTTTACAAAACCAAACACCAAGCCTGTACCCAGAGTCAGAATCCCGGTACGACGTGTAAAGTACTGGCCCACCGCTGACACTAACGACATACCGCGTGTTAGCTCGTTCAGTGAGTCGGTTCCTTTCACGCGCCAATTCATACGCGTGCAGAAGTGATCGATGTAGTTCTCGCCAACCCCTTCTAACGCATGACGTACAGGCACACCTATCTTCTGCAATACATCAGGCTTACCAATACCCGACAGCTCAAGGATTTGTGGAGTCTGCACAGCACCTGCGGCCAAAATGACTTCCGCCTTGGCTTTCACGGTAACTGTCTGTCCGTTATGCACGTAGCGCACACCGGTACAACGTTTTTGCTCGTCTATTTCTAGATTCAGCACATGCGTATCGGTACGCACGGTTAAACCGGAGCGCTGCTGAGCGGGGGCTAAATAGCCATCCACTACACTCCATCTACGCCCTTTATGTTGCGCCACTTGGTAATAACCAAACCCCTCTTGGTCACCACTGTTGTAGTCAGCATTTAACGGCTGGCCTGCCTGTTGGGCCGCATCCAGCAAGGCTGTGGATAAGGTATGGCGCTCGGTGACCTCACAGATATGCATAGGGCCATCGGTACCGCGCCCTTCGCCACCTTGTGCGTAGGTTTCCAACTTGCGAAAGTAAGGCTCTACGGATTGGAAGTCCCAACCCGAGGCGCCTAGCTCTGCCCAATGATCGTAATCTTGTGCTTGGCCACGCACATAAATCATGCCGTTAATCAGCGTTGATCCACCCAAGCCTTTACCACGTGGCACGGCAATCACTCGATTTAAGGTGCTTTCTTCGGGGGCTGTGGAAAAACGCCAATTGAATTTAGGGTTGGTCAGCAGCTTGCTAAACCCAGCAGGTATAGGAATCCAAAAACCTTTACCTTGCCCGCCAGCTTCTAGCAGCAACACACTATAGCGTCCGTTGGCTGTTAGGCGGTTAGCCAGAATACATCCGGCTGTACCACCCCCTACCACTACATAATCGAAGCTTTGGTTGGCATCAGACATGATCGGCGGTATCCAGCATAAACTCTGCCATCAATCGCACTTGTTCATCCAACATATGACGACCAAAGTGCACGGTACATCCCTTTTGCTGTGCTGCGTCTAACAGAGGGGTCAACGCTGGTTTCATGATAATTTCTGCGACCAACGTACTGCTAGCAATGGTATTCACATCCAGCGGCAAGGCATCCTCAGGGCGCATACCCAGCGAGGTGGCATTCACCACGATATCGTAGCCTTGCGCATTGCTATCACCCGCACGCACTGGGGCATCAGCCACGATGCTCTTGATGCGAGTGGCGATTTCTTCGGCCTTGCTTAAGGTGCGATTGGTAATCACCAGTTCGCCTACTCCTGCTTGAACCAACGCAAACGCAATCGCTCCTGATGCACCACCTGCGCCGACCAGCAACACACGTTTACCTTTGGGGTCGTGGCCTTGACTAATCAAACCACTCACAAAGCCTGCACCATCAAACATATCGCCGTACAAGCGTCCATCAGGCAGGCGTCGCACAGTGTTCACCGCACCGGTTGCTTTAGCGGTAGGCCCTAATACATCGCACAACTCAGCCACCGCATTTTTATGGGGCACAGTAATGATGCAACCACCCATATTTTTCATACCACGTATGGAATCCAGAGTGATCGATAGTTTGTCTGCTGGCACATGCATAGGCACTAACACACCATCTACATGGTGCTCAGCAAAGTACGCATTTAACACTTCTGGTGTGCGTACTTGGGCGATAGGGTCAGCCAAGATGGCGAATAAACGGGTATTTCCTGTAATCAGCATAACCATGGTCTCCTTAGGTCAACATCCAGCCACCGGCCACATCCACCACTTGCCCGGTAATAAACGCCGCGCTGGGCGAGGTCAAAAACAAGCAAGCATCCGCCACTTCTACGGGTTCACCTAAACGGCGCAACGGCGTTTCCTGCACCACTTCTTCATTGGCACTGCTCACAACTGTTTTCAGCAACGGGGTATTGATACGACCTGGAGCCAACGCATTCACAGTGATACCGTGTGGGCCCAACTCACCTGCTAAGTGGCGTGTGAAACCTATTAATGCTGCTTTGGTAGTGCTGTAGTGAGCCGCCACGATGTCCACAATATTGGCTTTACCCGCTACCGATGACATAGACACTATGCGACCAAATTTGCGCTCTACCATGCCGGGAGTCAGAATTCTGGACCAATTAAACGCACTATTCAGATTCACGTTCATCACGCGATTCCATTCAGCCGGGTCCATCTTGTAGAAAGCCATAGGGTGGCCATCATGCTTAGGGGAAATTCCGGCGTTATTCACCAAGGTATCAATAGGCCCCAGCACGCTTTGCAGTTGGTCTGCTGCACGCTCGCAGGCTTGATAATCCGCCACGTCTGCCGCAGCAAAAGCCACCTTGTGACCAGCCGCTTTCCATTCAGCGCACAACGCTTCGCCACGCGCTGCATCCATATCTACAATCGCTACACTGGCGCCGTCTTGCACATAGCGCTCGGCAATGGCTCTGCCTATACCGCCTAGACCACCTGTGACCACTACTACTCTATCTTGATGCTGCATGGTCTATTCCTCTACTTTCATCATAATTTTGCCAATGTGCTGGCTGCTTTCCATTAAGCGATGTGCGGCTTGTACTTCGCTAAGCGTGTACTCGGCATGAATGACCGGCAAGCATTTCCCGGCTTCCAGCAACGGCCACACCGCATTTACTAAGTTATTGACCAAGGCGGCTTTCTGTTCGTTACTGCGCGCGCGTAATGTAGAGCCGGTAACCGTCAAACGCTTCAGCATGATGGGCATCAAGTCCATGTCTACACGGCTACTTTGCAAGAAAGCGATCTGCACTAAGCGACCTTCCAAGGCCAATGACGCCACGTTTTTCGTGATGTAGTCACCACCTACCATGTCTAGGATCAGCTCTACACCCTGACCATCAGTGTGTTGCTGCACCACTTGGCTGAAATCTTCGTCGCGATAGTTGATGGCAATGTCTGCACCTTGTGCACGACATACTTCTGCTTTTTCTGCATTCCCTACCGTCGTGAATACACGCGCACCAAAGGCTTTGGCCAATTGAATAGCCGTCAAACCAATGCCGCTGGAACCACCGTGTACTAAGAAGGTTTCACCCGCTTTCAACCCACCACGCTCAAAAACGTTGGTCCATACGGTTAAATAGGTTTCGGGCAATGCGGCAGCTTGCAACATGCTCAAGCCAGCAGGCACAGGCATACAGTGACGCGCATCGGTAACGCAGTATTCGGCGTAACCCGCACCAGGCACCAATGCACAAACTTTGTCACCCACTTTCCATTGGCTCACGCCCTCACCCAAGGCAACCACTTCACCCGATACTTCCAAGCCCAAATAAGGCGATGCATCTTTTGGTGGTGGATATAAACCTTTGCGCTGTAATACGTCGGGGCGATTCACACCGGCGTAGGCCACTTTAATCAGTACTTCACCCGCACCAGCGACTGGGATATCTGCATCCACCAGATGCAGAACCTCTACATCACCGCCAGCACCGTGTTCTACACGTTTCATTTTCTTGTCCATGTCTGTCTCCTCAAATTTGAAGCGCTTCATATTTTTGGCAAAACAAAAGCCTCAACCCAGTAGATGAAGCGCTTCAAAAAATAAAACTTTATCATACGCTGATCTGCTTTGAGCGTACATAGTACAAAGCCCACGCAACTTTCACACTGTACGTTACGTGAGCATCGCTCATTAAATGTAGCTGTATGCTGACCAACCACCATCTGCCACAGCCACATGACCATTCATGAAAGCAGCTTGTTCAGAGGCCATGAAAATAGCCAATGCCGCAATTTCTTCAGGTGTACCCAAACGACGGGAAGGCGTGCGTGCAGTTAATGCATCTAGATCCATTCTGCCGCGTGCGACCAAATCGTCTACCAACGCTGTACGTACATAGCCGGGTGCAATCGCATTCACACGCAAACCGTGCTCACCCCACTCGTTGGCCAATACTTTGGTCAACATAGCCACGGCCGCTTTGCTCGCACAATACGCTGCACGTTGGGGAGCAGCCACCACACCGTACATGGACGACATGTTCAAAATTACGCCCTGCTTTTGTTCTACCATGCAGCGCGCCGCTTCTTGAGCACAATAGAAAACGCCATTCACGTTGATGTCCATCGCACGACGCCAATCGTCACCCGACAACTCCAACGTAGGAGTATTCATGGAAATACCCGCGTTGTTCAGCAGTACATCGACTCGCCCCCAGCTTTGCTGGATTTGGGCAAACACCTCTTGTACGCCAGCTTGATCGTTTACCGCGCAGGTGTATACGGCCACAGCCATTTGTGGATACTCGCCCAACAGCGTATCGCGCGCTTTTGCCAAGGCATTGGCATCTATATCCACCAATGCCAATTTAGCGCCGTTATAAGCAAAGGCTTGGGCCATGGAAAAGCCTATGCCGCTTGCGCCGCCGGTAATCACAACTACCTTGTCTTTCAGGTCAGCGTAACGTGCCCACGAAGCTGAGTCCGTTTGCGCTACTGTATTTTGATTGCTCATACTCTCATCCACATTGATTCAAACCAACCTAACTGATAGGATATAAAACCTGTCAGACAGGATAAAGTATTCTATGCTTGGCTAAAAACGCTTGTCAATCGCTACTGACTTTTCGCCGCCTGTACATCGCCTTACGCCCAGAAAAACAAAGCAGACTTGTACAATAACGTTGCATCATCCACCTTTACCGCCACACTATGGACACATCACCTACTCCTGATGCCAGCCCGTCACTCAGCGCTCCGCTGGTCACGTGGATTGCCGAGCAGATCAACAACCAATCTTTGGTACCTGGCGACAAACTACCCAGTGAAAAACAACTGTGCGAGCAGTTTGGTGTGAGTCGCCCTGTGGTGCGTGAAGGCTTGTCGCAATTGAAGTCTGAGGGCCTTGTGGTGTCACACAAAGGCAAAGGGGTGTTTGTGAGCGAACGAGGCAGCAGACAAAGCTTTAGACTGCCTTATACCGAACTTCACGATGCCGAAGGCCTAGCGCATACGCTAGAGTTGATTCAGGTATTTGAACGGTCAGCCGCGCGTTATGCCGCTATGCGACGTACCCCTGACGACTTAAAAAGCATACGGCGTGCCTTAATCGCGATGGAGTACGCCATCTTGAGCGACCTACCGGGTGACGAAGAAGATTATGCCTTTCACCAAGCCATCGTGGACGCTACGCACAACCCCCACTTCATTCAGCTTAATGAATACCTAGAGCAGCACGCCAGACGTTTCATTAGACAGGCACGGCAGCATACCGCTACCTACCACCACAATCTGATCCAAACGGTGCAGCAGGAACATCAGGCTATTTTGCAAGCGATTGAAGAACAAGACCCCGATGCCGCCGCTACCGCAGCTGAAACGCATTTACAAAATGCTGCCCAGCGATTGCACGTGTATTTGAAAAAGGGCTAAGACAGCCTCGCCGCCTTAGCCCTTAGGCTTTCTTAGGCCTCAGGTGTCATCACCATACGACCCAGAATTTTGCCTTGCTCTAAATCTTGCAAGGCCTGACCCAACGCATCCAGTGAGCATGTAGTCACGGGGATCAACGACAGGTTTTCTTTAGCTACCAATTCCACCAGTTCTTGCAGCTCACCCAACGAGCCTACATAACTGCCTTGAATGGTAATAGCGCGCATGGCGATCAATGGCAACGGCCACGGAGCCGCACCACCGAACAAGCCCACCAGCACCATGTGGCCACCTTTGGTCACCACGTTAAAGCCCAACTCTGTGGTTTGCGGGTTAGACACAAAATCCAACACGTCGTATACCGCACCACCCACTGCTTTTTGGATTTGCTGTGCCGCATCTTCCGCGTTCGGGTCTACCACGGCTACTGCGCCTGCATCCACTGCCGCTTGGCGTCGGGTCGCATCAGGCTCAACTACTACCGCGCCTTTACCGCCCATAGCCTTCAACAGTGCCAAGGCCATCAAGCCCAAACCACCCGCACCAATAATCACCATGTGATTACGCTGCAAGCGTGCTTGATTGAATTTGCGCAATGCTGAATAGCACGTCAAACCAGAACATGCCAAGGGTGCTGCTTTAATGGCACTCACCCCTTTCAGGTCAACCAAATAACGCTCATCAGGCACCACCAAATGGTCAGAATAACCACCGGGACGGTTAATCCCTACGGTGCAAGGTGTAAGACAGTAGTTTTCTTGACCTGCCAAACATACTTCGCAATGGCCACAACCGTTCCATGGGTAGACTAAGCGCACATCGCCTACCTTCACGTTACGTACTTCTTCACCTACCGCAATCACCATGCCCACGTTTTCGTGGCCCATGGTCAGCGGTAACTTCACGCCACGCTCAGCCATGGACAAGCGTTTGCCATGACCTAAGTCGTAACCACCATGCCAGAGGTGCAGGTCGGTGTGACACACACCGGCCGCTTTGACTCGTAGCAAGATTTCTTTGCCTGTGGGTACGGGCACAGCGCTTTCGGTTTGCACTAGTGGTTGCCCAAACTCCAACACTTGCATACTTCTCATCAACTGCTCCTGCTTTATCAATGCCCCAAATAGGCGCGACGCACATGGGGATTGCCCAACAACTCTTCCCCTGTGCCTGACAACACAATGCTGCCGTTTTCCAGCACGTAACCGTAATCGGCTAAACGCAAGGTGTGGAAAACGTTTTGCTCTACCAGCAGCACCGTTATGCCCTGCTCGGTAACACGACGCACCACGTCGAACATTTGCTCTACTAACAGCGGTGACAAGCCCAACGATGGCTCATCAAACAGCAGCAATTTAGGGCATGCCATCATGCCGCGCGCAATCGCCACCATCTGTTGTTCACCGCCAGACAGCGAACCGGCAAACTGATCCAAACGTTCACGTACACGAGGGAACAGCTCTAGCACTTCTTCCAAGCGCTCAGCCACTACAGGGCGCGCTTTCTTGCGATACGCCCCCATCAACAGGTTGTCTTTCACCGACAAGAAAGGAAACAGTTGGCGGCCTTCGGGAATCATGGTGATACCCAAATCCACGATATCGTGAGGGGCCAAACCATTAGTTTCTTGCCCCTGGAACGAGATACTGCCGCGACATTTCAACTGACCGCATAAGGCTTTGAGTGTCGTCGTTTTACCTGCACCGTTAGCACCAATTAGCGTGACAATTTTGCCTTCTGGTACCTCTAGCGATACGCCTTGCAAGACTTCACTCTTGCCATAGCCTGCATATAAATCATGAATTTTGAGCACGTAGATACTCCTTGCCTAGATACGCTTCAATCACTCGCGTGTCGTTGACCACTTCTTCTGGTGCACCACCAGTCAGCACTTGTCCCACATTGATCACCACTACGCGATCAGACAGTGCCATCGTTGCTTGCATCAAGTGCTCAATAAATAGAACCGATACGCCCGAATCACGGATACGACGCACCATGTTGATGGCTCGTTCCACGTCAGTAGGGTTCAAACCTGCCATCACTTCATCCAGCAGCAAAATACGTGGGCGAGTTGCCAAGGCACGTGCTACTTCCAGTCGTTTCAGGCCACCAATAGTCAAACTGCGTGCTTCGGAATCCAAGCTGGCGGTGAGTTCGGTCAGCTCAGCTACTTGTCTAGCAATCGCTTCCGCTTCACGTTTATCGGTGGTGTGCATGAATGCACCCAGCATGATGTTTTCCAATACGCTCAAACCAGAGAATGGCTGAGCAATCTGGAACGTACGACCCACACCCGCTTTAGCAAAGTCTTGCGGTGTGCGAGGTTGTACCCATGTGCCATCTTCCAAACGTACGCTAACGGTACCGTTGTCAGGAATAATGAAACCAGACAGCTGGTTAAACACCGTAGTTTTACCTGCGCCGTTAGGCCCAATCACACCCAGAATCTCACCTTCGTGCAAGGTCAACGACACGTCATTGGTTGCGTGCAACCCACCGAAGTGTTTATTCAGGTGTTCAGCTTTGAGGATAGGCTCACCTTTATGCGCGGAGTTTTTCTCAGGCATGGCTGCAGCGGGTACTACTTTGCTGCGAGGCCCAGGTAAGCGGTCGATAAACTTCAACGCCCAATTACCGAATTGGCCCACAATACCGCGCGGCATGGTCAACACCACAACCACCAGCACCACACCATAAATAAAGCCGTGCATACCACTGCCGAAGCTACCTAACCAGCCACGAGCCAACTCAGCAATAGGCACTACCAAAATCGTACCGGCCAATGGTCCCACTACACTGCCCAAACCACCGATCAAGGCAAACATCGCAATCTGAATAGACAGTTCTAGCGAGAAGGCCGCAGATGGCTCAATAAAGGTCAGGTACATCGCGTGGAATGAACCCACGATACTGGTCAGCATGGCAGAAATCACCGCTGCACTCAGTTTGACGTTAATGGTATTAATACCTACCGCAGGTGCAGCAAATTCACGCTCACGCACAGCCACCAAGTAGAAGCCCAAGCGAGAGTGACGAATCCACCACGTCACCCAGATGGCCACTACCAGCATGCCAAACGCGACCAACAAGTACGCCCATTTCTGACGGAAAATCATCCATTCAAGGCCGATGTTCAGTGGCACGCTCAAACCGGCTGCACCACCGGTCCAGTCGGATTGGTGCACGGTCAACAGCTTGAACACTTCCAATACAGCGATGGTCGCCAAGGCAAAGAATGGCCCACGCAGTCTGAAGGTTGGGTACGCAATCATCACGGCTACCAATGCCGAAATACCCGCACCCACAAACATACCTAACCATGGGGTAATGCCGAAGTTAATCACCAACAAGGTCGCGGTATAACTACCCACACCGTAGAACACAGCATGACCCAGCGACAATTGGCCTGCGTAGCCCCCAACGATGTTCCATGCCGTCGCCAATGCGCCATAGACGCAAATCAGCACAAACAAGTGGTACACAAAGGGGGACTGAATAATTAGCGGGATGACGAGCAGCAGCGCAAGGCAGAGCAAGCCCACATAAACCCGTGGTTGTCGAATATCAGGAAACACGTAAAACCTCTCTTGCCCGGTTTACTCAGAACCTCGTCCTAGCCCAAACAGGCCAGTAGGACGGAAGACCAGAATCAAAATAAAGATGGCGAAATACACCACTTCTTTAAGGTCCGGCGCAACGTAGTAGCCAGCCAAGCTGTCTACCAAACCAATCAGTAACGAGCCGAACAACGCCCCGGTCAAGCTACCCATACCACCCAGCACTACGATCACGAAGGCGGTCAGTACAAAGTAACTACCAATGGTGGGGAACACAGGGTATTGCGGAGCCAGCAACGCACCACCTACCCCCACAAAGGCTGAACCAATGGCAAACGCCAATACGTAAATTACTGGTACGTTCACACCCATTAACGATGCCGCGTACTGGTGTTGTGCTACGGCTCTGAACGCTCTACCCAAGTAGGTATGTTTCAGGAACCAGTGCATGCCCCCTACCAATAACAACGCCACAATCAAGGTAATCAGCGGGCCTATGCCAATACTGAATCCACCCAGGAAGATCGTGCCTGTACCTATGTCGGTTTGAATCGCCAATACGTCAGCGCCAAACACCAGCAATGCCAGGTTCATCAATGCCGTGGATACACCCACGGTCGCAAAAATCTGAATGTGCCCATCTGCACTAAGCAGAGGTTGAATAATGGCACGCTGCATTAACGCGCCTAGGCCAAACAATAAGATCGCAATAGGTACTACGGCCACATAAGGGTGCCAACCCAATTGCGTTGAGAACAAATAGGCAGCATACATAGCCACCATCAAGAACTCGCCGTGGGCAAAGTTCACTACTCGAATCACACCAAAGATCAGCGTCAAGCCGATACTGATAATCGCGTACGCGCCGCCCAATAGCAGGCCGTTGATCACCAGTTGCAGAAAAATATCCATTGCAGCTTCCTTCCATCGTCATGCCCGGCTTTGTGAGCCGGGCAGACGTTTCATGCATTACTTATTAACAATGGGTTTTGCTACGGCGGCGGCTTCTGGCCACACGGTTAACAATTTGCCATCTTGCCATTGCATCAGCGTCGTTGTCGCTGCTGTGTTCTGGCCGTTTTCTGCAAAGTCAAAGCCCCAACCTGTTGCGGTAGAACCTACTGGTTTTTTGTATGCCAGTACCGCTTCACGGATTTTGTCTGCATCCATGGAACCGGCTTGTTCGATGATGTCGAAGAAAGCAACGGCACCCACGTAGTTAGCCAAGCTGTGGCCGGAACGTGGCTCGCTGTTGTACTGCTGTTTGTAGGCTTCTACGAAAGCGCCCAAACCAGGAGCACCCGCTTCGTTGGTGTTGTACTGAGGGAAGTCCACATCAAACGCACCTTCGATGGTGTCACCCAATGCTTTAGCTGTGTCAGTCAACGAGTAACCACCACCTGCGCCCAATACCGCTTTAGGTTTGTAGCCAGCAGATTTAGCCTGACGGAAGAACAAGATAGTGTCGTTCTGGTACGAAGTTTGCAGCACTACATCTGCTTGAGCACCACGCAAACGCAGGATAAGCGCAGACAAGTCCACCGCTTTAGCCGAGTAAGGCAGCACTTCTACTACGTCCAAACCCAACTCTTTAGCGCGTTCTTGTTGGAAGCCGCCCAGTGTTTTACCGTACAAACCGTCTTCGTGAATGATCGCCACTTTCAGGCTTTTAGGGTCTACACCCAGCTCTGGAGCAATCACGTCTTGCACCGCATCAACCATCGCGTAGGCAAAGTCTCTAGCGGTGGAGTTACTACGGAAAATGTTTTGGTAACCACGGTCAGTCACGCTGTCAGACACCGCGCCCAACTCAAAGTACGGTACACCAGCCAGTTCTGTTACCTGTGTCGCAGCGTAGGACAATGCAGAAGAGAAACTACCGAAAACGCCTTCCACGTTTTCTACGGACGTCAAACGACGAGCTTCACCCACGGCTTGGTTTGCATCCACCGCGTCGGCTTTCACCAATTTGATTTGCTTGCCCAGTACACCGCCTTGCGCGTTACGTTCGTTGACGGCCAATTCCAGGCCTCTATAGCTTTCATCACCCAACTGAGCCAACGCTCCGCTGAAGGGATACAAAGCACCCATGCGAATTTCTTCTGCTGCCATTGCTGCAGAGGACATAGCCAGCACCGCGGCGGTTCCTGCCAGCAAGGAAGTTACTTTCTTGAAACGCATACTGTCTCCTTTATCAACACTAACTTGTGGCGTTACGCCAAACAAATCACTAGTTTCCTTATTTGAAGCGCTTCAAATGGTGTCTATAAAAAAAGAGCAGTTAAGATGGATACTAGCTCATTTATAATTTGAAGCGTTTCAATTCATTTGCTGCTCATTATTACAACCACTAAAATCCTTGTCAATGAATAAGAACTACAGACTTTCCCGTACTAAAAAGCCTACTCTGGCTGACGTAGCCAAGCTGGCAGGCGTCTCGCTAGGCAGTGCTTCGCGTGCTCTTTCTGTACCTGAGCAAGTCAAACCCACCACCTTAGAAAAAGTAAACCAAGCCGTTTCACAGCTAGGTTATATACGTGATGGTTCTGCCCGCGCCTTAGCCTCTAGGCGCACGCACACCATTGCCGCAATCTACCCTACGCTGAATAACCCCATCTTTGCGCAATCTACCCATTCTATGCAGCAAGCCTTATGGGATAGGGGTTACCAACTGCTGATTGCCAGTCACGAGTATCACACTCAAGACGAACTACCCATTGTGCGAGCCACCTTGGAACGCGGTGTGGACGGCATCATTATGGTGGGTACGGATCACAGCGAAGAAGTGTTTTCTATACTATCGCAGTTAAATATGCCCTATGTGCTGACGTGGTCGGTGGACGATAGCCACTACCCTTACTGCGTGGGCATATCCAACTTCGACGCTTCCTATGAGTTGGCTCAATACGTGCTCAAACACGGCCACACACGCATCGCTATCTGTGGTGGCCCCATCGAAAATAACGAACGATCTCGTGGTCGTCGCAATGGCATTTTGACTGCCGCCGCACACGCGGGCATAGAAGTGCCAGAAAAATGGATGACCATACAGCCCTTTTCGTACAAGGGTGGGCGTCAAGGTTTACGCGAATTATGGGCTTTAGAAGACCGGCCCACCGTACTGTTCTGCGGGACTGACTTGCAAGCCATAGGCGCACTGTACGAGTGCCAAATGCTGGGCATTCGCGTACCCGAAGATCTGTCTATCGTTGGTTTTGACGGTATGGAAGAGGCAACAATGGTGCATCCCAAACTCACTACCATACGCATCCCTGCGGATGAAATTGGTTCACGAGCCGCCTTGTTGATGCTGGAGCTGTTAGCGGGACACACGCCGCCTATTGAACTCCCCATCAAAACCGTGATTATTCCTGGCGAAAGCTTAGGACGGGTTTAAGCCATTTCTTTGGCGAGTGTACGCAGCAATTGAGCCGCTGGCATTTCACGTGCCAGCGGTGCTCCCTGCCCTGCCCATTGCGCAGCAAACTCATAATTGCCTTTTGCTACAGCAGCCGCATTCAACTGTTTTGCCAAATCATAGGTTAAGGGGTACGACGGTACGGCTGGTGCGTCTTCAGCATCACCCCATTGAATTAACTCATTCAACATGCCACGGGCTGGACGCCCTGACATCACAGTGGTTAGACGTGTTGATGCCGCACGTTCGCTACGTAGATTTTCTCGGTAACTGGTATTCGCCGAAGACTCGGGACACAGAATAAAGGCCGTACCCATCTGTGCTGCTACCGCCCCCAAATCCAACATAGCGCGCGCACCTTGACCATCCATGATGCCACCAGCAGCCACAATAGGGGCATGGCATTTTTTAACCAGCAAACGAGTCAGTACAGCTGTGCTTAAGTGCTCATCCTGGCTATCGGTATCCATGATACCTCGGTGCCCGCCCGCCTCTATACCTTGCGCAACAATCACATCAATACCCGCTTGTTCCAGTAGCTTGGCTTCACGCAAACTGGTGGCTGATGCCATAGTAATAATGCCTGCCGCTTTAACAGCGGTAAGAAACGCATCATCGGGAATACCAAAATGGAAACTCAACACAGCAGGCTGCTGGGCCAGTATTAAGAACTGCATGGATTGATCGTCTAAGAAGGACGTATAGATCTCAGACAATGATGTAGGAGGCGTCGCGCCGAAACGCACAAAGTGCGGCGTAAAGTAACGAATCCACGCTTCTTCGCGTGCTGTGTCGAATTGTGCCGACTTGTGGCAGAACACATTAACGTTAAAGGGCTTGTCGGTCAGTGCTCGCGTGGCACTAATCATGTCCCGCGCTTGCTCCATAGAGCTGGCCCCCAAGCCCAGAGAACCCAAACCACCCGCATTGCTAACGGCAGCCGCCAATTCCGGTGTGGCTACACCGGCCATCGGCGCTTGAATAATAGGAGTCTGCAACCCCAATTTGCCAATCAAGTCTAGCTGATTCATGGTTGTGTTCCCCTTATATAGTCATGCCCTCAAGCCTTTAATCATACTACTGAGTGAAACAAACCATAGTGACCCGCCTCGCCTGAGAAACAAAACGTATCAATATTTGACGATGTGCATTCTGATTTACAGAAAATCATCTGTTAAAATCAACCACTTGCTGAAAAAAATCAGGAGGTAGTGTTGATTCACACAACACGTACACACGCCACACACCGTACACTGAAGCATCTTTTCACTGTATGTGCGCTAATGACTGGCCTATTTTCCACTACGAGTTCTGCCACCTCTACACAAGCACTAGAAGTTGCAGGCTACGTAGAAAAAGTACAAATCGCGGGCACAGACCTTGTTTTTGACGCCAGACTAGATTCCGGTGCAACCACATCCTCGCTGAACGCTTTAGATATAGAAAAATTCGAACGTGATGGCAAAGACTGGGTACGCTTTGACGTCGTAGATCCCAAAGACAAAGAAAAACGTATTGCGCTGGAATATCCTGTCAAACGCAATGTGCGCATTGTTCGACACGACGGCAATCACCAAAACCGGCCTGTGATACAGCTACCACTGTGTATTGGCACCCACGAGCGCCTAGAAGATGTGTCTCTAGTTGATCGCTCGGAACTCACCTATCAACTACTGGTAGGCCGCAATCACATGCGTGGCGCTATTCTCATAGACTCTGGCAAGCGCTTTATGCACGAGCCTCGCTGCCCCAGTGCTTCCTAATTTAGTCTTTTGCTGATATTTCCTCATGAAACGATTACACCTGCCATTGCTGGTATTCGTGCTGCTGGCTGTTGCCTGCAGCCTTTTCTTTTATAAAG
>SRSN01000074.1 GCA_004791645.1 Alcaligenaceae bacterium 429
ATTTTTTGGTTTTATTTTTTAGTTCCTTATATAGGAGCATGGCTTACTGGATCTAGCAGGCCAATTTCCGTTGGTGGTTTCACTTCTGCATTAATTACTTTCACTATATTTGAAGCGGCATATTATTGTGAAATCATGCGTGCCGGTATTCTTTCCGTTCCTGATTCACAATCATCTGCAGGAAAAGCACTAGGACTAAATAAATTTCAAGTAATGGTCAATATTGTATTGCCTCAAGCTTTTAGAAATATGACCCCTATTTTATTAACTCAAACCATTGTGCTATTTCAGGATACCTCTCTGGTTTATGTGCTGTCTCTCACAGACTTCCTTGGTGCCGCCGTTAAAGTTGCTCAACGTGATGGTCGTCTTATGGAGATGTATTTATTTGCCGCTCTGGTGTATTTCATCATCAGCTATACCGCATCGCGGGGTGTACGGTACCTACAACAACGTACAGCGCTTGATAGATAAAACCTATAACACTGCAGGAGACAACATGATTGAACTGAACGCTGTCAGCAAATGGTATGGCCATACTCAAGTATTGGACTCATGTTCCACATCGGTCACCAATGGTGAAGTGGTAGTAATTTGCGGGCCATCCGGCTCTGGTAAATCTACGCTTATTAAAGTCATTAATGGACTGGAGCCCTTTCAAAAAGGCGAAGTACTAGTTGAAACCATTTCCGTTAACGCCCCTAAAACTGACATGGTAAAACTACGTGCTCGTATAGGCATGGTATTTCAAAGCTTTGAGCTTTTTCCTCATCTAACCGTGTTACACAATCTGATGTTGGCACAAGTCAAAGTCCTTAAACGTAGCGAAAGCGAAGCCGCCTGCCGTGCTGAGAAACTGCTGGATAGAGTAGGTCTGCTCAATCACCGCAATAAATACCCTGGTCAACTTTCCGGGGGGCAACAGCAACGTGTCGCTATTGCCAGAGCACTCGCCATGGATCCTGTTGCCATGCTCTTTGATGAGCCCACCTCGGCTCTAGACCCTGAAATGGTCAATGAAGTGCTAGACGTCATGATTGATCTGGCCAAAGAGGGTATGACCATGATGGTAGTCACCCACGAAATGGGTTTTGCCAAAAAAGTTGCTGATCGAGTGATCTTTATGGATGCAGGGAAAATCGTCGAAGACTGCAGCAAAACAGAATTTTTTGATAACTTGCCCGCACGTACTGAACGTACTCAACTGTTCCTGTCAAAAATACTTCCTCACTAGGCGAGTGCCATCATGATTAATACGTTTACAGGCCCCTTTTTGGGGATACTCGGCGGCATGGGACCTTTGGCAAGCGCTACCTTGATGACCCGTTTAGCACAACTTACCCCCGCCACTAGCGACCAAGAACATATTCCATCCATTTTATGGAGTGATCCCCGTACGCCTAGCAGACCTGCTGCCTATCTACACCAAGGCCCTGACCCTCTACCATGGATGCTCAATGGTATCACCCACCTAGAACATGCTGGAGCCAAAACCATAGTCATCCCTTGCAATACTGCTCACTTATGGTTTGATGCCCTGTGTGCTCATACCCAGTTACCTATCATTCATATAGTAGATGCCGTTATTCAGAACTTACAAGATCAGGGAATACGCTCTGGGCGTATAGGATTGATGGCAACATCAGCCACTCTAGCATCCATGCTGTACCAAGATCGCTTACATGCCCATGGCTATGAATGCCTCACCCCTAACGCCGAAGAAATAGAAAAATACTGCTCTGTACCCATAGAGTTTGCGAAAAAAGGAAAACTAGACGCTGCACAACGGGCCGTCACACCGGGAGTCACCACCCTTTTTTCTCGTGGTGCCCAAGCCATTATTTTAGGCTGTACGGAACTACCTTTAGCCTTGCCACACCCTGTACGTAATTTTTGGGATATTCCTATTATCGATTCCATTGATGCTCTCACCCATGCAGCCATACGGTGGTACACGCAACAGCCACATTAATAGCAGTGTCATCCTCCGACAGTAGTGCGGATAATACGCACTACTGTCCTACATTCAGCAACCTTCAGGCTTTTGTGTAGTCCAACCCTTTTTGTTAAGGTGAAGGGTATGGAGTTTGCACCTAGCCGTTATGACCTATTCCAACGCTGACTACGCCAAACTGGATACTGCTCGCTGGATGGCCGCCTTGGCCGTCGTGCTCTTGCACTGTGCAGCCGTTCCCCTAACCACTACCACCGATTACGGTACACAAAATTGGTTCTGGGCCAATGTGTACGATGCCGCTACCCGCTGGTGCGTGCCTATTTTTGTGATGGTGAGTGGCGTGCTGTTGTTAGACCCCGCTAAACGCGAAGGCTTTGGTGAGTTCTATAAGAAACGAGGCCGCCGTATTTTGCCAGCCCTGCTGTTCTGGTCGGTGTTCTATCTATTCTGGGGTGCATGGATGTACCACCAACAAGGTGTGCCCATGGATGCCCAAGCATGGCTACGTAAGGCCACCAGCGGCGAGCCCTACTATCACTTGTGGTACTTATATATGTTGGTAGGGCTGTATTTGTTTGCCCCCTACCTGCGCTTGCTATATCAACACTGCACCCAACGGCAAAGCCGCTATATTTTGTTGTTCATGCTGGTGCTCGCTATGTTGCAAAGCCTGTACAGAGAAACCCAAGGCAACAGCTACGGTTTTTTCCTACTCTGGTTTTTGCCCTATATTAGCTACTTCTTAGCCGGGCGCATGATGTTCGAGCGTCGTGTGGTGATTCCCTACCCAGGTTGGGTACTGGCTGCCAGCATTGCAGCCACGGTAGTAGGCACTACGCTGTTGTCCTCAGAAGACTATTTCAGCACCTACTTTTACGACACTTTTAGCCTCACCGTACCGGTGATGTCATTAGCCGTATTTCAACTCATACTAGATCGTCCCCGCCTGCCACAACTGCGCATGCTGGCTCCCTTCACCTTTGGGATTTATCTCGTACACCCTATCTTTTTAGATCTGGCACAACAAACTGGTTTATACCAAGCACAAACCGGTATAGTCTGGCAGACACCATTGATGGCATTCGCCGTTTTTATGCTGTCGTGGTTATTGGCTCGCCTCTTACGAACCCTGCCCGGTGGTACACGTATCACCTGACGACTTATGACTCAGCCCTCTGCGCCCCCGCCTTCTGACCAGCGTCCACAATCCGCTTTTTTGCGTGTGTGCTGGTTCATTCTGGCGATATGCAGCTTTGCCTTAGCAATCATTGGGGTCATTTTGCCAGGCATGCCAACCACGGTTTTTGTATTGATCTCGGCATGGGCGGCAGCACGTAGTTCCCCACGTTTTCATCAATGGTTGATGAATCACCGTATTTTCGGCCCTTCCTTACACAACTGGCAAAACGGCAGGCTGGTCAATAGGCAAGCCAAGTGGACAGCACTGGTGAGTATGAGCGTTTGCGCCGTGTTATTGCTATGGCTGGCTCCACATTTCTGGATTAGCCTAGTCGCCATCAGTTGTATGTTGTGCGTGCTGCTATGGCTATGGTCCAGACCAGAACCACCCACGCAAAAAAGCGAGCCTTAAAGGCTCGCTATAGTCTGGCACCACATACTAACGATTAGGAGTTAGCGGGGTATTGCTGTGGGTACATCTGGTTTAGGGGTTGGCTAGACTGTCCCACTACCATATCACCGGTACGGATGGCCTCAACCAACTCAGACTGCACTTGGGCACGCGTTTTCATAGCGACATCTTGGTGAGCAGCAGGATACAAGGCAGGGTACATTTCACTCAGCGTAGCACTAGACTCACCAACCACCACATTGCCTTCGCGTACAGCCTGTTCCAGCTCCGCACGTACTTCAGCGCGTGTTTTCACGGCTACAGGCTGTGAAGGGTATACAGCAGGGTACATCTCACGCAGTGTTTGGCTGGAGTCACCAGACAACATCTCACCAGCGTTGATCGCTTGAGCCAATTCAGCTTGTACTTCAGCACGTGTAGGGGTGGTATTCACATTCAAAGCCATCGCTTGGCCAGCAAACAGTGTAGCAACAGCAAGACTCAAAGCAGGTAGTGTGCGTTTCATAATAATGATTCCTTTCCAATAATTAAGGGACTCTGTGCGATACATCCCAGAACACTCGATAGGGCTCTTTCTTTTTAAGAATAAGAATCACTATAGAATCTGCATGAAGTGCAAAAAAGTAAGTTTATCGGAATCCATCAATGCTTTTTTTGGCACTACTGAACTCAGAACTTCACTCTATTCTTTCTTGCGTGTAGTCTAGAACTTCACACGGGATGAATGCTCTTTGACTTTGTATCGCTGCATCCATGGCTACACTTTAAGTCAACCGAAAAAACAGATAAACCAGACAAAAAGACATACACTATTGCCAAAAACGAAATAATAAATTTTTGCTACAGGTAAATTATGAGCCGTTTACTCGCTATGCACGTGTTCGAACGCGTGGCAAATGAGGGTGGTTTTGCTGCTGCAGCACGCTCGCTCAATATGTCCCCCTCGGCTGTCACCCGCCATGTGGCTGACTTAGAAAGCCATCTAGGAACACGATTATTCCAACGCACCACCCGCCGCGTTCATTTAACCGATGCAGGTGAGGTCTATCTCGCCCGTATACAGCATATTCTGCAAGACATTGAAGAAGCCGATGCCCAAGTCAGCGCACACACCAATGCACTAGCGGGCAGGCTGCGTATCTATGCTCCCCCTGCCTTGGCGTATCACGTTGTAGCCCCTATTTTGGGTGACTTCTGTTTGGCCTACCCCGACATACGTATAGAGATTCAAGTAGGCGCGGAATACGCACTGCCTATTGAAGACTTTGACATCACCATGTTGGGCAACAGCGTGCAAGAAAACGCCAACATCGTGGCGCGAAAAATTGTGGAATCCGAAGTTATTTTGGTGGCCTCGCCTGACTATGCCGACCGTAACCCCTTGCCCCAACATCCGGCTGAATTATCCCAGCACCGCTGTTTACGCTTGCGCGACTCTGAGCGTCTGGACAACTGGACATTCCGACACCCTGACCAGCCAGATGAACAACTGAGCATCGCCGTAGATCCTGTGATTATTGCTAATCACACCGACACCCTGCTCAGGGCAGCGTTAAATGGTGTGGGTATTACTTCGGTGGTATTGGGGTTGGCTGCTCCGTACTTAAATCGGGGCGAATTGGTACGTGTATTGCACCCCTGGAGCACAGGCTACATCAATATGTACGCGGCATTGCCTAGCCGTAAACACATACCGCAGCGCTCCCTAGTTTTCTTGGATTATCTGATTAACCACACTAGACAACAACATGCAGAGGCCAGAGCTAACTGTACTGCCTGCTAAACGCTACTTTTCGCGCTTAATGCCATTTGCCCCCACCCCAAATTCAGCGTAAAGTGGCTACTAGGTTTTACGCTTCTTTTGTTTAGCGCTTCCTATTTCTGTACGGCACTACGCTTTATGTTCGATATTCTTGTCTATCTGTTTGAAAACTATTACAACCCACAGGCTTGTCCTAAAGCTGAAGTGCTCGCGCATAAGCTGGCTGCCATCGGGTTTGAGGACGATGAAATTAACGATGCATTGAGCTGGTTACACGGTTTGCATGAGTCTTCTGCTCAGCACCAGCCACTGCAGGCGTTGCATCATCAACAAAGCATGCGCGTCTATACTGACTTGGAATACGAGTTTTTAGGTCAGGAAGCCTTGGGCTTCATCAGCTTTTTAGAGCAATCCGGCGCGTTGCCGCCTACGTTGCGCGAGATCATTATCGAGCGCGCCATGGCTATAGATGAATCACCTATAGCCTTGGAAAAAATCAAAATCATCACGTTGATCGTGCTCTGGAGCAACGATGCCGAAGTCGAGCATCTGATCTTTGAAGAGCTGGTCACCGACGACGGCGACCGCCTCTACCACTAATCTTCAGCCGCTACTACTTTCCCCTGCTCATCCAACATATGTTTGAGCAGTGGAATACCATTTTCTACGCGGAATTCAGCAAACTTCGCAGGCTCAAATACAGAGGCTTGGCCTTCTTTGAAGAACCAGGCATCGGTACCGGGAGCCCATTGGCCATTCTTACGCACCAAGCGTAATAGCACCCAATCAGGCTGCACGGCTACGTCTATCACCTGACTTTGATTGCTGCCGTCTTCTAGCTCTACATAACGGTGCTGATAGGCTTTATCTGCATCACGCGAGCTTTGCAGCGCCTGCAATTCCCACGCGAGTTCGCCCGTTTTCGGTGGTGCCAGCCATGCCCAGACGGTAGAACCATCATGCTCGTAGGCATCCATATCGCCCTGCTGTATGCCACGATTCAATCTATCTGCTTCTCGGGTCACTTGGAAGTCCAGAGCCATGTAATCGCCCTGCATCAAAGACCGTGGGTCCACAGGTGCCAACGCCAATACGATTACTTTGCCATCCGACAAAATACGCTCTTTGTTCCAGATGTTGTAATTGGCCAAGCCTAGTATCAAGAGTAACCCTGCCAAAATAACAGGCCCCGGACGCAAATACTTCATGCCCTTAGGCATAGGTGCAGCCGTAGCGTCTGTGTCTTTAAAAGCCGCTAGCGACTTCACTGCCCCACGGAACACCACCATATACACCAACAGCACCACTGCACTGCACGTCAGTAACACCGCTTTTTGATTCAGGCTGATATTGAAATCGTAATACAGTTTTCCTAGCGCAATAAAGAGCGCTAACAGCATCACGACAAACAACAGGCGACTACGCCATGCATAGGCAGCCAGCAACCACGCCAAGGTCAATGAAATAGTCGGCGCGCCTGCCCACGTAATAGACAACAGCACACACACTGCCACGCCTACCGCCGTGACAACAGACCACGCTTTCTGACGCTGCACCGCTACCGCTAACACCACAGCTGGTAATGGGAAGAGCAACCAGCTTGGTATCCACGAACCTAGTGCCCATTCAGATAACGTTTCGCCAAATATCAACACTGGCGGCATCAACCCTATGCCCACCAAACTGGCTACCAGCCCTGCCCACATGGCAGGTGCCCAGTAACGATAGCGATCGGGGGTTTGATGGGCTCTTAGACCAATCAACAAACTCAACACGACGACAGCAAATACCTGCCATTGCATGGACGGTGTTAGCCATGGGAACTCATAGTAGTAGTTACTCACCAGACCATAGAAATTCAGCCACAAGAATGCACTGATGATGGTCCAACCTGCTGCCAGCAACCTCACTAGCCATACGGGCGATAGCACATATAGCACCACACCCATAATCACCTGCAGGAGAGGATAAATCGTGTTTTCTTGTTCTACCTGCATGACCCATTCCACACCGCTGAACACGAGGCCAACGATCACCAATAGGGCTGGAATGTCTTGCAAACCTTCTTCACCGGCTTGGCGCGACAACCACAAGCCACCGCCTACAAAGCACAGCATCACCCAGAAGGAATGTTTAAAGATTTCTGCGTCGGTAAGCAGCGTTAATGTCACCAGTATTAGGGCACTGCCCAGCAATACCGCACCCAAACGCAATAAACGCAAGAACCAAGGGGGTGACGCCGCATCAGTATGTGTGGGTGCAGCCTCGTCTTCTTGCTGTGTGGTGGCCACACTCACGTTATGTTTACGCCACTGCAGCAACAGGTCTTTAGCCAGCAGTACAGCCACGCTAATTTCTATAATCGTAAAGATGAACCACGCCGCAATATCGTCACTACCAAGACGAATAAAGAACGGTATCAACGCCGCCAAAAAAGCGCCGTATACAAAGCTCAGGCTGACTTGATCAGGACAACGCTGTCGGTAGTACCAGGCCATTGCCGCCATCGCAACTGATGCCCCTAACCAATAGCGTAAGAAGCCATCTTCCCACTCCATTAGGCCGCCCATGACCAAATAGAACAGTGCAACACTGGCTACTGCTGCCAGTAAACGGGGCACTACCCTAAACGGATCACGTAAATAATGCTGACACACCTCAGACAACACTAATAAACACAGATTAAGCACAACCACGATCAGCGTCACCGCCAAGGGGCCATCTATCCACCAATACATCCGGCTCCACATGTTCAGTGCGTTAAACCCTAGCAGTACACCTGCTACGTTCACAATCACTATCCACAGTACTGCCAAGATAATAGAGCGCAGCCCCACTAGCCACGGCGTAATGGTTAGAGCCCACACGGCAAAAAGTTGCCACGGATCAGCACCCGTTTGATAGATTTGCCCCAGCAATGCCCATAGCCCACCTACGGCTACAGCAGATAGCCCCATCAGTAACGGTACAGGCGCATATTCAGGCCACCAGCCGTGACCGCGCTTATGTAATATCCACGCTAGACCAGCTGTTAGCACAACAACGCCCTGCACCAAGGCAATACGTATGGTTTTGCTCAGCTCAGACCAGTTCGCCGCAATCACACTGATCAATGCACTACACAATAATAAGATGGCTAGCGCCAGTGAGGCCCGCAATAAAAACCTAGGCCAAACAGGCATACCGAATGTGGCAGATACTGGGGATTTAGTGTTAGACATAGTTCCGAGTGTGGATAATTTTTTTCTGCTATCGTACAGTAGCAAACAATGTTGCGCATACAAAAATGGTAAGGCCTTGTGGCTGGAACTTGCGCATACGGGGTTCAACCCGTAATATCCGCGCTATTGCTGCGGGACCGCTGTCATTGGAAATACATGAATAAAACACTCATCATTGCTGAAAAACCCTCTGTTGCCCTGGATATTTCCAGAGCCTTGGGTGGTTTTACCCGTGAAGGGGACTACTTCGAAAGTGAACAGTACGTACTGTCATCCAGTATTGGTCACTTGCTGGGCTTAGTCGCTCCCAACGATCCTAAACGTGGCAAATGGAGTTTTACTCACCTGCCAGTCATTCCTGAAAAGTTTGAACTGGATGTGGCTGATAAGCGTTCCGCAGAGCGACTAAAACTATTGGTCAAACTGCTGAAGCGTAAAGACGTAGACCGCATTATCAACGCCTGTGATGCGGGGCGTGAGGGTGAACTGATCTTCCGCTACATCGTGCAATACGCGAAAGTAAACAAGCCTATACAGCGTTTGTGGTTACGTTCCATGACTCAGGCCGCCATCCGCGAAGCCTTCGAGAATCTGCGTGACGACGACGAAATGAAACCGCTGGAAGCCGCTGCTCGTGCCCGTGCCGAGGCAGACTGGCTAGTAGGTATCAATGGCACACGTGCTATGACGGCGTTCAATAGCAAAGACGGTGGCTTCTTCAAAACACCTGTAGGCCGTGTGCAAACCCCTACGTTGGCTATCGTGCATGCTCGTGAAGAGGCCATTCGCAAATTCGTGTCCCGTGACTACTGGGAAGTACACGCCACCTTTGTGGCAGGTGCTGGCCTGTATAACGGCAGATGGTTTGACCCCGAATTTAAGAAAGACGAAAAAGACCCAGAGAAACGTGACTCACGCCTCTGGTCTGAAACGGCCGCCAAAACCATTGTGGTGGCCTGCGACGGCAAACCTGGCATTGTGAGTGAAGAGTCCAAACCTTCTACTCAGCAATCACCTGCCCTGTTTGACTTGACCACACTGCAACGTGAGGCCAACTCCCGTTTTGGTTTCTCGGCAAAAACCACGCTAGCACTGGCACAAACACTGTACGAACGCCATAAAGCGCTTACCTACCCACGTACTGACTCACGCTATCTGCCTGAAGACTACGTAGCCACCGTTAAAGACACCATGCGTGCTTTAGCTGACTCACAAAGCTCAGCTAGTGCTTCGGTACAGCCTTTTGCGCGCCAAGTGGTAGAGCAGCAGTGGGTGAAACCTAGCCGCCGTGTGTTTGACAACAAAAAGGTTTCTGATCACTTTGCGATCATTCCTACACTACAAGTACCACGTGAGCTCAGCGATGCCGAGTTCAAAATCTACGAACTGGTCACACGACGCTTCTTGGCGATTTTCTTCCCAGCAGCAGAGTTCCGTGTCACCACACGTATTACTAAAGTCTCTGGCAACCACTTCAAGACCGAAGGTAAAGTACTAATCAACCCCGGTTGGTTGGCAATTTACGGCCGTGAAGCACAAGGCGAAGACGACAACTTGGTTGCCGTTCAACCTAACGAAGAAGTGCTTACTGAAGACATTGAAGCCCGCGGTTTAGCCACTAAACCACCAGCACGCTTTACTGAGGCTACCTTGCTGTCCGCCATGGAAGGCGCAGGCAAGCTGATTGACGACGAATCCCTACGTGATGCCATGTCCGAGCGTGGTCTGGGTACGCCTGCCACCCGCGCCTCTATTATTGAGGGTCTACTGAACGAAGGCTACTTGCGCCGTGAAGGCCGCGAGTTGGTGCCTAGCGCCAAAGCCCGTCAGTTGATGACGCTGTTGTCCGGCTTGGATGTCAGCGAATTAACTTCACCTGAACTGACAGGTGAGTGGGAATTCCGCCTCAAGCAAATAGAACAAGGCCAAGAAGGCCCCGAAGCGTTCATGACCAAAATCGCGCAGATGACACAAATCATCGTGAAACGCGCCAAAGAATACGAACGCGATACGGTGCCGGGTGATTACGCTACCCTGCAAACTCCCTGCCCTAAATGTGGCAGCGTAGTCAAAGAAAACTACCGTCGCTTTGCCTGCACCAGTTGTGATTTCTCATTCGGCAAACACCCTAGCGGGCGCACCTTTGAGTTGCCTGAAGTAGAAGAACTGCTGCAAAAACGTGAAATTGGCCCGTTGACTGGCTTCATCAGCAAAATGGGTCGCCCTTTTGCAGCCATTCTGCGCATCACCGATGAGTTCAAGCTAGAGTTCGACTTTGGCCAGAACGACGAGGAAGACGAAGAAGAGGTCGATTTCTCTGACCAAACACCCGTAGGCGCCTGCCCTAAATGCCAAGCTAACGTGTTTGAGCATGGCATACGCTTCGTGTGTGAAAAAGCCGTAGGCCCTGCACAATCATGTGATTTCCGCAGCAATAAAGTCATTTTGCAGCAGGAGATCTCGCGTGAACAAATGCACAAGCTGCTGACTGAAGGCAAAACTGATTTGCTGGATGGCTTTGTGTCCAACCGAACGAACCGTAAATTCAAAGCATTCCTTACACGTGACGCCAAAGGTGCCGTGAGCTTTGAATTTGAGCCTCGTTCTGGTAAAACCGCTGCGAAAAAATCCTCTGCTAAAAAGGCCGCTAAGAAGGCAGCCAAAAAAGCAGCGAAGAAAGTCGCTAAAAAAGCCGCTAAGAAAGTGGCCTCCAACGAATGATCATGTCGATCCTTGAGCCTTGGCACTATGTAAAACCCTCTTCCTTACACGGGACGGGGGTTTTTGCTGCACGAGATATTCCTGCTGGCACCAGCATCATTGAATACGAAGGCAAGCACATTAGCAACCAAGAAGCTGATGAAATGGAGCCATCAGACCCTAACAACCCCTTTCACACCTTCTTCTTCTCGCTATCTTGCGGCAAGATCATAGATGGTGGTGATGGCGGTAACGAGTCGCGTTTCATCAATCACTCCTGCGCACCCAACTGCGAAGGCCATGAAAACAGCGCGGGCACCCGCGTATTTATCGTGGCCCTGCGGGACATCGCCAAAGACGAAGAGCTGCTTTATGACTACGCTCTTGTTATTGACGACGACATCACGCCCACACTGAAGCAGCAGTACCGATGCTTGTGTAATGCCCCCACTTGCCGGGGCACGATGCTGGCCTTACCTGAGGCTAAAGACAAGCCTAAAGTCACAAAATCAGCACTGCACAAAAAACTGAAAAAAATACGCCGCGAACAAAAAAAATTGCGCAAACACATGCGCCAGTTAAACAAAAAATTAGACCGAATCCTCCAGCATACAGAAGATCCGGTCTAGTTGTAGCAAGGTGATTAACGAAACCAGCCCACCACCCTCTTTTATAAAATCTGACTTAGGAATGTTTGGGTTTTGGGGTGCTGAGGGTTATCAAAGAAGCGCTGTGGTTCAGCTTCTTCGAGTATTTGGCCATCGGCCATAAAGATCACCCTGTCTGCCACACTGCGGGCAAAGCCCATTTCGTGGGTGACGCACAGCATGGTCATGCCGTCCTCAGCCAACCCCATCATGGTGTCTAACACTTCTTTCACCATTTCAGGGTCTAGTGCTGAAGTAGGCTCATCAAACAGCATGACTTTGGGGCTCATACACAGCGCTCTGGCAATCGCCACTCGTTGCTGCTGACCACCCGATAGCTGGCTGGGATATTTGTGCGCATGCGCCTTAATACGCACGCGATCTAAGTATTTCAATGCAATGGTCTCTGCATCCGCTTTGGACATTTTTCGTGCTCGCATAGGTGCCAACATACAGTTTTCCAGCACAGTTTTATGCGGAAACAAGTTGAACTGCTGAAACACCATGCCCACCTCGCGACGAATGGCCTGCACATGCGCTGGATTCTGATCCAGCACCATACCATCCACCATAATCTCGCCTGACTTAATAGGCTCCAAAGCATTAATACAGCGTATCAACGTGGATTTCCCAGAACCTGACGGCCCACAGATAACGATTTTTTCACCCGGCTGAACTTCCAGATTAATGTCTACCAACGCATGGTATTCGCCATACCATTTGTCGACATTGCGCATGGTAATAATAGGTTTAGACATGACTCACTTCTACTCAATATTCATGATTGGTACTACGCACAGTGTAGTGACGTGCCCCACGACTTAACTGACCTTTAATTTGCGCTCCAAACGGCTGGCATACAGTGATAATGGCCAACATATAATGAAGTAAATCAGGGCCACCAAACCAAAAACAATCATGGGTTGGAAGGTCGCGTTATTCACAATCTGCCCAGCACGGGTCAGTTCGGTAAAACCAATAATCGCGGTCAACGACGTTGCCTTGATGATCTGCACCAAATAGCCCACCGTAGGGGGGATGGCAATTTTCAACGCTTGCGGCAACACCACATCGATCATTTTCTGGGTGTAGCTCAACCCCAAGGCTTCTGCAGCTTCGCTTTGCCCATGTGGCACAGCTTGAATGCAACCGCGCCAAATTTCTGCCAAGAACGCCGCACTATTTAAGATCAAAGCAATCGCAGCGGCATACCACACACCGATTTCCAACCCCATCACAGGCAAGCCAAAAAACACCAAGAACAACTGCAACAGCAGTGGCGTGCCCCTAAAGAATTCGATAAACACACGCATAGACTGGCTTACCCAGCCACGCGCCGATACTCGGCCTAACGCCACACCCAACCCCAATATCCCACCACCGATAAACGCGATGAGGGATAGCCAGATCGTCCATTGCGTGGCCTGGACAATAAACCAGAAATCTTCTATTCCAAATGTACGCATTATTTACGGTCCGGATAATCAAGCAGGTACTTGTAGATGACGGAAAACATGGCTGAGAACAACAGCGTCAGCAACAAATAAATCACCGTCACCGTGATGTAAATCTCGAAACTGCGGAAGGTGAGAGACTGCAACCCAGTTGCTACAGAGGTAAGGTCATCTGCAGAAATCACCGATACCACGCTAGAGGCCAACATCAGGTAAATAAACTGACTGGTCAACGCTGGGTAAATCGCTTTTAAGGCAGGCCGCAGGATAATGTGTAAAAACACCTGTACACCCGACAAACTTAAGGCACGACCGGCTTCTATCTGTCCTTTGGGGATAGACTCTATGCCGGCACGTACAATCTCACTGGCATACGCCCCCAGATTCACCGTCATGGCCACTAACGCTGCTGTGTGAGCACTCCACTTCACGCCAATAGATGGCAACGCAAAGAAAAACACAAACAGCTGGATGATAAAGGGCGTATTACGAATGACCTCAATATAGGCATTCACTAAAAACCGCAGAAACGCATTACCGTTGATTTTGATGCTGGCGCAAATTACCGCAACAATCAGCCCAAAAAACATAGATAGTGCCGATAACTGAATCGTGACCCAAGTGCCTTTAAGCAGCAGCGGCCACGCTTCCAGCACTGGATCAAACTGAAAAACGTAATTCATAGCGACGTCCAGACGCCGGTGAACAAGCGAGTCGCTTACTCACCGGTGCTTAACAACTGATTAATTTGAAGCGGCGTGTACAGATGCTGGTAAGGGGGTACCCAACCATTTCTCAAACACCTGATCCAAAGAGCCATCTGCCAATTTCTCTTTGAGGAAGGCATTCACTGCGGCTTCCAGTTCTGGACGATCTTTTTGCATGGTAATACCCATGACTTGCTCGTTAATCACATAACGAATCTCGAATTTTCCGGGATGACGTTTCTGCACTTCCGAGGCAATCACTGTGGATGTACCAGCTAGATCTACTTGACCCACAATCATAGCTTGCAAGGCTGAGGCATCATCATCGAAACGACGGATATCGGTACCTTCAGGAGCAATTTTCATCACACCAATGTCCGTAGTACTCGCACGTGGTACCCCGATTTTATATTTAGTGAAATCGGCGGGGCTGTCCACCACAATATCCGCTGGCCCTAACAACACCATGCTGGCGGCAGAGTACGGATTAGAAAATTGCACTTGCTCCTGACGCTCAGGCGTAATCGCTAATGATGCCACCAATACATCAGCTTTGTCAGTTAACAGATAAGGAATGCGGTTAGGCCCAGTCGTGATGACTGGCTCTACTTTTACCCCCAGATAATCGGCCAGCATCTGTGCCACTTCAGCATCGTAGCCATCTGGTTTATTGCCTGGACCGGAACTGGCATAGGGAGGGAAGTCCAACATCAAACCAATTTTGATCGTGCCTCGGTCTTTAATACGCTGCAGGCTTTGATCGTCTTGTGCGTGAGCGGCTGCCCCAGTCAAGCCAATCATCAACGATATACCCAGAGCCACACATACTTTTTTCAACATTGTCTTCTCCACAGTCCGTTAGAGGTATTACTTCAGTTTTCTGCACCCTACGATGCTCTGTAGCGTGCATTGACGAAACGCTATGGGCATAGTAATTTCATCAACGAAAAATCTTTTTGTATGTAATTTTTTTTGTTGCAGACTATCAAAAATAATTTCCCTGTTCTAGCGAAGATTGCTAGGTAAAACCCTAGCTTTTGGCTTTTATAGAATAATCACGAGCTTTTCTTCCCACATACAAAAAATACTTTTT
>SRSN01000075.1 GCA_004791645.1 Alcaligenaceae bacterium 429
GTGTCACTTCTTCGCGACCGTGCAGTTTGAACACAATACCTTTCAGGTTCAGCATGATGTCTACGACATCTTCTTGTACGCCTGGCAGTGTGGAGTATTCATGTACCACGCCTGTGATTTGCACTTCTGTAGGTGCAAAACCAGTCATGGAGGACAACAGGATGCGACGCAGTGCGTTACCCAGAGTGTGGCCGTAGCCGCGCTCGAAAGGCTCCATAATCACGCGAGCGTGATTTTTACTAACTGCTTCAACTTCAATGGAACGAGGCTTCAAAAAAGCTTGAGACATGTAGATTCCTTTTCAATACCCTCGGCTCGTTACACCGATAAGGCTGATGGGAAAACGCTGGAAATTCCAGCTCTAAAAACCAGCAACACCCATTATCAGTACGGAACCAATAATGGGTGCTTAAATCAGATACGTAATGTAGCTGATTAACGGGAGTACAACTCAACAACCAGTGATTCGTTCACGTCACGGGCCACGTCAGCGCGGTCCGGAGCTTGTTTGAACACACCACTCAGTTTGTTGCTATCAACTTCAACCCACTGTGGAAAACCGATGCTAGCAGCCAGTTCCAAAGATTCTTTGATACGGCCTTGAGCACGAGATTTTTCACGGATAGAAACTACATCACCAGCTTTAACCAACATGGAAGCGATATCAGCGGTGTGACCGTTGATTTCGATTGCACGGTGAGTAACCAACTGACGAGCTTCTGCACGTGTGGAGCCGAAGCCCATACGGTATACAACGTTGTCCAGACGGGATTCCAGCAACTGAATCAGCGTTTCACCAGTGTTACCACGGCGGCGATCAGCTTCAGCAAAGTAGCGACGGAACTGTTTTTCCAGCACGCCGTACATACGTTTCAGTTTCTGCTTTTCACGCAACTGCAAACCGTAGTCAGATGTACGGGCACCAGAAGTGCGACCGTGCTGACCTGGACGAGAGTCCAGTTTGCATTTGGAATCCAAAGAGCGACGAGCACTCTTCAGAGACAGATCAGTACCCTCGCGACGCGAGAGCTTACATTTAGGTCCAATATAACGAGCCACGTAGCTTCCCCTTAAATGCGACGACGCTTGGGCGGACGGCAGCCGTTGTGCGGAATCGGCGTGATGTCAGCGATGCTGGTGATTTTGATACCAAGAGCATTCAACGCACGCACCGACGAATCACGGCCAGGACCGGGCCCTTTAATGCGAACTTCTAGATTTTTGATACCGTATTCCATTGCTGTACGACCGGCGGCTTCAGCAGCAACCTGAGCAGCAAATGGAGTGGACTTACGCGAGCCTTTAAAGCCCGCACCACCAGAGGTCGCCCAAGACAACGCGTTGCCTTGACGATCGGTGATGGTAATGATTGTGTTGTTAAAAGTAGCTTGGACGTGAGCGATCCCGTCCGAAACGTTCTTTTTAACCTTTCTGCGAGCGCGCGATGCGCTAGAAGCTTTAGCCATCTTCTAATCCTCGATTATTTCTTCAGAGCCTGCGCTGCACGACGTGGTCCCTTACGGGTACGTGCATTGGTACGGGTACGTTGACCGCGTACAGGCAAGCCACGACGGTGGCGCATGCCACGGTAGCTACCCATGTCGATCAGACGTTTCACAGACAGTTGAACTTCACGACGCAGGTCGCCTTCAACCAGAAACTGAGAAATCTGCTCGCGGATTTTTTCGAGTTCCTCATCTGTCAGATCTTTCACTTTTTTATCGTGAGCGATACCGGAAGCATCACAAATCTGACGAGCACGAGTACGACCGATACCGAAAATCGCGGTAAGACCGATTTCGGCGTGCTGATGCGGCGGAATATTAATGCCAGCAATACGGGCCATGGTTTTTCCTTGTTCAATCGGTTGCGTTTCGGCGTATCAGCCTTGACGCTGCTTGTGGCGGGGGTCTGTGCAAATTACACGTACCACGCCATGACGTTTAATAATTTTGCAGTTGCGGCAAATCCGCTTTACTGATGCCATTACCTTCATGGTTTGACTCCTAGGTTCCTTTATCCGGGCCGCTTATTTGGAGCGGAACACAATTCTGCCCCGGGACAAGTCATAGGGCGTGAGCTCCACTGTGACCTTGTCGCCCGGAAGAATCCGGATGTAATGCATACGCATCTTGCCTGAAACATAGCCCAACACCACATGGCCGTTTTCTAGCTTGATACGGAATGTTGCGTTCGGCAGGTTTTCTAAAACCTGCCCCTGCATCTGAATGACGTCGTCCTTTGCCATCGTGTTTATTTATCGCATTGGCAAACCCGCACCCTTGAAGTTGGCCTTCTTGAGCAACGAGTCATATTGTTGAGACATCATGTAGGCCTGAGCCTGTGCCATGAAGTCCATAGTAACCACCACAATAATCAGCAAAGATGTACCACCGAAGTAGAAAGGTACGTTCCAGTGCATTTGCAAAAACTCAGGTACCAGACACACGATCGTGATATAGATAGCACCAGCTAGCGTTAAGCGAGTCAAAATACGATCAATATAACGAGCTGTCTGTTCACCTGGACGAATGCCTGGCACAAACGCACCGCTCTTTTTCAGATTGTCTGCAGTTTCACGGCTGTTAAACACCAACGCCGTATAGAAGAAACAAAACAGAATAATCAGTGCTGAAAACAGCGTTATGTACAACGGTTGACGAGGTGAAAGCGCTGCTTCCAAATCGCGCAGCCAAGACAGACCTGGCGTTGCGGAGAACCAGCTAGCAATAGTCGCTGGCAGCAAAATAATGGAGGAGGCGAAGATTGGAGGAATCACCCCAGCCATATTCAGCTTCAGCGGCAAATGCGAACTTTGCCCACCGTAAATGCGGTTACCCACTTGACGTTTTGCGTAGTTAACCGTGATACGACGTTGCCCACGTTCAACAAACACGACAAAGTAAGTAACGGCAGCAACCAGCACCAAGATGAACAATGCCGACAAAATAGACATTGCATCGGTACGGACCAGATCCAGCAAACCACCCATTGCACTGGGCAGACCTGCAACAATCCCGGCAAAAATCAGAATGGAAATACCATTCCCTATGCCTCGTTCGGTAATCTGCTCACCTAGCCACATCAAGAACATCGTACCGGTCACCAGTGTTACCACTGTGGTGAAACGGAACAACATACCTGGATCAATGACTAAACCTGGTTGTGTTTCCAATGCAATAGAAATACCTACTGCTTGGAATAACGCCAGAAACACTGTCCCATATCGGGTAAATTGCGTAATTTTACGCCGACCCGATTCGCCCTCTTTCTTGATTGCTTCAAGCGTAGGCACCACCGCCGATGCCAACTGCATGATAATCGATGCAGAAATGTAGGGCATAATCCCTAGCGCGAATACGGAGAAACGCTGCAGAGCACCACCCGAGAACATGTTGAACAAGCCCAAGATACCTTCTTGGTTTTGTTGAAACAGCTCGGACAGTGCATCAGGATTAATACCTGGCACAGGAATGTGTGTTCCCAAGCGATAAACAACCAGCGCGAGCAGCAGGAAAATGATACGACGACGCAAATCGCCGTAACCCGAACCTGATTTACTCTGTGCCTGTGCTTTTGCCACCGTAACCCCTTTTATTCAGCCAACGAGCCGCCCGCTGCTTCAATTGCAGCGCGGGCACCAGCTGTTGCACGAATGCCTTTCAGCACTACTTTGCGAGACAGCTCACCAGACTTGATGACTTTGGCGAAACGTACCAATTGACCAACTACGCCAGCTTGTTTCAGAACGTTGATATCAACTTCTTCAACATCCAAGCCTTGCAAGTCGGACAAACGGATTTCAGCATGCAGGTGACCACCAGGAGTCGTGAAACCACGCTTCGGTAGACGGCGTTGCAAAGGCATTTGACCGCCTTCAAAACCGACTTTATGAAAACCACCAGCACGTGATTTCTGACCTTTGTGACCGCGACCTGCGGTCTTGCCCAGGCCGGAACCTGGACCGCGACCAACGCGACGAGCAGCGTGTTTAGCGCCCTCTGCGGGTTGGATCGAATTTAGTTGCAATTCTGACATCGCGATTCCTTTAGGCTTCCGAAACCGTAACGAGGTAATCAACCTTACGGATCATACCGCGCACTTCGGGCGTATCAACCAGAACGCGACTGCTGTTTACTCGGCGCAAGCCCAAGCCGCGTACTGTGTCGCGGTGGTCTTGTTTAGTACCGATAACAGAGCGCACGAGTGTGACCTTGATTTGCTTCTGTGCCATGATTTACCCCAGAATTTCTTCAACTGTCTTGCCACGTTTAGCAGCAATTTCAGATGGTGTGGAGCAAGCACGCAAACCGTTCAAAGTTGCGCGAACCATGTTGTAAGGGTTGCTAGAACCCAAGCTCTTAGCAACAACGTTACGCACGCCCATTGCTTCGAACACTGCACGCATAGGACCACCAGCGATAACGCCAGTACCTTCAGCAGCAGGAGAGATCAACACTGTAGAAGCACCGTGTTTGCCCACAACTGTGTGGTGCAAAGTACCGTCTTTCAGAGCAACTTTGAACAGACCACGACGGGCTTGTTCCATAGCTTTCTGAACAGCAACTGGTACTTCACGAGCTTTACCCTTGCCCATTCCGATACGGCCATCACCATCGCCTACTACTGTCAATGCAGCGAAGCTCATGGTGCGACCACCTTTAACGACTTTACTGACGCGGTTAACCGCAATCATTTTTTCACGCAGGCCGTCATCGCGCTCTTGTTCGGCATTGTTTCTGCCTTGTGCTTTAGCCATTTGACAATTCCTTGCTTAGAATTTCAAGCCGGCTTCACGCGCGGCATCAGCCAACGCCTTGACGCGGCCATGATAACGGAAGCCAGAGCGGTCAAAAGCAACGGATTCGATACCGGCTGCTTTCGCTTTTTCGGCTACGCGCTTGCCAATCAAACTGGCTGCAGCGACGTTGCCGCCATTGGCCAGTTCTTTGCGTACTTCTGGTTCCAGCGACGATGCGCTGACCAAAATCCGATCGCCTTCTGGCGAAATGATGTTGGCATAAATATGCAAATTCGTGCGATGCACCGCCAAACGGTGAACGCGCAACTCGGCGATTTTTCGACGGGTTGCCACTGCACGACGCAAACGGGATTGTTTCTTGTCCATAATTCGTCCTTGCCTGTGCGATTACTTCTTCTTGGTTTCTTTCAAGACGACGCGTTCGTCAGCGTAGCGAACACCTTTACCTTTGTAAGGCTCTGGTGGACGGTAACCGCGAATTTCAGCGGCACACTGACCAACAACCTGCTTGTTAGAACCCTTCAGAACGATTTCTGTAGGAGTCGCACATTCTGCTGTAACACCAGCAGGCAGGTCGTGAATAACGTCGTGAGAGAAACCCAGTTGCAGTTTCAATGCGTTACCTTGAACTTGAGCGCGGAAACCCACACCAACCAAGTTCAGTTTGCGAGCAAAACCTTCGCTCACACCAGTAACCATGTTGTTTACCAAGGAACGGATGGTGCCGGACATTGCGTTAGCGTGACGTGAGTCATTAGCTGGTGCAAATGTCAGTTGACCGTCGTTCAGCTCGATAACAACATCACCTTTCAGTTCTTGGGTCATTGTGCCCAGAGGACCTTTAACGGTGATTTGATCTGCTGCAATAGTCGCTTCTACGCCTTTAGGCAAAGTAACTGGATATTTAGCAATACGTGACATTGATGATTCTCCTTACGCCACGTAGCAAAGTACTTCGCCACCCACGCCAGCTGCACGTGCTTTGCGATCTGTCATCACACCACGGGAGGTGGATACGATTGCAACGCCCAAACCATTCATCACCTGAGGGATGTGGTTGCTGCCTTTGTAGACGCGCAAACCTGGACGCGAAACGCGGTCGATGCGCTCGATCACAGGACGGCCTGCGTAGTACTTCAATTGAATTTCCAGAACTGGCTTCGCGGCTTCGCCAACGATTTGGAAATTATCGATATAGCCTTCATCTTTCAGCACAGCAGCAATAGCTACTTTCAGCTTCGAGGAGGGCATGCTAACCGACGTTTTGTTGACCATTTGTGCGTTACGAACGCGAGTCAACATGTCGGCGATTGGATCGCTCATGCTCATTTATGTTTCTCCTACCAGCTAGCCTTGGTCATACCGGGAATTTCGCCACGCATAGCCATTTCACGGACTTTATGACGTGTCAAACCGAATTGTTTGTACACACCGCGTGAACGGCCTGTAACAACACAACGGTTACGCATACGAGTTGGGTTTGCGTTGCGAGGCAATTGCTGCAACTGCAAACGAGCTTCGTAGCGCTCTTCGTCGGACTTGGACTGGTCGTCGATGATTGCTTTCAGCGCTGCGCGCTTAGCTGCAAATTTCTCTACCAGTTTTGCGCGTTTAATATCGCGATTGATGAGTGAAAGTTTAGCCACGTCATCACCCCTTAGTTACGGAACGGGAAACTGAAGGCTTTCAACAGCGCTTTAGCTTCGTCGTCAGTCTTGGCAGTAGTTGTGATGCTGATGTTCAGACCACGCACTGCGTCAATTTTGTCGTACTCAATCTCAGGGAAAATGATTTGCTCTTTCACCCCAAGGTTGAAGTTACCGCGTCCATCGAACGCACGACCTGAAATACCACGGAAGTCACGAACGCGAGGCAGAGCCACAGCGATCAGACGGTCCAGGAATTCATACATGCGTTGGCCACGCAAAGTTACTTTGCAGCCAATTGGATAATCTTCGCGGATCTTGAAACCAGCAATAGCTTTGCGGGTTTTTGTGATTACAGGCTTCTGGCCAGAAATCTTAGCCAGGTCACCAGCAGCGTGCTCGATCACTTTACGATCAGAAACAGCTTCAGATACACCCATGTTCAGAGTGATCTTGGTGATGCGTGGCACTTCCATTACGCTGTTGTAATTGAATTTGCCTTGCAGCTCAGCCTGCACTTTTTCACGGTAAAAATCTTGTAAACGTGCCATGTCTATGCCCCTTAAGCTTTCGCACCAACAACTTTGCCAGTGGAACGGTACACGCGTACTTTCTTGCCATCTACTTCGCTAATGCTAACGCGATCGGCCTTTTCGGTCTCAGCGTTGAACAGCGCCACGTTAGAAACGTGGATAGGCATAGTTTTGTCTACGATACCACCTTGAGAGCCAGCCATTGGGTTGGGTCGCACGTGTTTTTTCACCACATTGATGCCTTCCACGATTACGCGGTCGCCATCAACGGTCAGTACTGTGCCACGGCGGCGTTTGTCGCGGCCTGTCAGTACGATAACTTCGTCGCCTTTGCGGATTTTTTGCATATCCTCGGCTCCTTACAGCACTTCTGGTGCCAAAGACACGATCTTCATGAACTTATCGCCACGCAATTCGCGTGTAACGGGTCCGAAGATACGAGTGCCGATTGGCTCCAGTTTTGCGTTCAGCAAAACGGCGGCATTGCCACCAAATTTGATCAGCGAACCGTCTTTACGGCGTACGCCTTTGGCAGTGCGAACTACCACAGCGTTATAAATCTCGCCTTTTTTGACACGTCCGCGCGGTGCCGCTTCTTTAACAGTGACTTTAATGATGTCACCAATAGCGGCATAACGGCGCTTGGAGCCACCCAACACCTTGATACACATTACGGAACGTGCACCCGTGTTGTCGGCCACATCCAGCGTGGTCTGCATTTGAATCATGATTATTCCTGTTCCAACTTAACCGCGATAAACCCCACAAGCAAAAAACCTGCTAGGCACGCAACCAGTTTTGGTCCCGTTAGGTTCGGTAACCCTCCAACCAAGCTTGTGTGCTTAAAAGGTTTTTACCGTACCCTGGGTTGAAATCTTGCGATATACAAAACGTGTTATTACCCGCATCTTCGCGAAAATATACGGGTAAGCATTCAATAATACCAAAAAACTGCTTTTACAACAAGCACATCAATCACTTACTGTTGGTATAGGCTCACGATCGTAGGATTTTCTGTGCCTCTACCGGAATCTCGGTAATCGGTGCATTCAGCTGTATTTGAATGTCCAGTCTTGCGCAGGTATTGCACGCAGCAACCAGCAATTCCATTCCACCTGGGCTAACGACCATTTCTTTGATGACGTCTGCAGAGAAGCTCACATAAGACAAATACAAAGACTGCAAATGACGTAAAACACCAATGTGTTCCAACAATCTACGTAAGCCCACTCGAGTGCCCATGTCCTTCATAGTCGAGCAGAACACCTCTAGCTCTTCGCCGTGCGCCTCTACCCCATACGCATCTAGCTCTATATAGAGACGGGATAGATCTACATTACTACGCGACAAGCACGATTGAATCTCTTGTAAAAAACGTGGCTGCACGATGGTAGGTAGTGACATACGTATCACCAAATCACCGTGGTTATCTGCCAGCCACTCTAGCGCCAGCTCTACTGCACGTAAGTCACACACGGCCGACAAGCCCAACCTTGCCGCAACAGGCATGAACAAGTACGCCGAAATAGGTTTTTCGTCTTGGCCTTCGCTGTGAGCCGTGTGTCGTAACATCAATGTCGCCTCATAGCGTGTGTAGCTATGTTGCTTCAGGTGATCAGGCTGTTGACGTACCGACAACAAGAAACGACGCTCAGCCAAACCCTCTTGCAACAACTGACGCCACTGAGTTTCACCTGCCACGTTCAAGCCAGCCCCACCATCATCACTACCAGACACAAACTCCACAGTGTTATGACCTGAGCTTTCGGCACGCATCAACGCCCTATCCAATCGGCTCAGTACCGTAGCAATGTCTTCTTGGAATCTATAGTCAGTTAACGCTAACGCCCATCGGCAAAATTGCCCAGACGGCAGTTGCACACGCAATCTTGCTAAAACTGTCAGCAACATATCGGTAAGTGGTGCAATATCTGGACCTTCCAGATTAGGCAAGAGGACCACAAAGTCAGACCCATTTAACCTCGCCAATTGCACAGGCTGGTTGCGATCTTGCAAAAAGACTTGGCTTACCTGCTCACCCACATTTCGCAGCCAGTTATCGACGTTAGCGCGTGTCATGATCGTATTAATAGCGGCCAAATCACGCTGTCGGAACAACAGCACATAGCCGCCGTTCTTATCTTCATCCAGCACACGTCGCATTTCATTGATGAAGTACTTACGGTTAGCAAGGCCAGTCACTTCGTCTTGGTGCAGCTCTAATTGCAGCGACTCTATACGCGCACTTTGCTCTTGCTGCGTCACCATCACTTTTTCACGCACTTCATCAATAGTGCGGGTTACCTCACGCAGTTCGCTAAAACGTGCACGCTTCCAATTACCTATCTGCACTTTATTAGTTAGCATACCTTCTACGCGCATTTCTACTTCTTCGCGTAGTGCTTGGCGTAACCAGCGCATTAGCACCCAAACAAAAAATGCCCACACTACACCGGCGATCAAAACCACCATCAAGATTTGCATGAAACTGGCCCACAGCGTGTCGCGTGCCTGCCCTGCATCAGCCTCTATCACTAAACGGCCTGTTTGACGCCAACCATCGCTCACCTGTGCCATAGAGACAGCCTGACGCAACGGCAGCATATCGGTAAACCAAGCTGGCGCACCGCGCACTATCGTAGGCAGGCTTTCATCACCCACTCGGGAGACTATTTGCTCACCCTTAGTGCCGTACAACTCTATGCGATAGAACTGCCCTGTATCGTAAAGCGCAGTAATTAATAGCTCTTGCGTAACGGGGTCTTGATTGAAAGGCTGTGAAAGCGTCAACGCCAATGACGTTGCGGCTGAATCGCTTTGTGCTTGCAACTGCGCTGATAAATACGCTCTTGCCGAATCCACACTCAGCCATACCGTTCCGACCAGAATCACTGTAATGGCCAGACTCACGCTTAACAGCAAATGCTTCAGTAATGACATACTCCACCTTCCGTGGTCTTCAATATTTCTACGGGATTTATCTTGGAGAACGAGTGCCTCAAGGATTAAACCCCTCACGCCGCATTTTTTCCAACAACCCGCGCCAATTACTAATTTTGTCTACCGATGACGCTGGCGCACCTGCCACATACACCCCTTCCGAATTAAAACTAAATACGGGGGTGAGATCCGGGCGCTGACTAGCTGGACGAATAATACCGGTCAAATTATCCAATAGCAGCGGTTCAGCGTCGGGAGTCGAATAATAGCCTAATACCATATGCGCAATACTGCTAGTACCCACCTGAGCTCGCACATAAATCAATCGTAATTTGCTTGCCGGAATACCGGCATGCAACAGTGAAAAGTACTTCCCAATCACGTAGTCTTCACAGTCTCCAGCTTGCTTGGTAAGGCTTTCCAGAGGGGTTGCCCAATAATCTGGTCTGCCCCAGATTGTAATATCCTCACCACCCATTACATGGGTATTCCAGAAATCGTTAACGACTCTTAACAATTGTTGATCAGGTAGCCCGTCTAACTGTGTCAACAAATCTAGCCATTTCTCCGCGTTTCGCACCCCTGCCGCACCGTACTGATGCGGTATAGATTGACGTACTTTTGCTTCATCAAAGGTCAGCCTCCCCTGCACCCACGGGGCAAAACACAGCATCAGGCCTGCCAGCAAGGCAAACAGCACAACGATGATGCGACGTGTTAAGCAGGACGACATGACTATAACAACAGATGGCTAAATAATTCTTAACGACTACGAGACATAATTTTTTATGGTTACAAGAGAATAAAGGTGCGTAGTCTTTCTCGCAAATTCCAATCTAGTACAACCACATTTTTCCTAACTTATCAGCATGATAGTCATTAAACATGCCAGCAGACCATTGGCGTTGACGACAGGTTGAATGTATTAAAAAACCCCACGCTCCTATAAAGGAATGTGGGGCTTTAATGCACTACGTTTTACCGTAGTGCCTCACTGTATAAACAGCTTAGAAATCAGAAGACTTCAAGGTGCCGTCTTTCAGCGAGTTGGCGATCTGAGCTGCCTTCTCTGCGTCAAAGTCGATGTTGTCCAGAATGATCTTCTGATCGATCTGGCCATTACCTTGAGAGCTGATACCGATTTCCATCTTGCCGTTATCCGAGCTGCCTACCGTCAGGTACTGGCTCAGATTACCGTCGTTGACGTCGTGGCCCGACAGCAAATCGGTGATATCCAAGGTGTCGGTACCCGAATCACCAAAGTCCATCACGTAATCCACAGCCGGTTTGCTGCTGGTACCTTCATCACCCTTGTTCCATACGAAGGTGTCATCACCCTCGCCGCCGAACATGATGTCGTCGCCAGCACCGCCGATCAGGATATCGTTGCCACCTTGGCCGTACAGGATGTCGTTACCAGCACCACCATCAAGGATGTCGTTACCACCGCGCTTGTCACCGTCAACATTGAAGTCAGCGTGGTTTTCCTTGATGTACTCGTACAGATCATTACCTGTTGCTGGAGTACCGCCGTTCTTCATTTGCAAGAACACTTCCAGCGCCTTCAAGCCCGAGCCGTCAGGCAGGTTGTCTGGACGACCACCCACTTCATGCCATGGCAACACATCGCCATCGGTATTGATCGTGTCACCAAAGATGATGTCGTTGCCGTCACCACCAATGATGTGGTCATTACCAACGGGGGCTGGATCGTTCGTTACCGAACCACCCTTCAAGGCTGCATCCAGGTCTTCCTTGGTGTTGACGATGTCGACCTTGTTAACCTCAGTCCAATCTTGAGGATTGCCGGAGGACAACAGCGTTACGTCATCAATGTAGACCTTGTAGTTACTGCTGCTGGAACGATCGTCCACCAGGAACTCGAAGCGGTATTGGCCTTCGCCCACGGGCTTGGTCGTGATGGTGCCGGAGCTACCTGGACGACCACCTTCCTGCACAACTTCCCAGTTACCTGTCTTCTCGTTGTACTTCTGCAGTTGCCACTTGAAGACGTCGGCACTGTTACGGCCGCTTTCAGCATAGTGGAAGCTCAACTTGCCATAGCTGCCCGCAGCAACGGTCATACCTGGGCCACGAACGGTAGTCGCGGTATCGCCATTGCGGCTGTAGGTATCCGTAATTTCCAATCGGTTATCCGGATACCAAGTGCTACCCTGGTTCTTGACTCCAACTGTGCCGTTACCGCCGACCTTGTTCCAACCGTCATGACGGCCGTTTTCAAAGTCAGTCACGTCCTTGGTGCCACGAACAACGTCAACAACCTCAGTACCCGTGTTGTCGTATTTGCGCAGGACATCCACGCTGACGTCGTTACCAATACCCACGGCGTAAACCTTGCTACCCGAAGAGGTAACCAGGCTGTCGTAGGCTGCCTTACCACGCGAATCAGCCGTAGCGTCGTAACCGCTACCAGCACCTTGGCCAGTACCGTACTGGGTTGGGTTACCGTCAGTCAGGAAGTAAGTAACGTTTTCATAAGCGTTGCCGTACTTGTCGACTGCAGGTGCATCGCCAGTCTTGAACCATGCTTCAGCGGCCTTGAAGGCTGCTTCGTAGTTGGTACCACCCACGCTGGAGTTCCAGCTGGAGTTGTAGCCGTTCAAGGTATCAATCGAATTGAGCAGATTGATCAAATCGGCATGAGTCAGGTCCTTGAAGACCATAGGCGTATCAGCCCTGGTACCAAAGCCAATAATGCTCAAGTTCACCGTGCCGCCTTCGTGGTTGGCCAAGCTTTCAGCCAAGGTCGTCAGCGCAGCCTTGAGCAACTGCATACGGTTCATATTGTCCGTACCAGAGGCTTCCTTCATGCTGTTGGAACGGTCAACCAGGATGGCAATGTTGTAGCTCTGGCCGTGAACAATGTTTTCTTGCACACCGCCGCGGTCACCAATAATGACGTCGTCGCCCACGCCACCATTCGGATTGCCACCACCGTTACCATCAACAATCAGTTGATCCACATCCAGCGTGTATGGGCCGGAGTCGTTGGCAGACGCACTGTTGCCAGCCGAGTCTGTCGTCGTCACTTTGGCGTCAACCGTGTCGTTCTTCAACAGATCCTGTACAGGTACTGGGATCTTGAAGGTCAGATCATTGCCAACAGTACCGGTGTATTCCTTGCCACCGATAGTCAGAGTCACGGTATCGCCAGGCTGTACATCCTTGCCAACCGTACCGGTCACATCAATCGTACCCTTGCCGTCACCAGCCTCATTGTGATCCAGCACACCGTCACCGGCGATCGGATCCAACGTGATCTCGGCTTCAGGCAATGTGGTCTGCACACCGTAGTCGCGGTCAGCTTCAGCACTAGCGCTGTTACCGGCGTCGTCCTTGGTCTCGACCTTGGCGTGGACATTGTCATCCAGAGCCAGCTCGGAGCCAGGAACATTCACGTTCCAGGTCTTGCCATCGGTATTAACCGTGGTGGTGTAATCCTTGCCGTTCACGGTCACAGTGACCTTGTCACCAGCCTTGACGTCCTGACCAACCTTACCAGTGATGGTGATGGTGGACTCGGACTCCGCCTTGTTGATCACGTCGTCACCGGCAATGGTGTCGATGGTGATCGAAGCTTCGGGCAGATCGGTGTCTACACCGTAGCCACGGTCAGCTTCAGCCGAAGCGGGGTTACCGGCGGCGTCTTCAGTCTCGACCTTGGCGTGAACATTGCTGTCCTGGGCCAGTTCGGTACCAGGAACGTCCACGTTCCAGGTCTTGCCATCGGCGTTAACGGTGGTCGTGTAGTCCTTGCCGTTCACGGTCACAGTGACAGTGTCGCCAGCCTTGACGTCTTTACCCACGGTACCAGTGATGGTCACGTCGGACTCGGACTCAGCCTTGTTGATCACATCATCACCCGCAATGGTGTCGATGGTAATCGAAGCTTCTGGCAGGTCGGTATCCACGCCGTAGCCACGGTCGGCTTCAGCGCTCGCTGGGTTGCCCGCAGCGTCTTCGGTCTCGACCTTGGCGTGAACATTGCTGTCCTGGGCCAGTTCGGTACCAGGAACGTCTACGTTCCAGGTCTTGCCGTCAGCGTTCACGGTGGTGGTGTAGTCCTTGCCGTTGACCGTTACGGTCACGGTATCACCAGCCTTCACATCCTTGCCAACCGTACCAGTGATGGTCACGTCAGACTCGGACTCGGCCTTGTTGATCACGTCGTCGCCCGCAATGGTGTCGATCGTGATCGAAGCTTCTGGCAGATCGGTATCGACGCCGTAGCCACGGTCAGCTTCAGCGCTCGCTGGGTTGCCCGCAGCGTCTTCGGTCTCAACCTTGGCATGTACGTTCGAATCAGCAGCCAACTCGGAACCAGGAACATCCACGTTCCAGGTCTTGCCGTCAGCGTTCACGGTGGTCGTGTAGTCCTTGCCGTTCACGGTCACAGTGACGGTGTCACCAGCCTTGACGTCTTTACCCACGGTACCGGTGATGGTCACGTCAGACTCGGACTCGGCCTTGTTGATCACGTCGTCGCCAGCAATGGTGTCGATCGTGATCGAAGCTTCGGGCAGATCGGTGTCTACACCGTAGCCACGGTCAGCTTCAGCCGAAGCGGGGTTACCTGCAGCGTCTTCGGTCTCAACCTTGGCGTGTACGTTCGAATCAGCAGCCAACTCAGCACCAGGAACGTCTACGTTCCAGGTCTTGCCGTCGGCGTTCACGGTGGTCGTGTAGTCCTTACCGTTCACGGTCACAGTGACGGTGTCACCAGCCTTGACGTCTTTACCCACGGTACCAGTGATGGTCACGTCGGACTCGGACTCAGCCTTGTTGATCACGTCGTCGCCAGCAATGGTGTCGATCGTGATCGAAGCTTCGGGCAGATCGGTATCGACACCGTAGCCACGGTCAGCTTCAGCCGAAGCGGGGTTGCCCGCAGCGTCTTCAGTCTCAACCTTGGCGTGTACGTTCGAATCAGCAGCC
>SRSN01000076.1 GCA_004791645.1 Alcaligenaceae bacterium 429
TTCTTTATAAGAGGGCGAGAAATGTTTACATGCTGGAGATGGTTATTTTCTAAGTACCGTGAGTCAGAATGGTGCAGGCAAGTAGCCTTGAGTAGGTTATGTAACGAATGCTGTAAGCGTACAAAGGGTAGGCGTTGGCTCTACAATCTACGCTTGTACAGGCTCAATATATGGCCCGTTTTATTCAATCAACGTATCGAAGACCACTCAGGGTGGGATGTGGATGAGCCGTCAATTTTTGAAGTATTCGTTTGTTGCGTTAGTGATCGCCGTACTCTCTGGCTGTGCCAATGTGAGATGGAGTCATCCAACACCCTCACCAGAGTTATTGCAGGCTGCCGCTAAAGATATCTACGGTATTTACTATGAAAAAGAATACACAGCCAAAACAGTAGAAATGGCGACGCAAGAAGCTTTTGATCAGATTATGCATAGCAAGCCAGATGCCACGACACGGGGTGTTATGCGGGTGGCCAGATTAGAAAATGGCAATCTGTACATAGAGGGCTACAGTACTAAGATGTATGCGATTGGTCTTAGCTTCCCAGAGCATTACGCCCGATATAACATCCCTGATAAGCCTACCCTAGGGTACTTTTACTCCTATGAAGGCAAGATCACCGGCGTGGGTTTTCAAACTCCCCATATGATTATGAGTAGTGACTCACGCTCGTCTATGGTGCTGCGTACCAGCACGCAGTCGCCCTATAAAATTCGGTTGCATTACCAAGACAATACCAGCGTGGATTTTGACTTCTTATCGACTACGATCTCTACACGATTGGGTGGCGGGTTTAAACGTAATCTGCGCAGTAGTTTTGATGGGTTGCTATCCATTAACTATGACATTTACAGCGATACTTTTGCGATAGAAGGTCCGTATAACAGGTAGTGTAGAGCACACGCGGCAGTACCAAAAAGTGATGCCCTAGACGTGCAAGGTTTTCATCCATGATGCTGTAAGCTACTCTACATGGGGCGGATGTGTTGCCACGTGCTGCATTTTTATAGGGTGTTGCCAATGTTTAGAGACTTGATTGATGACTTGGATGACGTGTCTGCAGGGCCAGAAATCCTGCTAGATGTGCCATTCGTGCCTACCGATGACAGCGTCATCAAGAAAATGTTGGGCTTGGCACGGGTTAATGCCAAAGATGTGCTGTACGACTTAGGTTGTGGCGATGGTCGTATTGTGATTGCTGCAGCCAGAGCCTATGGCACGCAAGGCATAGGCATAGAAATGGACCCATTGCGTGTTGCGGATGCTATGGAAAATGCAGCACACGCCCGAGTAGAACATCTGGTGGATTTCCTAGAAGAGAGCATTTTTACGGCTGACATCAGCGATGCCACAGTGGTGACTTTATACCTGCTAGAGTCCGTTAATCTAGATTTACGGCCCCGTTTGCTTAGTGAGTTGCGTCCCGGTGCTCGTATTATTTCTCATGCGTTTAGCATGGGGGATTGGAAGGCGGACGAAGAGCTAGAGCTTAGCGGCATTAGTATCTACAAATGGATAGTGCCTGCTCAGGTTGAGGGTGCATGGGAGTGGGAAGGTTTAGACGGCAATACCTATTACGTAGAATTGCAGCAAACATTCCAAGAGGTCACCGGTACAGCATGGATAGGTGATCATGAGGTGGAGCTTAGCCATGCGATATTGCAGGGTGATAGCTTAGAACTACACATACAAGAAGCAGACAACACTTCACATATAGTCACGCTAATTTTTGCGGATGGTGAGATAGAGTCTGTGTTTGAAAGCGTGTAGTTGATCACATCCACCGCCATGGTGCGTAGGTAAAAACACAGGGGTATATAGCGTAATGCAGGGTGTTTTGCAGAGGGTACAGAACTGGGGCAAGTGGCTGAGCGCCTGCCTACGTAGAAAAGGGCTGATGTGCGTAGTATTGAGTATGTTGCCTTTCACTGTACAGTCACACCCGCATGTGTGGATTTACGTAGAAACCTCGTTTTTGATGTCTGCGGATGGGTATGTCACGGCGATAGAGCAGCACTGGAATTACGACAACTTACTTACAGATGTGCTGCTAGACGACTTAATGCGAGAGGCTTCAGGCGAGGCTTTAGACTTAGAGGCGTGGGCTCAAGAGACACTGAATAAACTGGAGCCGCTGAATTATTTTTTACGCGTCCAATCCGGTGAGACTATCTTAGCCTTAGGGGATGTGGTGCAGTTTTCAGGCGATCTTCGTGATGATGAGCTGCATTTACGCTTCACAGTGCTGTTGCAGCAGCCTATTAAGATGGCTACCTCAGATCTTCAGTTAGCTGTTTTTGACCCGTCTTTTTATATTGAAATACAGCAGCACCCAGAAATCCCTCCGCGTATTCAAGGCGACTCGGCACTTGAGTGTGCGGTTCGGCTGCAATATCCAGAGCCCACCACGGAAGACTTTTTAAAAGCAGCTGCTATTGATAGTGGGCTTGAGGTAGGGCCTCAATTTGGTGCGCTATTTGCCGAGACCGTTCACGTACACTGTGAATAATGAACAGCCCCTGTGGATGCCGTGTTCTAGAACAGTGGGTTTGGGGTGCTACGTAGCCCTTGCTGCAACAGGCCTATACCCAGCAGCAAAATCACCATGCCTCCCAGCAAGCCTAGTAAGTCAAAGTAAAAGTGATGGGGAGCTGAACCGGATTGACGTTGAAAAAATCGCAAGGCTAATTGCTTAAACGACACGGTGATAATGGCTAATGTGCTCACCGTGAGGGCTGTGCCTATAGACATGGCTACGACAGCAGCAATACCCACCCAACGCAAGTCCAAAGAGTATGCGCCTAGCAAAACTAGGATAGCGCCGGTACATGGTCGCAGGCCTATAGCCATGATGATGGGGATAGCAGTGCGCCATGTCAGTGGTTGGCTAAGGTGTGCTTGGTTTAGTTGATGAGCACCACCACACTCAGCACAATACGGCTGCATTTTTCGGCCAGTGGTAAATAGCCCTTGGCTTACGGGTTTGGGACGTTTCCAGTGTTGATAGAGCTTGCGTGCACTACGTAGGGCCAGAATGGCGCCTAGGGCTATCACCAATGCAAAACTAATATTTTCCAGTTGGGTAGCGGCTTGTTGGGTATGACGTAATGAGTAACCCAGCAATTTAGCCAGCAGCTCTACCAAAAGAATCGCAACAGCTCCTTGCATGAGTGACGAGGCAATGGAAAGCATGATCCCTCGGCGCAATAGGGTTCTACTGGTGCCTAAATAGGTGGTAATGACGGCCTTGCCATGTCCTGGCCCCGCTGCGTGAAACACACCATATAGCAAACTAATACCAATCAGTGGCCATGCCGCAGACCAACCACCCTGAGACACTACACGTAGTGTGGTCGCCAGTTGTCTATGCAGTTGCGCTTGGGTTTTTAATACCCACACCAAAAAATGATTCCAAGGCACATAGCGGTATAAGAGCCCTATGACGACCAGAATGAGTGCTGCGATGACTATAGAGCGTGTCCACCGACGTGTGGATGACGGGTTTAGTTCGGGCATTGTATATGTACTTTTTCTGCAAATAAGTGACCTAGATCGTCGTCAACGGTATCACTTTTATCTAGAGCAAAGGCGCGGCTGAAGTCCTCAGCAGAGGGGGTAGGCTGGGTGATATAGGCACGGCACGGCAAGCCCTGGTTTGGGATCAACGTAGGGGGCGACTCAGCGGGGTGAGTCATGTGTATATAGTAGGTGGGGTCGTAGACCGAGAAAGAGACAGTGTTCTGTCGTGGGTCTACAGGTTGTGCTAACGGAGCCGAAAAGGACAGCAACAACTGTGTGCCGCGTTTATCTATAGAAAACTGCGTAATGGTGCCGAATACCGCGCGCTGATCATTGATAACCAGACGAATGAAGTAGCTGTAGGGCTCAAGATTGTGGATGACATCCGTGGCGTACTGCTGCAGGGCTTGTTCGGTGTCTTCATAGTCTTCTGCAATGCCATCCAGTATGGCGGCGCTGTATAAGTCATCAAACAACCACTCTTGTTCTATGGCCTGTATCTGACCATCCTCCGAGAGCACGATGTTACTTTGCACGTCTATCCAAGCATGTGGGTGTGCGTGTACCTGAAAAGAGAAAACAATCAGTCCACATCCTAATAGGGCAAGGAGTTTTTTCACGCGTAGGTAGCCTCTTGATGTGAAGCAGTGGGGCAAGTTGGATGAATAACAGATACGGCAGCAGGTTAGGCGCCATGCAGTACGGCATATAGTGTATTGCTTTAGATTCGTAGGTGCGAGTCACAGCCACAAAAAATCCGCACAGTTTACTGAGCAGCATGTGTTGGGATTATGGGGGAACAGGGTAACTAATGACGCGCCTTCAACGATAAAAGGCGGTAGAGCCGAGAATGCACACACAATATTGTGTGAAGTCTGCTTTATATAGTGGCGCGACCAACAGGAATCGAACCTGTATCGAGAGCTTCGGAAACTCTAATTCTATCCATTGAACTATGGTCGCAGAACTAAGCATTTTACCTTGTTTTTGGAAAAAATGCTGGAAGCTATGGGGCGTAGACGGCAGGTTAGGGGATGGTGTGCGTACAAGTTGGGTGCAGTCCGCTATAATGCCATGTTGGTCACTATGTACGGATTGCCTAGAAGGGAAGCGTAGGTCTGGCAGTGCGTGTATGCGTCTTTAATGTTGGCGTGGCTCGTAACGAGTTGTCGCCTGTTACTGTTCAAATTTGCGGGATCCGATTATGAGCAATGCGGAACAACTCCATAATAATCAAAGTGGCCAGCAAGGCCCAAAATTCTCTTTACAGCAAATTGTGCTGGTTGTGATCTTGGCCGTGGTTGTGCCTATCGCACTGGTGGTGATGCTCGTGAACTTGTTTTCAGTGGGTTTGAAAGCCGGTGCTAGCTATAACGACCAAGCACATGAAGCTATTGCTGCCCGTATTCAACCTGTAGCAGGTTTTGTACTAGGCCCAGCAGAAATCGTAGCTGAAGGCCCTAAAGTACTGAAAACAGGTAAAGAGGTGTATGACTCCACCTGTGCGACCTGTCACTCCGCGGGGCTCGCAGGAGCTCCGCTATTTGGTAGTGCAGAGGCATGGGCGCCTTACTTCCAAGAAGGTTACGATGCGATGCTGAAAGTCGCGTTAAACGGTAAAGGTGCTATGCCAGCCCGTGGTGGTAACGCCGGTCTGGAAGACATAGAAGTTGAGCGTGCAATGGTGTTCATGGCTAACGAAGCTGGGGCAGGCTTTGATGAGCCAGCAGCACCCGCGGAAGACGAAGTTGCTTCTGAATAAAAGCGAGGGCGCATACAGCACCTTTGCTTGGTGGGTCAGTATAAAAGCCTAGCGGCTGCCATGCTGATCACACATAAAAAAGCAGAACCTGTAAGTAGGTTCTGCTTTTTTTATGGCCAAATAGCGAGATTAGCTATTGGTTTCAAAAGAGCTTAAGTAATCCTCAAAGCTTTGATTTGCTTGAGCTGACTCAATGTTTGCTTGCAAGGTTAGAGAGTCTGTTGCTGCTTGTTCGTAAGCGGCTTGGCGTTTAGGGCACAGGGCTGTATCCAACAAGTGCTGACGATGAGCTTGGCTTTGTTTCAGAGAGAAGTCTACAAAGCTCAAGCCAGACGCACTGAGATCACGCAGCAAACGTGCTGAGGGTGTGTTTTCTGGATCGCGTAGCTTATGAATCTGCGCATGCAGAGCATCACGGTGGGCGTGACCGCTTTGTAAATGCTGATCCAGTAGGTCGGCATACGGTGCCATCGCTTCCAGCAGTTGGTTACCCCAATCTTGCAAACTGATGCTGCCATGTTCTGGTGTGTTCAGAATCAGGCCAGGTTTACGACCTTCACGTACGACCTGGGCAAAGTTGTTTTTGCTGTGCTGACAGAAGCCGTTGTTAGGAAACTCGTCGCTGGACTCTAAGGTACAGAACAATAAGAAGGTGTCTAAGAAGTGACAGCTTTGTTCGCTAATGCCTAATGGGGCATAGGGGTCTATATCCAGACAACGTACTTCCACGTACTCCACTCCGCGCTGTGCTAGAGCGGCTGAAGGGCGCTCGCCAGATTGCGTGGTGCGTTTAGGGCGTATGTTGGAGTAGTACTCGTTTTCTATCTGCAGAATATTGGTGTTGAGCTGTATCCACTCGCCGTTACGGTGTGTGCCTAGGCGCTCGTAATCAGGCCACGGTGTACGCGTTGCATGCAGCATGCGCATCAAGAAGGTGTCCAGATCGTTGTAGCACAGTTGTAGTTCAGCCTGAGCTTCTTTATTTTGATAGCCCAGATCACTCATGCGTAAGCTGGTCGCCCATGGCAATGTGTAGCTGTCGGGGGCGACTTGCTCTAAAGCCAGCGAATGGCCTTTCAAGAAACCGCTAGACACCACTGGCGATGCACCAAACAGGTACATCAGTAGCCACGAGTAACGAGTGAAGTTACGGATTAGTGCCAAATAGCCCGTTGAGCGTTGTTCTTGTAAGTCCAAGCCCTCAAAGCCCATCAATGGCCATAGGGTGTCGGGCAACGAGAAGTTGTAATGTATGCCAGCAATACACTGCATACGTTTACCGTAACGCTCGGCTAAGCCACGTCGGTAAATGTGCTTCATCATGCCCACATTGGACTTGCCGTACCACGCGATAGGAATGTCTTTCTCGCTAGGTAGTATGGCGGGCATGGACTGATTCCACATGGTTTCAGTGTCTATGCCTTGGGCAGTGAAAATGTGTATGGCTTCTAGCTCATCCAACAGGCTAGCCACGTCGTGATGCGTACCCGTGATCAGCTCCAGCAATGCTTCTGAATAGTCTGTAGTAATGTGCTCGTTGGTCAGAGCAGAGCCCAGCGCGACAGGGTGCGGGCGTTGAGACAGATGTGCAGACGTATCAACTCGCAGTCCTTCTTTCTCTATACCGCGTCGTAACGTGCGCAGGATGTCGGGCTGATTCTGAAGGACGTGGAGTAGTCTGGAGCGAGTATTCATTGAGGCCACCACGGGGGTTGGATAACGCTATTAAATAGTACTAGTTTGATAGGAATTAAAGCAGTATATGCCGATCAGGTAGGCTTTGCCCAAAAAAAGCGGTAGTGGGGCTGTGCAAGCGGGCGCCAAGTGATACACTTTTATCGATCAATTCATTTGTTTGCGCCGATTTGCCTGATCCGCTTGCGGGCGCTCCATAAATCCAGCTAAAGAGGTCCCTATGGGTACTACTGCTAATTCTATTCCTGCTCCTGCAGGCTTGTCTGATGCCATCGTTCCTGAAGGTTCGGTGGGTATAGTCAAACCAGAAATCATTGGTTTTTCCGAGCCGCTGCTACTGAAAAGTGGCCAAGTGCTGCCGCAGTATGAACTGTGTGTGGAAAGCTATGGCACATTGAACGACGATCGCAGCAATGCGGTGCTGGTGTGTCACGCGTTAAACGCTTCGCATCATGTGGCCGGTATAGAGGCTGCCAATCCTAAAAACATAGGCTGGTGGGACAACATGGTTGGCCCTGGCAAGCCGCTGGATACCGATCGTTTCTTTGTCATAGGTGTGAACAACATAGGTTCATGCTTTGGTTCAACGGGCCCGGCTTCTACGAATCCTGCTACGGATAAGCCGTGGGGTGCTGATTTCCCTATTTTGACAGTGGAAGACTGGGTGAATGCTCAGGCTCGTCTGGCAGACTACTTTGGTATCCAAAAATTCGCAGCTGTCATGGGCGGATCGTTGGGTGGCATGCAGGCGCTGGAGTGGGCGATTAGCCAACCGGATCGTCTGGAAAACTGTATTGTTATCGCCAGTACACCCCGACTAAGTGCGCAGAACATTGCGTTTAACGAAGTGGCACGACGGGCCATTATTTCGGATCCCGAGTTTCATGCTGGGGATTACTATTCGCATAACACTGTGCCACGTAGCGGACTGGGTGTAGCGCGTATGTTGGGTCATATTACCTATTTGTCCGATACTGTCATGGCCGAGAAATTTGGCCGTAGTCAGCGTAATCCTTTGGATGGCCAAGCGTACCGCTATGGTTACGACGTAGAGTTCGAGGTGGAATCCTACCTGCGTTATCAAGGCGAAAAATTCTCTACCTATTTTGATGCGAATACCTATTTGCTGATTACGCGTGCGCTGGATTATTTTGACCCTTCGCGTCAGCATAATGGAGACTTGGCCAAGGCTTTGGCACATGTGAAAGCAAAGTTTTTGTTGGTGTCTTTCACCACAGACTGGCGCTTCTCGCCAGAGTGCTCACGGGAAATCGTACAAGCTCTGTTGAAAAACCGGTTGTCGGTTACGTATGCCGAAGTCGATGCACCGCATGGGCATGATGCGTTCTTGTTAGATGATGAGCGTTATCACGGGGTGGTGCAGGGGTATTATGACCATATTGCAGAGACTATGGGGTTGGGAGCCCGTGCACGAGTAACGGGAGTATTGGCATGAGCAACATACACACAGCGTCTTTAGCGCAGCGCCCTGACTTACAGCGCATTGCATCGTGGATTGAGCCTTCTTCCAGCGTGCTGGATTTGGGTTGTGCCGATGGTAAATTGTTGGCTCACTTGCGCGATTCGTTGCAGGTAGATGGCATAGGGGTAGAGCGTCATCCACAGTCTATGATTAGCTGTGTACGCCGCGGCGTACCTGTGATTCAGCAAGACTTGGAACAAGGTTTGGCATTGTTTACAGACCAGTCTTTTGACACGGTGGTATTATCTAAAACCTTGCAGTCTATGTTGAATACCGAGCATATTTTGCGCGAAATGGCACGTGTGGCGCGGTTCGGCGTTGTGTCTTTTCCGAACTTTGGGCACTGGTCACACGGTTTGTCTATTTTGGCTGGACGTATGCCAGTATCGGGTGAAATGCCGTATCAATGGTATGACACGCCCAATATCCACTTGTGTACGTTCAAAGATTTTGAAGATCTGGCGCGTTCACTGAACTTACGTATTACGCATCGTGCAGCCTTTGATCACAGTGCTGAGGTGCGTGTGCTACCTAGCCTGCGTAGTCGTTTGGCTGTATATCGTTTTGAATCGCCGCATGCGGCAGCTTAGATAAAGGTTTAGCATCATGGCGTCTCCCTATGCCAGTCCACGAGTATTGTCATTGCTGGCGTTGGGGTTTGCGAGTGGCTTGCCGCTGGCTTTAACGAGTGGAACCTTGCAGGCATGGGCTACGGTAGAAGATGTTAGCCTGACGCAAATTGGCTTTTTGACGCTAGTGGGGTCAGCCTACACATTGAAATTTCTGTGGGCTCCACTGATAGATCGCTTTGCTTTCCCTATTCTAGGGCGTAGACGCGGTTGGATTCTTATTTCTCAATTGTTGCTGGCACTGTCCATTGTGGGCATGGGGTTGTTATCGCCCGGCACACAGCTCATGCCGTTGGCCTTGTTGGCGGTGTTTGTGGCCTTTATGTCGGCCACGCAAGATATTGCTTTCGATGCTTACAGTACTGACGTCTTGCACCAAGACGAACGCGCGGCGGGGGCCGCTTTGCGTGTGTTGGGCTATCGCATAGCCATGTTGGTATCCAGTGGGTTGGCCTTAATCCTGGCCGATAAATGGTTAGGGTGGCAGTACACCTACATGCTGATGGGATTGTTGATGGCTGGGTGTATGGTGGCGACATTGATGGCCCCTGAGCCCGAGCTTAAAGTGAAGCCGCCGCGTAATTTACGTGATGCGGTAGTAGAACCGTTTAAAGAGTTCTTCTCTCGTGAAGGGGCGCTGAGCTTATTGCTGCTGATCGTGCTGTATAAGCTAGGTGATGCATTTGCTGGAGCGTTATCCACTACGTTTTTGATTCGTGGCGCAGGGTTTAGCTTAAGCGAAATAGGCTATATCAATAAAATATTCGGCTTAGCGAGCACCATTGCTGGGGCGCTGTTAGGCGGCAGCATGATGGCCAGATTGGGTCTGTACCGTGCGTTAATGCTATTTGGTATTTTGCAGGCCGTGTCTAACCTAGGATACTGGGTTTTGGCGGTGAACCCGTCTGAACTGTGGTTAATGGCTGTGGTAGTGGGGCTAGAAAATCTCTGCGGTGGCTTGGGTACGGTAGCGTCTGTAGCGTTGTTGATGGCGCTGTGCAATAGACAGTTCTCGGCCACACAATTTGCGCTGCTATCGGCTTTGGCGGCGGTGGGCCGTACCTATTTGGCAGGCCCGCTAACCCCATTCTTAGTGGAAAACTTAGGCTGGCCTACCTTCTTTTTGGTGACTATAGCAATCGCCTTGCCAGGGCTGTTTTTGCTGCGCTGGCGCAAACAACAAATACTCGCGCTGGATCGTACTGAGTAATTACAACATACCCAATGAGCGGCCTATAGCAACGGCGGCAGGCATGAGTAACGCGGTAGCAATACCGGTAAGGCTCATGCCCAAGGCAGCAAAAGCACCTGTGGTTTGATTGAGCTGCATAGAACGTGCGGTACCGATAGCGTGTGCAGTCAAGCCTAACGTAAAGCCTTCAGTAATGGGGTCTGTGACCTTCATCATGCGTAGCAGAGGCACAGCAATAATGGTGCCGCCAATGCCGGTAATGGCGACCGACACAGCCGCCAGAGATGGTTCACTACCAAAATAATCCACCAATGCCATGGCTATAGGCATAGTGGCTGATTTAGGCATCATGGCAATGATGATGGCTGATGAGCCGCCCAATGCCCACGCAATAAACACTGTACTAAACATGGCCACGTTAGTGCCCACAAATAGTGCTGCCATAATGGGCTTCCAGTGTTGGCGTAGCAGTTTCAGCTGTTTATACAGTGGGATGGCCAACGCTACAGTAGCTGGGCCAATCAATAATTGAATAAACTGTGCGCCTTCGAAGTAGTGCTCATACGGAGTGTCTGTCCATTGCAAAATGGGTACTAAGATCACTACCGAAGTCAGCACGGGCAACAGGAACGAGTTGGAGTTAGCGCGCTTGTAGATAGTCAGGGTGAACAAATACACACAGAGTGTGAGTGTTAACCACAGCAAGGGGGACTCGGTCAGGAAGACCCAGATACGGAAGAAATCGTCGTTCATTGTTCTTCCTTATCTGCTTGTCTAGCCATCAGTTTTTTGAGCACAAAGGCGGTGCAGAAGATGGTCAGTGCTACCGCTAGTAAGTTACCTACAATAAAGGGCAGCCATTCTTCAGCGATCTGATCAAAGAACAGCATGATCCCCGTGACCGTAGGAATGAACAACAGCATTAAATGCTGCAATAGTGCCGTACCGGCTTTATCAAGCTCGGTAGGAATACCCCCGCGTATGATGAATACAGCGAGCAGTAGCAGCATGCCGGCTAAGGGGCCGGGTAATGGTATGCCCAAGTATTGGACTACGATTTCCCCTAGCAATTGAAAGACGAATAAGGCTGTAATAGCAACAATCATGGAGCCTCTCCGCCGGCTGCTGAAAGATAGTTATTATTGACTGTCGGCGCTGACCACAGGAGTCGCTACCCACGTGCGCCACCGTAGTTCTACTTCTTCGGGTAGATAGACTACAACGGGCAATCGGCTATTGTAGTACAACAATGAGCCAGCACTGCCGGTGACAGGTACAAACTGCATCTTTTTGCTGTCTTCTGGACACGCCATCATCGTGGAGATAGGGCCCTCTATACTAGGAAGCACATAGTAGGTATAACCCCAGCCTTCTAGCGTTTTTTCTTCTAGCTGACCAATGAACTGACGTGTATTGCAGTCGGTCTCTATGACTTTGCCAGGCAGCAGCTCTACTTTCAGATCGTTTTCGTAGTTACCCACAGGCAAGTGGATCACATGACGTACAAAACCAGGCTCGGGTGCAGGGAAAGCATCCACCGGGTCGTTGACGGTAATGACGTTAGCGGGTGGTGCTTTAGGTGCCGCTTTAGTAACGTTTGTAGCGGCGGCAGGCTCTTGGGCTGGAGCAGCTTCTGCGTCTGTAGCGGTTGCTGGAGCTTGTTGTGTTTCTGGAGTAGCTGCTAGCGTTGGCGTTTCCTGTGTAGGGGCAGTTGAACTGTTACTGGCTGGCGCAGCGGCTTGTGCCAAGGTAAGTGGGCTGTAGCTCAGTAAGCCTGCGGACAGTAAAGCAGCACACAGTGCCACCGCTGGGGTATGGCGGTTGCGAAACGCGGGAGACATGGAGTTCTCCCAAGAAAACATAGGGTATGGACGGCCTGAATGAACGCCACATTGTACTGTCAGCGCTTAGAGCGTGACATCGATGAGGGGCGATTCTTTTGTGGCTTGATTGTGAAAATAGTAAGTGTTTTTTCCAGACTGCTTGGCCAAATACATGGCTTGATCAGCCAGTTGTAGCAGGCGCTCTGGGTCGGTGGCATCGCTAGGATAGAAGCTCACCCCAATACTGGCAGATACGGTGATGGGTTGTAAACCGTGTATTTGATACGGTTGAGCCAGCAAGTTCAATAGCTCTTGCAGCAAGCCGCAACTGTCTTCGGGGGACTTAAAGTCACCCAGCAATAACACCATTTCATCACCGCCTAAGCGGGCAACGGTATCGGTTTTGCGTAGTTTGCTGGTCAGTCGTAATGCCACTTCTTTGAGTAGCATGTCACCAATACTGTGCCCATACTGGTCGTTGACCGCTTTAAAGCCGTCTAGGTCTACATAGCAAGTGGCTAGCAGATTCTGATTACGGTCAGCATGTGACAGTGCTTGTCGTAAACGATCAGTGAGCAGGTAGCGGTTAGGTAGTTGGGTGAGCGAGTCAAAGTGTGCCAGGCGCTCCAAACGTGCCTCGCGAGCTTTGAGTAGGCTGACATCCGTGCCCACCACGATATAACGAAGAATGGCTCCCTTGTTATTGCGCACCGGCACAATAGAGACCTGTAAGGGGCGCTCGGTCTGATTATGCGAATGCATGGTGACTTCGCCTTGCCACGCGCCTGTAGTCATTACTTCTTGCCAAATAGCGCGCTGGTAGTCCACGGCTTGCGATGAGGGTGGCAGCAATAGATCTACAGTATGACCACGCAATTCGCTTAGGGTATAACCGCTTAAGCGTATGGCCGACGGGTTGGCATTAATGATGCGATGCTCATCATCTAGAATCAGAATGCTGTCATAACTGCGCTTAAATACGCTGGCGGCGATCCGTTGCTCAAACTCATTGCGACGGGTTTCGGTGATGTCGGTTTGTACACCGTCACACAGAATATCGCCGTTAGGTAGGCGTGTGGAGTTACTTTCTATGCGTATCCAGCGCTCTTGGCCGTTAATGATGGCACGGGTATCTAAGCGCATGGGGCGCAGCCATGCACGAGCCTCGGCCGTTAAGCGTATGGTTTCTGCGCGGTCTTCTTCGTGCCAACAGTCGCTGATGACTTTGGGGTCAGCATAAATTGCTTTATCCGATAGGCTATATATCTCACACAGGCGTGGGCTGACGTACTCATACATGATGGCACCGTCTAGTGATTGGCGTAGCGTGAACACGCCCACTGGAATGCGCTGTACTAGATTTTCATAACGCTCTTTAGCCAGCAGTAGTTCTTGTTCGGCTCTGGCATGATCGCTGAGATTAATCCCTATGCCTATGGCTTGGTTCTCATCAATCTGTATATTGCCCCACAGTGTGCTGAGTCTATGACCTTGTTTAGTGCGTGGGTGCCAGGTTTGGAATGAGACTTCACGAGTAAAGATGCTGTGGCGTGCTGCCGAGCGTTGGATCGCATCGGGGTATAGCAGTGCCAGTGGATCAGGTGAGTTGAACAACTCTTCGCGTTTCCAACCAAATACGCGCTCGCACTCTTTATTCCACACCACACAGCGACCGTCCATATCAAAGCTATTGATCAGCACTGGTGCCTGGTTGAACAGTTTGTCGTACTGATCAGAGGTATGCAGGTTCTGCGCTTGTTTGATCTGCTGAGTACGGTAGCTGATGTTACAAGTGAGCGCCAAGGGCAAACTGCCCAGCAAGAACCACAGTAGTTCAGGGGCTTCGTTGCCTGAGTACACATATAACTGAGTCACCAACATGGTGAAGGTCATGCATAACAGACTGATGCTAAAGAGCAGTAGATTCTGTCTGGTAGATAACCATGCTAGTACAGGTAAGAGTAAAAACAGCCCATTAGGGCCATAGCGGTAGGCGTAGTACGAAGTCAGACAGAGCAGTACGGTACTGAACAAAAACTCCGTGAGTCGGGTGCGCTGGAGTGTACAGCCCTTCACCCATGCCAGTATCAGGGGGATGAATAAGAGTTTTTCTATTAAGCTTACGGCCCAGAGATTGAGGTAGCAGTCTCTTAGGCTGACCTGTAGCAAAGGATGACTAAGGTGCAGAACCACGCTATAGCCAAGCGCGCTCAGATTTTGTGTGCCCAGAGCGAGCACCAGCAGTAGCGTAATGAAGTGACGTGGCGACTCTAATGCGGCATCAAAGCGCAGTTTACGCATGATCCAGCAGGTGAGCACTATTTCTAAGGCAGCAATGGTGGCCAGTAAGAAGCTGTATTCAATTGATGTGTTGCCAGCTAGCGCATAGATGAATTGTGCGGCTGCGGCGCTCACCCAAAATCGTGGGTCGCGAGCCAATGCCAGTGCCAAAACGACCCCAGAGGGGATAAGTAATCCTGGGAGTGCGTTGAGCGTGGGGTTGAAGTCAATAAATTGCCCCCACATTATGCCCAACACTATCTGTACTAAAGCGATGAATACTGCCCACACCCCAAAGGGCAGCCTATGTCTGCCTTGAGGATCGCCTGCAACGAGGGGGGGAGGG
>SRSN01000077.1 GCA_004791645.1 Alcaligenaceae bacterium 429
GCAAAATCCAGAATCTAACCACTGGGGAATTCCTGGTGGAAAAATAGACTGGATGGAAAAAATCGAAGATGCCGTAGCCCGAGAAACGCTAGAAGAAACCGGCGTTCACCTCACATCACTCTACTTGCTAGTGAACATTAACCACTTTGATATTGAACACGATGAACATTGGTTAGCAGGCGTGTATTTGGCGACATCCTACCATGGTGAAGCACAATTACAAGAACCCGAAAAACATGCTGACTTAGGCTGGTTTCCGCTGGATAATTTACCGTCCCCACTAACACAGGCTACCCAACAAGCGGTTGCTGCCTACACCCATTACAACGAAACCCCACCCACCAAACTGGCATAACACTACAGGGGCTATATAGCCCCTGTTTTGCATTTACTCTGCGGCTTGTGTCTCTGCACTCACTACAGATTTCTGATGTAACTGCGATCTAAAAATTCGGTCATAAACCAGATTAAAGAAAAAGGCGAAGAACAAATAAAACGCCACAATCCATAAATCCATAATTAATGCTTTGACTAGAGTTATATTCAAATACCAAGAAATGAATGGTATTAGCAAGAACAATAATCCAAACTCAAATATTATTGCATGCAGCACACGATCTTTTACGGTTTTATCTAACTTACCGCGCAGTTGGTAGATGACTTTATCGTAAAGAATGTTATAAACAAAGTTCCAAAGCGTGGCCACAATGGATGAAACTATTCCCACCACCCCCATAGAGGCGATGGAGTACCCCAAAAAGTAGGTAAAAATGGGAATAAATAGCATCAATGCTATGGCTTCAAACATCAGGGCATGCCTGATACGGTCGGCTAAACTTCTGGCTTGCATCATCAATCCACGTTATACAGCGAAGCTTATGTTATACACGCAGCTTTTCTCTCTACCAAGTTGATAACCATCGCTTTAATAGATATATGAACCTTTCCATCGATCAACTACAAGCGCTGGTATGGGCTGTGCAAGCAGGATCTTTCTCGCAAGCTGCTAAACAAGCAGGACGCTCACAATCTGTGATCAGCACACACATTGCCAATCTGGAAGCCGATCTAGGAGTACAGGTGTTTGATCGCAGCACCCGTATTCCTACGCTGACACCAGAAGGTGAAAGAATTTTCCAAGAAGCGGAGTTCATTCTGCAGCGCCGAGAACACCTCATCCAAATGGCGCATAGCTTCGAAAAACAACACGAAAGCCATATCGTCATGGCCATAGACGAGATATTTCCTGAATGTCTGGTTGGTAAGCTATTACATGAGTTTTCACTGCATTTCCCACACACTGAGGTAGAAATCTACTTCCCGCTGATGGATGATGTGGAAGATCTAGTGGAACAAGGCAAAGTAGATATAGGCGTTTCGTGGCGGCAAGCTCCTAGCCGCGACAGCCTACGTTTCACTCCCATAGGTAGCGTGCCACTGGTGCTGATATGCGGGCCAGACCATCCTTTGCGTGATGTATCACCTATTACAGTAGATGAGCTACGCAAACACAGACAAATTTTGATATCAGGCCGCAATCACAGCTTAAGTAAAAAGACGCTCAAACTATCACTGGAGTCGTGGTATGTGGAAAGCCACTGGGTCTCTATGCATATGGTGATGCAGCATATAGGTTGGGCATTTGTGTCCAAGTACGCCTACGATAACTTCTTACACAAAGACCAACTCGCTCTATTAGAAATACGTGATACCCAACTGCGTGATATAGACCAAAGCGTACATATAGATGTAATCACCAGCAAGAGCAAGCACATAGGCCCCGCTCTACATTGGCTGATACAACGCTTTCAAACTAGTGTACTGCCGTAGTCTTAGCGCACTGCTGTTGCCTTAATGGCTGCTTGATTTGCTTTCCAATAGGCATACAACCCTGCCACCTCATTGGTGCACAGCAATGGCATACATGCATGTAAGTGCTCTAACGACCAATCCCACCATGCCATTTCCAGCAATTGCTCAATCACATCATCGGGAAAACGTTTTTTAATCTGACGAGCCGGATTGCCGCCCACTACGCTGTAAGGCTCAACGTTTTTGGTGACGACTGCACGGCTAGCAATCACCGCTCCGTGGCCTATTTCTACACCTGGCATGATTAAGGCTTCGGTGCCTATCCACACGTCATGGCCCACAATGGTGTCACCCGCTGGTGCGTAAGCGTTTTCAGCGCCGGCGAAAGCTGGCTCTTCTGGCATAAAGAAAAAGGGGAACGATGAGATCCAGTCGTGTCTGTGACCTTGGTTGCCCGCCATCATGAAGGCCACACCGCTGCCTAGGGAACAAAAATCACCAATGCGCAGCTTATCTACATCGTCGCGGTCTGGCATCAAGTAGCGGGCACAATCATCAAATGAGTGCCCATGATAATAACCAGAGTAGTAGCTGTAACGCCCCACCTCGATATTGGGGTTAGTGACTTGCTCCGAGAGCAGTTTGCCTCGGAAAGGACTTTCAAAATAATTCGTCATAATGTGTTTTACTCTATGATCTACGCCTATCCCTTGTGAGGATACGGCTTTGATACCTAGGGCTTTAGCGTAGACTACAATAATGTCTTTAAGCCCAAGTTGCTTACTGTATTCCTATTTCTTTCTCTGCACACCTATTAGCTATGTTCACAGGTATAGTTCAAGGCAAAGCACGCATTGCCACCCTTAAAGATCACAATGGTCTACGCACTCTAGAACTAGAGTTTCCTGCCGGTTTCTGCGAAGGGCTGGAAATTGGCGCTAGCGTCTCGGTGGATGGCGTCTGTCTGACCGTTACCGAATTACTTTCTGACACCATGGCATCCTTTGATGTCATGTTGCAAAGTCTGAACATCACCACGTTGTCGCAGTACCAAGAAGGCACCTTGGTCAACGTAGAGCGCGCCGCCAAAGACGGTGCTGAAATAGGTGGCCACCCGTTGTCTGGACATGTGGATTTCGTAGGTACCATCAACCTCATCCAGATTTTTGATGACAACAAACAGGTGCGCTTCAGTGTGCCGCCAGAGTTCTGCCGCTATATTTTTGCCAAAGGCTATATCGCGATTAACGGTGCGAGCCTCACCGTATCCGAGGTCAACAAACAAGAAAACTGGTTTGAGGTCTGGCTCATTCCAGAAACCCGCCGTGTGACCACGCTAGAAGACAAAGGCGTGAACGACACCGTCAATATTGAAATAGAACGCGGCACCCAAGTGGTGGTAGACACCATTCGCGACAGCATTCAAGAAAGCCTGGGCAGCTTGCAACCTTTGTTAGAAAAGCTGCTGCAATCCCAAGGGATCTCGCTGGAAGAACAGTTATTTAGCCAGCAACTACAGCGCCTAAACCAATCTACCAAACCCTAAGCTCTGCAGCATCGCCTAAGCTTACATACATCCTGCCATCATCACGAGGCAGGATGTTTCTTTTCAGACTGTCGCACCAGCGCCCACACCATCACCAACGCAGCCAACATAATTCCCACGGCAGACCAAGATACGGCACTAAACGCCTTATCGAAGGCCTGTAACGCAGCGTGCAGCAACGGTTGAGCGGATTCCGCGGGCATATTGCCAATCAAATAACGCACCTCATCCAAGCTATCCACAGCACTAGGCAAATTCATACTGTTGGCGGTGGCCAGCATATAGGCACTGTAGACGGCAGACATCACACTGCCCATCACCGCCACACCCATAGCGCCACCCAGTTCATAGGATATTTCTTCTAGTGAACCCACCATACCCACCTGATTAGCCGGTGCTTGCTCTAACACCGCATACGAAGCTGTGGTCATGGCAGCACTTAATCCGCACCCCAACAAAATCAAGCTGGCGGCTCGTGGCCACGTACCCATATCATGCAGACTAGCAAAGCAAGTCATACCAACCAATGACAGCAAGATCGCCAACACCAACAAACGTTGGTACGGCAGATAGCGCATGGCATAACCGCTTAATGGCCCCGCTAATAATGCCGAGATAGGCAACGGTAGCAACACCAAGGCTGCATTAAAAGGGGAATGCTCTAACACCAACTGCAACTGCTGCGTAAAGGCGAACTCTACACCCGACAACGTAACGGTGCTTAAGAAGGCTGTAATCACCCCTGCGCTAAATAGCGGATTTTTAAAAATAGCGAAACTTAGTAGCGGATAAGGGCCATGCAGTTGCCTGTGAGTAAACCACCCCAAAAACACAAACGCCATGACCACACTGCCCCAAAAATAAGCCCATGAGGTATTGGGCAACGCGGCTTCTTTCAATGCACTGACAGCAGCAATTAAGCCCACCATCACCAACAATGAACTGTAGCCATCCCATTTCTTATGGGTAGGTGCAGGTTTTTGTTTGGGAACTACCCAGATACTCACCACCAAAGTAAGTACCACAATGGGCACATTAATCAGAAATACTGATCCCCACCAGAAGTACTCCAACAAGATACCGCCCACCACAGGCCCCATCGCCGCGCCACCGGCTGCAATGGATGACCACACGCCAATGGCTAACGAGCGCTCTTTTTCATCGGTAAACACATCACGAATAATCGCTAATGTCGCGGGCATCATCATTGCCGCCCCCAACCCTAAAGCTGCTCGCGCAATAATTAATACCAAGGCAGAAGGCGAGAATGCAGCCCACAGCGAGGCCAGACCAAACACCACCAAGCCACTCATGAACATACGACGGTGGCCTATGTGATCCCCTAGCGAACCCATCCCCAACAGCAAGCCTGCCACCACCAAGGAATAAGCATTCACAATCCACAGCTTTTCACTGGTGGTGGTATGTAATGCCGCGCTTAAGGAGGGCAAGGCGGTGTACAACACCGTAATATCCACCACAATCAACAATAACGCACTGGCTACTGCCACCAATGTGAGCCAACGATAGCGATACGGTACTGCACTGTTTTCTGACAGCATACTTTCCTACTACTACAACTATTGATTGATAAATTGCTGATCGGCTAATCGCCTGTCCTCATCGTTAACGGATGTCAGCTTGGACAAATGTTTACCCAGCCAATGGCGTAAGTCATCCATGTAGCTATACACCACAGGAATGAACACCAGACTGAGTACGGTAGAGGTTAATAACCCACCAATTACCGCTGCGGCCATTGGCGCCCTAAAACCGGCATCAGCACCGGTACTGAGCAAAATAGGAATCATCCCCGCCACCATCGCAATGGTAGTCATCACAATAGGACGAGCCCGCTCTTTACCCGATTGCATCAATGCCTGAGCTCGGTCCATGCCGGCTCGGTATTTTTCCGAGGCAAAATCTACCAACAAGATGGAGTTCTTTGTCACGATACCCATCAACATCAAGATACCGATCACGGCAGATAAGTCTAAGGTTGCCCCTTGCAGCAATAACCCTGCGAATGCTCCACCCATGGACAGCGGCAACGCCACCAAAATAGTGAGTGGTTGCAGGAAGTCTTTGAACAGCAGCACCAAAACGGCATACACCATCAAAATACCGAAGCCCATGGCCAACGCAAATTTCTCGAACATTTCAGTCAGAAACTCAGCATCACCATACTTCATCAGCGTTACGCCTGTGGGTAAGTCTTGCATCTCGGGCAAGGCATACACGCTTTCTAACACCGTACCTAAGGACTGCCCGGGTTGTAGGTCGGCCTCTACGGCAATACGACGCATGCGATCAAAGCGTTCAATTTGTGCAGGCCCCACCCCAAAGCGGACATCAGCCACCGTGTGTAAAGGCACCGTACCGCCATGTTGTGACGGTACTCGTAGCTGACGTAGAGTTTCCAAGTCATTACGATCTTGTTCGCTTAACAGCACACGTATAGGCACCTGCCTATCTGACGCCGTAAAGCGTGCCGAACTGGCGTCAATCTCACCCACCGTGGCGATACGTAATGCAGTACCTACGCTTTGTGAGGTGACACCGGCTCGCGCTGCCTCATCGGTACGCAACTGTATCTGCAACTCGGGGCGTGCCAAGGGTTCTTTGACCTGTACGTTAGCAATGCCACCCAATCCTTCCATTTGCTTACGTAAACGGTGTGCAGATTGCGACAGCGCCTGCCCGTCAGCACTGACCAAAATCACAGAAACATCACGACTTTCACCACCCGTAAACGAAAACTGCACATCTTCGAATTGGGCTAGTTCACCACGCAAGCGTTGCTCTACCTGCTTCTGCGAGGCATCGCGCTGAGATAACGGCACCAACCGTATCAACATAGAACCCGACGCAACACCTGAGTTATCTTCACCGTCGCTACCGCTACTGGCGAACACAGCCTCTACTTCGGGGTGCTGACGCACCTTTTGCGACATGGCGACAATTTTGGCATCCGTTTGTGCCAAGGTAGCACCAGGAGGCAACTTCACCTGTATGTTGATCAGGCTCTGATCCCCTTCAGGCATAAAACCCACAGGAATGAGCGGCAACAACATGGCTGATGCTACCAAAAAGATAGCCCCAAATCCTAAGGTGCGACGTCTATGATTCAGCGCCCATTCCAAAATAGACAGGTAACGTTTCAATATACCCCTCACAGGAGCTTGGGCGGCATGCAACTTGCTCGCTGGTAACGGCTGCAAAACATACGCTGCCAACAGCGGTGTTGCTAACCTCGCTACCAATAGCGACGCTAATACCGCCGCCGATACCGTCACCCCAAACTGCTCAAAATACTGGCCGATATAGCCGCCAATAAAACTCACTGGCAAGAATACCGCCACTATCGTTGCAGTAATGGCTACCACGGCAAACCCGATGGCATCCGCCGCATCAATAGCCGCTTGGTATGGTCGCTTACCTTGGTAGAGATGCTGCTCAATGTTCTCCACCTCTACGATGGCGTCATCCACCAAAATACCAATCACCAAGGTCAACGCCAACAACGTAATGCTGTTCAAGGTGTAATCCAGCAGCATCATGACCACAAACGTGGGCAAGATAGACAGCGGCAACGCAATTGCTGCCACCACTGTTGCACGCCAACTGCGCAGGAATACGAACACCACCAACACAGTTAGCAGTGCCCCTTCCAACAGCGTTTTCATGGACTCTTTGTAGCTATCTTCGGTGTATTTCACCAAAGACAAAATAGGTTGAATACGTATATCGCTATGACTTTGTTGCAGTGACTGAACACCCTTTTCCACCAACTCAGCCACTACCGTATCGCTAGCGCCTTTGCTACGAAACACCGAAAAACCCACGACTTCACGCTCAGCTAATCGTGCTTTGCTACGACGCTCTGCACTGCCATCGTTGACCACGGCTAACTCGGATAACACCGCCCAACGCCCATCCGATAAAGCTATAGGCAACTGTGCCAACTCGGCCACGTCTTTGGTGCCGCCCAATATACGTATGGCCAGCTCTCGGCCACTTAATACGGCTCGCCCACCGGGCTCATCAATATTGCTGCGCACTAGCTGTGCGTTAACTTCCTCGGCAGTAATACCTAGAGCCTCTAACCTATCAGGACGCAACTCTACACGTATCTCTCGCTTAGCACCGCCCAACCGTTGTACGCGCTGCACGCCTGGTTCGGCTAACAGCACACGGCTAACGCGGTCATCCACAAACCACGACAACTCTTCTGGCGAACGCTCGGTAGAGCTAATGGCGTAATACAGAATTGCTCCACCCTCTACGTCCACACGTGTTACCTGCGGCTCTAATATGCTTTGCGGTAACTCTGAGCGTATGGTGGTGATGGCATCCCGTACATCGTTGGTGGCTCTGTCTGGGTCTACACCCAAGTTGAACTCAACGGTGGTCAACGAAGTGCCTTCATTTAAGGTAGACGTAATATGACGTACACCCGCCATCCCTGCGACGCTTTCTTCCACCTTACGGGTAATGGCATTCTCCAACTCGCTGGGCGCTGCACCGGGCTGTGTCACCAGCACCGTCACAATAGGAAACTCCACCCTAGGGTTTGAGTTAATAGGCAGCTTCATAAACGCCAACCATCCTGCGATGGTCAACATAAAAAACAGCACTAACGTGGGAATGGGCCTACGTATAGCCCAAGATGACAACTGCGAATTCATGGCTGAGTGCGCTCCAACTCATGCACTTCTACATGATCGCCATCTTTCACAAACGCGAAGGCAGTAGCCACCACGCTTTCTCCGTTATTCAAACCTTCCACAATTTCCACCCACTGCGCATCTTGCCAACCTATACGCACAGGCTGGTACGACACCACCCCGCCGCTAACCACTTTCATCACCGCGGCTTCCCCTTGGCTATTCACCGACACGGCACTAGCCGGTACAGCAATCGCCAAGGTATGGCTAGGTAGCGTTAATTCTGCTCTACCAAACATGCCCGCCAGCACCACCGACGGTACGGCGTTCAAGGTGATACGCACCGACCCCATACGTGAGGCTTTATCCACTTGTGCTGATACCAGCCGTACAGACCCTGGCGCTGCTTCGGTTTGCCCTGTCCACTGCACAGCCGCAGGCATGCCATTATGTAACTGTGCTAACAGCCCCTCCCCTACATCGCCCTCCAGCTCAATCACACTATTTTTAGCGAGCGTAAACAACGCATCATTTCCCACTTGAGCTCCGGCCTGTGCATGACGCTGCAACACCAATCCTTCAACCGTGGCGACAATGCGCGTTTTATCCAACTGCTCTTGCTGCTCAGCTAACTCTGCTTGCGCCTTGTTCAGAACAGCCTGCGCAGCTTGCCAGGTTGCTTGTGCTGCTTGAGCTTGTGTACGTCGCTCATCCAACGTTTGTGCACTAACCGTGCCTTGGCTTAACGCGGTGACTCGTTTGAGGTTTTTCTGCGCTTCTTGATGCAGTGCTAATTTTTCCTGCAGTTCGGCTGTAGCGCTGGCTACACTCGCTTGCGCTTGCTGTACTTGGGCGCGTAGCACGGTGCTGTCTAACTCGGCCAACAACTGGCCGCGTTGTACGCGCTCACCTTGCTCTACTAACACGTTTTCTATGCGCAACCCGGTTAATGCCGTACCGACTTCAATGCTGTCTTTGGCAACCAACGAACCACTCACCCGTGCGCGTGGATGCAACACCACCTCATCGGCTTTGATGGTGCTAATGCGCAACAACGGCTCTTCGGGCACGGTGTCTTTGCCAGAGAGCAAAAGCCACATTGCCAGCAATACCAACACGCATAAACCGCCTATGCTCCACTTGCTTCGTAAGCCCGTCAGCACGGCGTTAGGTTTTTCTGTAGAACTATTCATAGTGATGCAGCAAACTGTACATTTTTTTGTTAGACTGATTAGTCGATCTATTATTTAGAAGATGCTCTACGCTGTCAACTTCTGCTTTGCGCACCTTATGCATTCACGTCGCCCATCCGCTTTGCGTCACTCTGTTATCGCACTTGGACTCAGCCTTGCGCTGTCTGCGTGCACCAACATCCCCACCTTGCCAGATCAACATGTGTCGCTCGCAACAAACTGGGCACAACAGCACGCCTTGCTCGCGCAAACGCCTGATATTGATCCTGCTTCGTGGTGGACGGCTTTTCATGACCCCGTCTTGGATACTCTGGTTGCCAAAACGCAGGCTCAAAACCTGTCATTGGCGCAAGCCGCCTATAGGTTGCATAGCGCCAGAGCCTTGATACAACAAGCTGTAGCGGCGGGTTTACCTGAAATCACGGCAAAAGCCGAGACCCAACACCAGCGCAAGCTTTCTTCTTCGCATAATGCCTCGCCACTCATGGACCCCACAGTCGACGGTGATCTAGCCCCTGACTCTGAACGCACGACGGGCTATTACCAAGCTGGCTTTGATGCGGCGTGGGAGCTGGATTTATTTGGTCGAGTGTCATCGCAACGCGACTCCGCCCACAGTGCAGCCGGTGTAGCCTACAGCGATTTACGCCACGTGCATGTCAGCGTGATCGCTGAAGTGGTACGCAACTATGTGGAATTACGAGCACAGCAACAGCGGCTAGCCCTGACTGAACAAAATCTGGCAGACCAAACTACGCTTTTGCAACGCACTCAAGAAAGGCACGCAGCAGGCTTAATTGCCGATTACGAGAAAGACCAAATTCATGCTGATCTGATTAGCCTGCAACAGCAACAATTACAGCTACAGCAAGCACTACAACAAACACTGCTGCGCTTAGCCGTATTAACAGGCGAATCTAGCGTGGATACAGAATTACGTGCGCTTTCCCCCCTGCCTAACCCGCAACAACTGGGCTTTAGCATGCTGCCCGCTGAATTACTACGTGTACGCCCAGCGATTCAACAAGCAGAATTTAAGGTGACACAAGCCAGCGCTGAACTAGGGGTAGCACAAGCTGATCTCTACCCGCGCTTACGCTTATTGGGCAATCTCAGCATCAGCGATAACCTGACGGGTAAACCGTTACTAGGTCGTACAGAAATTGCAGGCGGCTCTTTCTCACTGAACATTCCGCTACTCGATTGGGGGGCCAGACGAGCGGTGGTCAATGCGCGTGAAGCGCAACTAGCCGAAGCCATTTTGGCGTACCGTGAAGCGGTATTAGAAGGCGTAGAAGAAACTGAAAATGCCTTGTTGGCGATCGCCACACACACAACTGCCGTGCAGCAAGCCCAACAAAAGCTGGCCTTCACCCAACACGCCTTAAACAGAGCCCAAGAGCTGTATCAACAGGGCATGATTCCATTGCATGAGTTATTGGATGCTTCGCTACAAAAACGTCGTAGCCAAATGGAGGTAGTGGATGCCCAAGCCGAACAGGCCAACGCTGTTATTGCACTGCATAAAGCGGTGGGTGGAGCGGCATTGCCTGCTAGTTTGCTAGACATGCAATCCGCTCTACATCCACGCTCATAACTGTTAAGGCTGAGATGGTACCGTTTCGAGTAACCACTCCTTCATATCAGCGATTACCGTATCCAGATGTGTTTGGCCTTGCGCATCATTAAACACATGGTCCAACTGAGGATAGGTTTTATAGTGAATGTTTGTGCGCCCTGCCATGTTCATTTCGCCCATCATCTGCCCAACAGCAATGGGACTCACCGAGCGGTCTTGCCCACTTTGTATGATTAACACTGGTGAATTAACTTTCAGCAAAGTGGCTTGTTGATCATGCTCTCTCATGGCTTTCCACCAACGCACTCCATGATCGTTAATCGCGGCTGTTTCGGTGGGCACCCTGTCTAACATCGCAAAAAACCCATCTATATCTTTGGCGACTTCAGGACTGACTTCCTCGGGCGGAACCCCTGGTGTCATGCTAAACAACATGTCATCTTTAAACCAACGCCCACCACCATTAAAGGCGACACTGGCATCTACCACATCTGATTGAGCAGCCAACATAATCGCGGTTACAGCCCCCTCGCTACCACCCACAACAAGCACTTTTTTGTAGTCGTTTTGTTTTTGCAAGGCATCCAGTACTGCACTGTAATCTTGAACACGCTGATAGATCGTATCGTTAATCAAGGTTTCCATCGGGCAATCAGCGCGAGAAGAATCGGCGTTCCACGCAAATGATGCATCTAAGCCGTATTTCTCCACTGTGAGTACATCGGCATTAGGCAGCATAGGTACAAAGGCCTCTTGTATACGTGGATTATTTTGCACGCTATTACAATCAGAACCCTGCATGATCACCAACAACTGCTCAGCCGGCTGGGACGCTGCTTGTTTCACATAATAAGTAATCTCTGAACCATCCGCTCGCGGCAACGTGACGGGTGTTTGCGCCCAGGCTGTTACCCCTGCAAAAACCAACATGCCACCTAGAGCCCATCGCTGCCAGTTGCTTACACCAACACTACTTTGCCTATACACGCTCGTACTCCTATACGTTATTCATGTCTTACCGTTACGCCACGTGTGAAACATAGTACACGCGGCACTTACTCTCACGTAGCTAAAAAGTGTGTCATCCCACTACACAAACATAGGTTGACACTTACCTCTGAGTAGCCTGCCTACTTCAGTGCACTCACAACAACCCATGCGCAGCAAACATATCCTGATAAATAGCGTGCACTACCGCATGCTTGCTACGGTTGTAGTCGAGCGCATTGTTGGTACCACCGGCGGCATTGAATTTAGACGCGGCATAACGCTTCCTGTCGACTTCGTGACTGCACAGCCAATCTCTAAAGAGCACATGACGAATATGCTCTGGGCAGCCCGGTGCGAATATATGTAAGTTCACGCGTGGGGTCTCGTGCCGTAGCATGCGGTGCTGATACCACGAAGGTTCCCGTATTGTCAGTTGGTACCCCAACTGCGTTAATGCAGGGACATAGCTGTCTTCATCAGCAGGGTCTGCCACCAAAACATCAATATCAATCACCGGCTTGGCAGGCAATTCAGGCACAGCGGTAGAGCCTACGTGCACAATGCTTAACGCCTTATCACTCAATGCCTGCTGAATGCGATCGTGCTCATACTGATAGCGCAATGCCCACGCAGGATCGTAGGCTAACACTTCCATTTTCTCTATCTGTGGCTTGCCAGCTACCCACGGGTTTTCGTTGGGATCGCCATCCGCAAAAGTAGTGATGGCGTGTTTGTCATCCTGCGTCCATGTACGACGAGTAAGGTCATCTACATTCACGATTTCCCTCAGCATTTGTATAATCAATTAATTAGTTGAATATTTCTCATAGCGCTTATGACCATCACTAGTCAGCCCACCACACAGTCTTCGCTAGGAGCATTGGCCGATATTGCTCGCACCTTGGCCAATGAACACCGTTTGGCTTTGCTCGCGTTATTGCATAACGAGGAATGGTCGGTAGAACAACTGGCTGAACGCAGCGGTTTATCTATTGCCAATACCTCTCAGCACCTGCAAAACCTAAAACGTGCTGACATGGTGCAAACTAGGCGTGATGGCAAGTACATTTACTACCGATCCAGTGCTGGCCCTGTTCAAGCGATTTTGAGCAGTTTGCAGCAATACCTAGCGTTTCAACACGAGCAAATACAAGAATTGCTCACTGATAATCAACATCAACGCGAACGGTTGGATGGGTTATCGGTAGATGAATTGCTAGTACAGATAAAAGCTGACAGCGTGGTACTACTGGATGTGCGCCCTGACGATGAGTACCGCACTGGCCACATACCTGACGCATTGCATATTCCTGTGCCTGCCTTGCAGGGCAGACTGCATGAACTGCCTACCAACAAAACCATCGTCGCGTATTGCCGAGGGCCTTACTGCGTGCTTTCCAGCGAGGCCGTGCAGATCTTGCACAGCAATGGCTTGCTCGCTACCAGACTGCCTGCAGGCTACGATGCGTGGCAAGCCGCAGGGTTAGCTACTGCCCAAGCTCCTACACGCTAAGCAACGAGTACTGCTCAAGGCCGCAAGGCTTTGCGTATCATCTTTTCCAGAATATCCAGTTGTGCTTCCCATTTGAAGCCCGGCTGCATAATGCTGCGCCCTAATACACCATCACCCAACATCAACAACCACGTAGCAGTGGCCTCCGGTTCTAGCTCTAAATCGATTTCCCCGTTTTTCATGCCCTGTTCAATCAATTGAACCAGCTTCTGTTTATTGAAGTCTTCGTTTTCCAAAAAGATGGACATGACTTCAGGGTTTCGGGCGGCTTCGGCGCCTACTTCCAAACTTAAGCGGGCAGAGATAGGGTCGTGGTTCATCACATCAATAATGGTGCGAATGATTTGCACGATGGAGTCCACCACTGTTTTCTCAGAAGAGCATCGCTCAAAAATCTCAGTGAGCAGTTCGCGGTCTTCTTTGGCGATTTCTTGAATAATTTCGTCTTTGGTGGCGAAGTAATGAAACACGTTACCAGGGCTCATCCCCACCTCTTTACAGATCTCGGCAGTAGACGTGGCATGGAAGCCCTTCTGGGAAAAACACACCATAGCGGCCTCAACGATTTCCTTACGTTTGGCGCGCTGTTTATCGGTTAACGGTTTGCTGCTCATACTTCACTCACCTCCTTTGTTTAAAAATAGACTAACTGGTCTACTTATTAAATCACTTTTTTAGAATCGAGCAAAGCTCGGTTTCAATATGCCGTACAAACACTGTTTATTAATGCAGTTAATTGATACTGAACCCAACACATTACAGGCTATAAAGCATAGCCATCGTGTACTACGCAATCCCATTTCAATGCATGATACTGTCCATAAGCATTGACGCTACCAAGCGCTAACACTACAAAAAAGGGGCCTCAGCCCCCCCCTTGCACCACTCTTAGAAAGAGCCTACTTCTTGACTGGTGATTTTGTGGATTTACTTGGTTTTAACGATGGCGTATTGCCGGGAGTATCTTTGTTATCACGGCGACGTCTATCCGGCTTACCTGTTGAATCAGCGATAGGCTTAGGGCCTGGTTTAATACTAAACATGACTATTAGCCTTTAGAAAATTAAGAGGAAAAGCCCTCTAAACCTGTATACGGGTTGCGGTAAAAATCATCCATAGAGGTCTACACCTAGGCCACCTCTAGTAGCTCAAGAAAGGCGGCGCATCCAACTCGACCACCACCTACTCCTTCGCCTGCATAGGTGTTGCGCAGTCTCTTTAATCAGGACTAAACAGCCACTACACCGTCGACTTATAGTTTTACTTATTTCTTATA
>SRSN01000078.1 GCA_004791645.1 Alcaligenaceae bacterium 429
CCACAAGATAGCCGACCCTGCCTGCGGCACTGGCGGCTTCTTGCTGGGAGCCTACCAGTACATCGTCACCCAGTTGGCCATCAAGGCGGGTAGCAAGAACCTTGCGCCCGATGAAGATGGCTTTGTCCGCACCTCGGTCGCTGCCGCTCTGACCGAAAAGGCTCAGACCATCCTGCAGGACAGCCTGTACGGCTATGACATCGACGCCACCATGGTGCGCCTGGGACTGATGAATTTGATGATGCACGGCATCGACGAGCCGCACATCGACTATCAGGACACCCTGAGCAAGGGCTACAACGAAGAAGCCGAATACGACATCGTGTTGGCCAATCCGCCCTTTACCGGCAGCATCGACAAGGGTGACATCAATGAGAACCTACAGCTCTCTACCACCAAGACCGAATTGCTGTTTGTCGAGAACATCTATCGCCTTCTTAAGAAAGGCGGCACTGCCTGCGTGATCGTGCCGCAGGGCGTGCTGTTCGGCTCCGGCAAAGCATTCAGGGATCTGCGCCAGATACTAGTGGAGCGCTGCGACCTCAAGGCCGTCATCACCATGCCTAGCGGCGTGTTTAGGCCTTATGCCGGGGTCAGCACCGCCATTTTGCTGTTCACCAAGGTCTGGGGGCCGCAGGACAAGATTGCCAAGCCCGCAACAGAGCATGTCTGGTTCTACGAGATGGTCGCCGATGGTTACTCGCTGGATGACAAGCGCACCAAGCAGGAAGGCTACGGCGACCTACAAAGCATCATTACCAAATACCATGCCCGCGACGCGGCTACCGAGACGGACCGCACTGCCAAGTGCTTCATGGTGCCTCGCACTGAGATTGCGGACGAGAGAAACAACTTCGACCTCTCACTCTCTCGCTACAAGGAAGAGGTATTCGAGGAAGTGCACTACGACGCACCGGGTGTGATTCTGGATCGACTGATACAAGCCGAGGTAGGTAATATGGATGAGGCGGAGCTCGCCAAGGTGCAAAGCGGCATCGTGCGTGAGTTGCTGGAATTGAAGGGGATGGCGGGATGACTGAGCTAACGCCTCAAACTCTTGGCTCGGTTATTTCAATTTCCAAGGGGAAAAAGCACCAAATAACGGACTTACCATCACATGCGGCAAGGCGCTTGATAGGTATCGACGATCTCCGAAACGATGATCTAATTCGTTATACAGACGACGCCAGCGGTACCGAAGCGATTTCAGATGATGTGTTAATCGCGTGGGATGGTGCTAACGCCGGCACCATAGGCTTTGGAAAAAGTGGCTATATCGGCAGCACTATTGCGCGTCTTCGCGTTAAGTCAGGTGTCCGATTGTTTACGCCTTTTCTTGGCCTTTATCTGAAGTCAAAGTTTACCTATCTACGACGGACCGCTACGGGCGCAACTATTCCACACATCAACAGGAGTGCGTTAGAAGGCATTCCTTTGCCGGTTATTGAATACGACGATCAAATCCGCATTGCCCATCTGCTCTGCAAAGTGGAAGGACTAATCGCCCAGCGCAAACAACACCTGCAACACCTCGACGACCTGCTCAAAAGTATGTTTCTGGAGATGTTTGGACCAACGAGTCCAGGTTATGAGACTTGGCCGCTAGTAGAGATTTGTGAATTAGCTGCCAAACACAAAGGTGCGATGCGAACAGGACCGTTCGGTTCCAATTTGCTCCACAGTGAGTTCATGTCAGAGGGAGATGTGGCAGTGTTGGGCATTGACAATGCTGTACAAAATCGATTTACGTGGGGTGAGCGCCGATTTATCTCCAAGGAAAAGTATCAGGAGCTCCAGAATTATCGTATCTTTCCGGGTGATGTGATTGTCACGATCATGGGTACCATCGGTCGTTCGGCGGTGATCCCTGACGACATCCCTGTTGCCATCAACACCAAGCACCTTGCGGCGATTACTCTGAATAGAGAGGTTGCCAATCCATTGTTCTTGTCATACGCCATTCACTCCAGCCCATATATTCTAAAGCAGTTCACAAGTAAGAATCGCGGAGCCATTATGAGCGGGCTTAATTTAGGTCTCATTAAGGAGACCAAGATCAAGCGTGCGCCGATTGACCTGCAAAACCGTTTTGCTGAAATCCACAAGAGCGTCGATCAACTGAAATCCCGCTACCAGCAAAGCCTCGCCTACCTGGAGAGCCTCTACGGCGCAATGAGTCAGCAAGCTTTCAAGGGCGAATTGGATCTATCGCGCGTGCCTCTCCCCACCCAGTCTATCGCTCCCGTTACTATTGGAGATCAAACCACAGTGCCCGAACTTGTTGAGCAAGCTGCAACTACGACTCATTTTCCCGATGCGGAAAACCTGCTGGCAGCGTTGGAAAATTCCGAGGCCCGTAAAGCATTGATCGCAGAATGGCTGGAAGCCTATCGCCAACAACTGGGGAATGCGCCATTTTCGGTGCAAGATTTTATGGTGGCGGTGAGTGATCAACTCACAGAATGGCTGCAGGCTGTGGTGGAAGACGAAGCTGTCGCTGATGAGCAGAAGAACCGTTTAGCCGAGTTCTACCCGAGCAATGATGTTGGGCTTGATGTAAACGACTATGAACACATCAAAAAATGGGTATTCGAGGCGCTGGCGGCTGGCGCCCTGACGCAGGGGGGAAATAAAGTCGGCAACCGCATCGAACTCAAGGCTGTTCAGTCATGAAACTGCTCCGCCTCAAGATCACTGACCCGGCAGGCTTTCGTAGCTTGCCCTGTGGTTTTGAACATCACTTCCGCACTGAGTGGAGCTTGCAGGAAGAACTGGCCCAGCCCGAAGGTTTTGCACCCTTCGTGTGCGCCGGCCCCAACGGCAGCGGTAAGTCCAACCTGCTCGAAGCGTTGGCAGCGATCTTCTTTCAGCTGGAGGTGCAGCGGGTACGCCGCAATTTCTTGCCCGACATCTTTCAGTACGACCCTGATGACAATCCGGACGGCATACAAGAGCACGAAGGCTATCCCAACGCCTATGAGCTGGAATACCTGATCAAGTTGCCGAAGGAGCGCCGTTCCTCCGGTAGTCCGGAGTTCGCACACGTGGTCGTGATCAAGGAGAGTGAAAAGTCGCCGTGGCTGCGTTGGGAGAACAATGAGGCATTCCCTGTCGAGGGCTTTGCTTTCAGCCGATTGAGCGACGAAGAGCGTGACTTGCTATTGCCGCAGTACGTGCTGGGCTACTCCTCCGGCGAGAACGAGATTCTCAGCCTGCCGTTCTTCAAGATGCGTTTCATCCAGTTCGATGAGTACTGGAATGCTCTGGCCCGACAGCTCCCTTATCCCGGCCGTCCCGAAACGCGGCTGGCCTATCTGGACAGTGGCTTTAGCCAAGCTATTCTGTTGTGCAATCTTCTGCTCCAGGATGAAGCTACTCTCCAGCCATTCCGCGAGGATGTGGGCATAGAGGCGCTACGCGAGTTCCGCATTGTCCTGCGCCGCAGCATCCCAGCCACAAGCCAGCAAATTTCTGCCTTTACTTCGGGTGAGTACGCCTTGCCCACCGAAACGCAGGATGGTCGTTTTACAGATACCAATGTGGTCTATTTTGATCCGGAGACAGGAGATTACCGACTCAATCTGCTTCAAGGACTAGAGGCCAATGGCGATGAGCGCACTGAACGCACGGCCATTGTCGAAAAGCTCAAGCGCTGTGCCACGTTGCATTTTTACGATGAGGCTTCCGACACGCTGATCCTGGATTACCGGATCAATGAAGCGACCAAGCAAGCCTTCCGCGCCAATTTCGATGATCCGGCAGGCCCCGCACTCGCTTTGTTTCAAGCCTTGCAGGTTCTGCTGACGCTCAACCTGTATAGCGTCAGCGACACCATCAAGACCGACTTGTACCGCTCCAACAGCCACTACGTCAGTGAGACGGTACCGACGCTGGCCTCAGACCAGCGCATCATGCGCTTCAAGAATTTCTACTTCGCAATGCAGGGCGTAGAAAAGCCAATGCTGCTCAAGGAGCTGTCGGACGGCGAGTACCAGATGCTGCACAGCCTCGGACTATGCCTGCTATTTCGCAAGACCAACAGCCTGTTCCTGCTTGATGAGCCAGAAACCCACTTCAACCCACACTGGCGCGCCAGCTTCATCACCCGCCTACGTCAATGCTTGCCCGATGTGGAGGATGCGGGGCAAGAAATGCTGGTTACCACCCACACTCCCTTCCTGATCTCCGACAGCAAGCCGGAGAAGGTGTTGGTGTTCGCCAAGAATAAAGCCAGCGGCAAGGTCAGCATTGAGCCTCCCGGCTTTAATACGTTTGGTGCTTCGATAAACAAGATCACAATGAGTAAGGTGTTTGGGAAGCGCGAAACCATTGGCGACCATGCGCAGGCCTTACTGGAGGCGTTGCGTGCCCGCTTTGAACAGGGCGACGAAGACAGGGAGTTGTTGCTCACGGAGATTCAGCAGCAACTCGGCGACTCGGTGGAGAAGATGCTGCTGATCAAAGCCATTCTCGACAGCGATCAGCCAGACAATGGGGAGGAGCAGGGCTGATGCTGTTTACGTATACCTACGTACCACACCAGATGGAGAAGATGCAGGCGTTTATCGACTTCATCTTTCATGAGGTCTGGTGCAAAGCGCCGGTAAGTGGCAATTACAGTTTGGATCTATTTGTTGAGAGCCCTGAGCTGCATGAAGTGATGACTGCTTTTCACTATGACGACAGCAGCGGTGCAGCATTTTTCTCTGGTCATGTAGAGCGCATCTACGGCTTTTTCTTAGTTCTATCCGACGCAGAGATCAGCCAGTTCCAGCAGTGGTATCAAGGCAATAATGACCTGGAGAAAGTGTGTGCCAATGATCCGGCAACACAACTCGCCCGTTACAGCGACGTCGCTGTCAAGCATAAAGACCTTGCCACCCAGCTAGGCACATTCTTCAAGGGCTTGTATTCGCCATCGCTTCTGAAGCTCGTCGCATTGCGCCGCAAGATCGGTGACATTGACGACCACTATCGAACGTTCCTGCAGTCCAATAAGGCTGGAAAATGCCCGTTTTGTGGTATTAACGATCTCCTGGGCGAGTGCCACAACCCGCGCGAAGCCTACGACCATTACTTGCCCAAGGCGTTGTACCCGTTCAACTCCATCAACTTCCGCAACCTTGTCCCGGCTTGTCACCACTGCAACAGCAGCTACAAGACCAGCAAGGATCCTGCCTACACACCCAAAGACCCCGCAAGAGCAGTTCAACGTCGTGCCGTTTTCTACCCTTACAAACCAGCAGCGCAGTCCATCGAACTACAGATCACTTTGCAGCATTCAGACATCGTCAAGCTGACCCCAGCTGATATCACCCTACACTTTGGTCCCGCTGCTGTTGCCGAAGAAATCGGAACGTGGAAGGACGTTTATGGCATTGAAGAACGCTACAAAGCCAAGCTCTGCACAGAAAGCGATGGCAAGGCCTGGCTGACGCAGGTATTGGATGAGTGGAAAGAGCTGGGGCGAGATCCGCAAGATTTTCTACAGACCTTGGCGTTACATACGAAAAAACACCCATTCACTGACTGCAATTTTCTCAAAAAGCCTTTTCTCGATGCTTGTCATCAGATTGGTATTTTTGATGGACCTTAGGCTACCGAAAAATCGGTTGCGGAGGCTTAGGTTTGAATAAGCCGCTCATCTTGATCGTTGTAAATGGCTAGTCACATCCCGTTAGTTGTGAAGCCTCTACCAATGGAATCATCCCAGTATCCTACGGATGCGTATATCTTTTATTTTACCTACCAAACGCATAGCCTTTTCGGCACTACAAGAAGTACAACGTAAACACAGATACGGAAACTATTAGCACAAAAGAAGAAAACTCTTTGAGCCACATTTGCAATCATCTTATAAAAATGAAGTTACAGCTGAAAACTGGAGCGGGTGAAGGGAATCGAACCCTCGTATGCAGCTTGGGAAGCTGCCGTTCTACCATTGAACTACACCCGCATGGTGATATGACGCAATGCTGCGTAAAATAGAGACTTTGTCTAAGCAGCAAAGTATACCGCCGCACTGACAAAGTACCAAGATTTTTTTAGTGCTGGCTTACCCCCTATACCGAACACCATGACACACGACACCCAAGACAACGATAGCCCTGAGTCGCCTCACGGCCACATCAAGAGCTTTGTACACCACCGCTCTCATATCACTCCAAATCAGCAATTGGCGTTGGAACGCCTGAAGCCGCTTTGGTCTATAGACTACCGCAACAACATCCTGCAACCGGCTACCGTCTACAAACGCGAAGCACCTCTGATTCTAGAAATCGGTTTTGGGATGGGTGAAACCACACTTAGCATTGCCCAACAACGCCCTCAAGACGACTTCTTGGGCGTTGAGGTTTACGATGCGGGTGTGTGCTCGTTGCTGCGCCGTATTGATGACAATAAAGTCTCGAATATCCGTATCATCCAGCATGATGCTGTAGAAGTGGTGCGTGATATGATCGAACCCGATAGCCTCGCTGGGGTACATATTTATTTCCCTGACCCTTGGCCCAAAAAGCGTCACCACAAGCGCAGGCTAGTTCAATCGCCTTTTATCAATCTGCTGAGCACCCGTCTGGCCAAAGGTGGCTACATCCACTGTGCAACTGACTGGGAACACTACGCTCACCAGATGCTGGAAGTATTGTCTGCCGAGCCGCTGCTGCAAAATACTAGCGACGGTTTTGCTGAAAGGCCTGATTACCGCCCCCTCACCAAGTTCGAAGCCCGTGGCTTGCGCTTAGGACATGGCGTGTGGGATCTGATTTTCCGCCGCATTTAATTGCGCATCCTTTTTGACGAGCTACACCGATGAATATTACGTTAAATGGTGAAACCCGCCCGTTACAGACTCCATTCACCGTACTGGAGTTGTTGCAGGAACTGGATTACGTTGGCAAACGTATTGCTGTTGAGATCAACGGAGACATTGTTCCCAAAAGTCAGCATGCGACACACCAACTAAACGACGGCGATCAACTGGAAATTGTGGTGGCTGTGGGCGGCGGTTAAGCCGGTCTCACAATCGTTAACAATCAGCGCCATGTCTGTTACACATTTGTGGTGAATAATGAAGGCTCTTTGCTTTATTCACCACAAGGACAGACACCATGAGCGTACTAAGCTTTCTGAAAAGTGTAGGCGAGAAACTGTTGGGTGCCAGCGATGCCAAAGCCGCTACCCCTGATGAATTACATAAAGAACTAGCCAAGCACCAACTGGATGCCGATGGGCTAGATATTAGTGTGAACGGCGACACCGTCACTGTTTCCGGTACCGCTGCGACTACCGAAGCCGCTGAAAAAATCGTATTAGCACTGGGTAACACCTTGGGCGTTGCGGGTGTGGATAACAAACTGACCGTTACTGCCCCTGCTACCGCTGCACGTATGGTTACCGTACAAAAAGGCGATACGCTGTGGAAAATCGCAGAAACCGTTTACGGCAAAGGTAAAGGCAACGAATACAACCGTATTTTTGAAGCCAACAAACCTATGCTGAGCCACCCAGACAAAATCTACCCTGGCCAAGTTCTGCGTATTCCTGAGCTCTAACCAGGCAGACGGCGAACGATACACACACCACCACATGTGTGATTAACGCCTACCACCCGCTACAAATAAGGCCGTTTACGCGAACCTCGCATAGACGGCCTGTGTATAAGTAAATCGCCTCTGGCCTTAGAACCAGAGGCGATTTCTTATTTAACGTGCTGACTTACATGCGCCAACAATACTTGCAGTGGATGACGCAAGCTTTGTTCGTTCATGCGCTTCACCTGACTTCGGCACGAATACCCCGTTGCCAACACCTCACCTTTTTCAGCGGGCGCTTCCAAGTGTTTAGCCCATGACTGACTAAAGATAGTCTTGGACGTTTCTTGGTTACGGCTTTCATGACCGTAGGTACCCGACATACCGCAACAACCCGCCGCAGGAATAGTCAGTGACAACCCGCAGCGTTTGAATAACTGTGCCCACGGCTGAATGCTATTCGGTGCATTGGTTTTTTCGGTACAGTGCGGCAGCAATCTATACAGTTGTTCAGTCGTTGCCACGGCTACGTCTTCAGGCAACGCCTTGAGCAGCCACTCTTGCGGCAACTGCACTTGCGGCACGATACCAATGTCTGGCACCGAGGTGTATTCCTGACGGTACACCAGCGTCATGGCGGGGTCTAAGCCCACCAACGGAATATCAAAGCCCGCGACGGTCTGCAATTGGCGCGTATTGTGTATGGCCGCTTTGGCAAAGGCTTTGCGGAAACCCTGTACGTGCAACGGTTTACCGTTTGGGTTCAACGGTGCCAACCACACTTGATACCCCAAGCGCGACGCCAGCTCGATTAAGGCGGCCAACACAGGGGTTTCAAAGTAGCGAGTGAACACGTCTTGCACAAGGATCACGCTGCGGGCGCGCTCTTCAGCCGTCAACGCTGTTAATGCTAAGGGGGTAGCAGGGCGCACATTCCACGCTTTTAGCACGTCGCCAAAATCCATAGAGCTGAACATGGGGCTATCCACCATGCCAATGCGTTTTTCCAGAATACTTTTTACCCACTTCTGACGCAGCATACCGTTATACAACCACGGCATTTTGCTTAAGTAAGGCATACTGTATTCCAGCGAAGCAATCAGGTAATCGCGCACAGGGCGAGCATAACGGCGGTGATACAAGCCCAAGAACCTAGAACGCAGCTCGGGGATATTCACTTTAATTGGGCATTGGCCTACACAAGATTTACAGGCCAAGCACCCCGACATAGCGTCATACACTTCGTGCGAAAAATCTGGTGTTGCTTGTGGGTCTTGTTTAGACGCACGCTTTTTCCACAGCCCTTTCCAGAAGGATTGCGGTTCTTGCTCTACGGCGAGCACATCCACACCCGACTGCTCTTGCAAGCGCAGCCATTCGCGCATTAACGATGCACGCCCTTTAGGGGAATGGGTGCGTTCACGCGTGGCTTTCCACGACGGACACATAGCATCGTTCAGATCGTAGTTAAAACACGCGCCATTACCATTACAGTGCATGGGCGTGCCAAAACTTTGCCATGTACGCAGTGGCATTTGGCGGTCGTACTCACCGCGCAGTGTCACTTTGTCTATCTTGAGCAAAGCCGCTTCTGGCTGTGTGGCGGGCGTTGCAATCTTGCCGGGGTTCAGCTGATTATGCGGGTCAAACGCGGCCTTAAGCTGCTGCAAGGCTGGGTACAAATCACCAAAGAAAGCAGGTGCATATTCAGAGCGCACGCCTTTACCGTGCTCACCCCACAACAACCCGCCGTAACGCTGGGCAAGCTCAGCCACCGCATCCGAAATAGGACGGATCATCGCAGCTTGTGCTGGGTCTTTCATGTCTAACGCCGGACGCACGTGCAACACACCCGCATCCACGTGGCCAAACATACCGTATTCCAGGTTATGGCTATCCAACACCGCACGGAATTCGGCAATAAAATCGGCCAAATTTTCAGGCGGCACAGCGGCATCTTCCACAAACGGCTGTGGACGCGCTTCGCCCTCTACGTTACCCAATAAACCTACAGCACGTTTACGCATGCCATACACGCGTGTGACGGCTTCTGAGCCTTGCGCAATGGTATGGCCCAAACGGGTAACAGTCTGGTCTTTCTGCAAATGCTCAATAAAAGTGCGCACCTGCTCGTCTACTTCGGCTTCGCTGTCACCGCTAAATTCCACCAAGTTAATACCCAAGGTTGGGCGTTCGTCTTGCGGGAAGTACTCCGACACGCTGTTCCAGACGAAATCTTTCATCGCCAGCATCAGCACCTTGGAATCCACGGTTTCGATGGACAAGGGGTTTTGTGCTTGCAACGCATGCGCATCACGCAGCGCATCCATAAAACTGCCGTAACGCACGTTAATCAGTGTGGAAAACTTAGGAATAGGCAGCACATTGAGCTTGGCCTCAACCACAAAACCCAGCGTACCTTCGGCACCGCACAACACGCTGTTCAGGTTAAAGCGACCGTCTTGCTCCCACAGATGAGCCAAGTCGTACCCAGTTAAACAGCGGTTTAGTTTAGGGAAACCTTTTTCAATTTGCTCAGCACGCTCTTCGCTGATTTGGCGGGCGGTACGGAATACCTCTCCCACTTTACCGGGCTGCGCACAGGCCTCTTCTAATTGCTCTTTGTTCAGCGGTTCACCGTGCAAGGCTTCGCCGCCCAACAGCACCATGTCTAGTTCTAAGACGTGGTCACGCGTTTTACCGTACTTACAGCTACCCTGCCCGCTGGCATCGGTATTAATCATGCCGCCTAAGGTTGCCCGATTCGAAGTGGACAACTCTGGCGCAAAGAATAGACCGTGGGGTTTTAGTGCGGCGTTCAATTGGTCTTTCACCACACCAGCACGCACTCGTACCCAACGCTCTTCTACGTTGATTTCCAGTATCTGGTTTAGGTGACGTGACAGATCCACCACAATACCGTCGGTCAGCGACTGACCATTGGTACCTGTACCACCACCACGCGGCGTCAGGGTGATATTGCTATACGCCTTCTCGCCCATCAGACTCGCCAGACAATGTACGTCTTCTATAGAGCGCGGAAACACTGCTGCCTGCGGCAAACGCTGGTAAATGGAGTTATCTGTAGCCAACACCGTGCGGTGTGCATAGTCGGCTTGGATCTCACCCGTGAAGCCACGCTGCGCCAATGCCTTCAAAAATTCGGCATAACGAGGAGCTACTGGATCGAGGGTTTGGACGGAAGCAATATTCATAAAAACAAAACCACAGATTCCTGAGTTTTACTCATGTAAACTAATAAGAAAGGGCTAGTCTATAGTTTCAGTGATTACACGCTAGACCACAAACGAAATCTTCACCGTCGGATGGTGAACAAAATTCATGAACGCTAGACATCTCACTCCTTCCATGTCGTTGCTATTGGTGTTTGAATCCGCCGCGCGCCATGAAAGTTACACCCGTGCGGCTGAAGATTTATCCCTTAGCCAAAGTGCCATCAGCAAGCAAGTACAGGCGCTAGAGAGCCATTTAGGGCTACAGCTATTCAGACGCGAAGGCCGTTCGGTACGCTTGACCGATGCTGGCCGCCGCTACTATCTAGAACTTACGCATGCCCTGGGTTCTATACGTAGTGCTACCCTGCAAGCCATGTCACACCAAAGCGGCAGCAGCACCCTACGCCTCGCCACCTTACCCACCTTTGGTTCAAAGTGGCTATTGCCGCGTATTCATGAGTTTTATACCGCCAATTCCGGTATTACTATCCATCTGCATTCACGCATCGGTGATCTGAATTTTGAGCAAGGCGACTTAGATGCCGCCATTACTGTAGGCACGGGATACTGGCCTGATTGCACGGCACACCCACTGCAAAATGAGCAGTTGATTGCCATCATCAACCCCGACATTGCCAAGCAAAATGACATCACCCCAGAATGGCTGGGTAAACAAACCCTGCTCACGATTAACAGCAACCCTCAAGCGTGGGCTGACTGGTTTTCACATTTCAACTTACCGCATACTCAAATGCGCATGGGGCCTAGCTTTGAGCTGACCTCGCATTTGATTCAAGCAGTGCGTGCAGGCATAGGTGCAGGTTTAGTACCGCAAGCCCTGATTCTGGATGAGCTGCAACGCGGTGAATTGCAAACCGTAGGCCCTACCTTGATTAGCCCACGTAGCTACTACTTGGTCTACCCCAACCGTAATGCATCGCTGCCATCGCTGATTGCGTTTAGGGAGTGGCTATTACAGCAATCGCCGCATCACGCGGCGATCACTGCATAAACTTAGAAACCGTATAACTGCGCCGGATTATCCGTCAGGATCTTCTGGCGTAATACGGGGTCTGGCAACAAGCGCAGCACCTCATTCACCAAGTCTTCATCGCGTGGCATAGAGGTAGGCAACTGCACATGCGGCCAGTCAGTGCCAAACACACAGCGATCAGCACGTTGCTGCACCAAGGCTTCGAAAAACGGGTCTACATCGGTAAATGGAGCAGTATCCAATGTGGAAATACGATTAGGGCCAGTTAATTTCACCCACGTATTGCCTGCTTTCATCAGCTCTAATAAACCTTGAAAGCCCGCTTCTTGTGTACCCTTGGCGGTAGACACATGCCCCATGTGATCAATCACACATGGCGTAGGCAACGCCGACAATCTATCCACCAAATGCTCAAAGCGGGACACATCTACCAAGAATTGGATGTGCCATCCCAACCCCTTCAAACGGTTGGCCAGACTGCGTACATCATCAAAGGTGATACCACCGGGGAACACCAAGTTGATACGCACACCGCGTACACCTAATGCATGCATACGCTCTAGCTCGGCATCGGTCACCGAGGCATCTACCACGGCCACACCACGCCATTGCATGTCATCGTTTTGCGGCAAACCAGCCAAGGTATCCAGCATGAGGCTGTTGTCGGTACCGTACACACTAGGCTGTACCAGCACGGCTCGCTGGAAACCCAAGGTACGCAACAACGCTCTGTACGATGCCTCACTGGCATCATGCGGCGTATAACTACGGTTCGCTTGATACGGATATTTCTGCTGCGGCCCAAACAAATGAGCATGGCAATCACAGGCCCCGGCAGGTAAAGCCGCCTTATACAAGGGGCTTACCGCCAATGGACCAGGGATTGTTGGGGCAGCAATTGCTGCCTGTTCTACAACCAAACTAACCATCTATGTTCAACCTACCAAACCTGGCAACCACAACGTTACTGCAGGCACATATGCCACCAACGCAACCACGGCTAACAGCACTACCAGGAACGGCCACAAATGGCGCGCTACTTGTTCTACTTTTAAACCACTAATACTGGATGCTACGAATAAGGAGTAACCCAACGGTGGAGTCACCATACCCACAGCGAAGTTGATCACCACCATCGCGCCCAACTGGATAGGATCCAAACCAATCTGCAAACCAACGGAAATCAGCACACCACTCAAGATCACCATGGCAGACACGGTATCCATGATGGCGCCCAACACCAGCAGCATCAGGTTAATCAACAGCAGCAATACAAAGGGGTTAGAGGTCAGGCTCAGCAGTACATCGCTGATTTGTGATGGGATTTGCTCACTCGCAATCACCCACGCGAAACCGTAGGCCACCACAATGATGAACATGATCACGGTAGTAGTACGCAGTGAACCCATCAAAATGGCGGGCAATGCTTTCCACTGCAGGTCTTTGTATACATACAAACCAATAATCAAGCTGTACAGCGCACCTACCATCGAGGCTTCGGTAGGTGTAAACACACCACCGTAAATACCGCCCAGAATCACAACTGGCGCCATGATGGCCCAGAAGCCTTCACGCAATGCTTTCAACACATCACGGCCACTAGGGCGTTTTTCAGGTTGAATCTTGTGCTTGCGCGCATACAGCACGCTGACCACGCAGAAACCACCTGCAGCCAACAAACCAGGTACTACACCAGCCAAGAACAGTTTGGAAATGGATTCCTCGGCCAACACACCCCAGATAATCATCGGGATGGAAGGCGGAATCATTTGACCCAACGGCCCAATAGATGTCGCCAACGCTGCGCCGTAACCGCGCGAGTAACCACGCTGTTCTAGCTCGTTGATCATGATGGAACCTACCGCTGCCGTCGTAGCAGGAGCAGAACCTGAGATCGCACCAAAGAACGTACCAGCGGCCACGGTGGACATAGACAGACCACCAGTGAAGTGACCAAACAACGACGATGCAATACGCACCAAACGTCGTGACAACCCACCAGCCGTCATCAAATCACCGGCCAGAATGAATCCAGGAATAGCAATCAAACTGGTGACGGCACTACCGGCCAACAAACGCTGCACCAGAATCATCTGGTCAAAATCAGCCATCCACAAACCTACTGCGGTCAGAATGCCCAGCGTAAACGCAATGGGCACACCCATCAGTAGCATGATGAACAACCCGGAAATCAGTACGATGCCGACTTCACTCATGATGCTTTCTCCTCGGAAGCTTTAGCAGGTACAGGCTGGAACAACAGCACCAGCGAGTGCAGCACAATCAAGACACCGCTCACTGGTATAGCAGCGGTTTGCAGCCACAATGGGTAACGCAACGCAGGCGAGACTTGCCCTGCAGTGAAGCCCACGAATTGCCAACCTGCCCATGCCATCAGCGCACCAAACAGCAGCACTAAAATGCAGCTGATTTTTTCCAGGCTTACCTCTAGCGGACGCGGCAAGGCAGACAACAGCAACGTGATACGCACGTGCCCCTGTTCTTGCACCATCACACTAGAAAATAAAAAGATGCTCCAGCTAAATGCCAATACCGCTACTTCATCTGACCACGTCAGTGAAGCATTCAGCACATAGCGGAAGAACACACCATCCAGCAAGGAAAACACCATAATCAACAAGCAAAGAGCGGCCAGAACGGCCGTTCCTCTGCTTATCCACTTGCTGACATTCTCAAGATACTTGTTCATGTCGCTGCTCACGAGAAAAAAGACATCACACTAGACTTGCGACTTA
>SRSN01000079.1 GCA_004791645.1 Alcaligenaceae bacterium 429
ATTCTAACAAGAATAATTCCATTAAAAATCAAAAGTATTCTGCACTACCCCCACGATCTGTTGATAATGCTGGGGACACTCCCTTAACAGCACAGCCAGAGCCACTATTGCAGCGGCTCCGCACGGTGCTGGCTATTTACTATCCAGCGCTGAGGCGCACTAGGAATCATCATGCAAACCGCACACATAAAACTGTACGTAGAAATGCCTGACGGCATGGTTATTGAGCACGATACCAATAAAGCACCAACTGCTTTGGCTGATGCTATGCAACGAATGCTTATGGACTGGTCGCAGCATCAGAAACTACCAGCGCAAACTGGAGCACATCAAAGAGCGGAAACCGTCCAAAAACTGGTGGGAGAGAACCATGGCAACTAAGACCTGCGGCACGGCTTTTCCGGCTAAGACTATCCAGAGAACTGCTCTTGGCAATCATACGGTTGAGGTCTATTCGGCAGGCATGACTCTACGCGACTACTTCGCGGCCAAGGCCTTACAAGGGTATCTAGCGAGTTGTAGTAGCGATTGTGAACCAGCGGAACATGCATCCACTATAGCTTCTGATGCCTATTTGATTGCAGACGCCATGCTCAAGGCTAGAAGCGAAGGAGAACCCCATGACTGAATCACAGAAAGAGCGTAAGGCTATAGACGGTCTACGCGAGAAAATGATTGATGTGCTGGCCGGGAACACCCCGGCCGTTTTTATGGCTTGGAACAATGTAGTGCCGCCTAAAAGCGTACCGGCGCAGGAACTGGCCGATCAGATAATGCACGACCTTTACAAGAACGTGCCAAACCTTGACGCCACCCTGTTAACGGCCTTGTTTGATGATGGGGTGCGCATCAGGCTACGCGAAGAAGTCGAGAAATCCATAGGTGATGCAGCGGCATGCACGGTAGGTCAAATGACACAGCAGCGCTTAGACGAGGTGGTGTATGGATACCAATGACGACTACCCCATCAAACGTTGGCACTACATAGCCGCATTCCTTCTGCTTTTGGCTGCGGGCATCGTGCCAGCAGATCCCGAACCAGAACCCACAGATAACCAAATTTGGGCTGAAACGCACTATGAGCGTGAGTATGCGCTCAACACACAATTATCACGAATTGGAGAACCTCATGAGTATCACGACTATGATTCTGGGCGAGTCCGGAACAGGCAAGACAACTAGCATCCGCAACATGAATCCAGCAGACACGCTGCTGATTCAAGCCATCAAAAAACCACTTCCCTTCCGTAGTCAAGGCTGGGAGCGATACCACCCCGAAACAGCGACGCACGGCAACATCTTTCAAACAGACCTCGCCGCATCAATCATCAACCTGATGCAAAAGACACGACGAAAAGTCATCATCTTGGATGACTTTCAATATGTGATGGCCAACGAGTTTATGCGCCGCGCCAATGAAAAGGGCTTTGATAAGTTCACCGATATTGGAAAGAACGCCTGGGACATTCTCTGCGTTGCCTCATCGCTTCCAGACGATGTGCGCGTCTACATCTTAAGCCATGTCGAAAGTACAGAAACTGGGCGCACCAAGATCAAAACGATTGGGAAAATGCTGGATGAAAAGATCACGTTAGAAGGCATGGTGACCATCGTACTGCGCACAGTCATTCGCGATGGCCAGTACCTTTTCTCAACAAGAAATAACGGTAGCGATACCACTAAAACACCGATGGGTTTGTTTGAACCAGAAGCCATCGACAACGACCTAGCTGCTGTAGACGCGGCTATCCAAGAGTATTACTCCATTAAACAAGCAGCATAAGGAATCCATCATGCGCAGTTACACAGTAGATCAAACCGCCGCCCGCCAAGCTAATGCCAATAACTACATCAACGAGTCTGGCAAATACATTGGCAACTTCACCATGGTTGAGTCCATCAAATCCCGGAATGGCACTGAGGGTGTAGAGTTTTCATTTAAGAGCAATGATGGCCAACAGGCTAACTACCTAACACTCTGGACATACAACGAAAAAGGCGAAGCGCTGTATGGCTTTAAGGTCTTGAACGCCATCATGGTGTGCGCAGGGATCCAAGGCATAGCCCCTCAAACTGCAAACATCACTGACGCCGGCGGCACCAATCGTGCAGCAACTATCTTCCCTGAGTTTGCCAACCGCCCTATTGGCTTAGTGCTACAAAAAGAGTTCTACATCAAGCAAAACGGTGACGAGGGCTTTAAGTTCAACATCCTTGCCCCATTCCAGCACCACTCTGAGCTGATGGCTAAAGAAATACTGGATGGCGTAACAACGCCTAAAGCTCTTGGCGGCATCATTGCTACGCTAAAAGACAAAGCAGCACCGGCACAGCAACAGCGTCACCCCAACATTCCGAATAACTACAACGCCGCTAAGAATGGTGTGTCAGATCCATTCGGTGACGATATGTATGCAGGAGGCTTCTAATCATGAGCTCTATTTCTCTATACCAACTGGCTGCTGAGTATCGCCAAGATCTTGATCATCTAGCAGACCTAGAGCTGCCGCCGGAGGCGGTGGCAGACACGCTAGAATCCCTTGGTGGTGATCTGGAATCGAAGGCGCAGAATGTGGTGATGTTTGCGCGTAATCTGGAAGCGCTAGCTGAGTCCATCAAAGATGCAGAGCGCAAGATGTCTGATCGGCGTAAAGCCATTGAAAAGCGTGTGGAGTCTGTGAAGCGCTATGTGCTGGACTCAATGCAACACCATGGCATCCAGAAGATTGAGTGCCCATACTTCGCTATCAGCATCGCTAGGAACCCGCCATCTGTAGAGATTTATGACGAGAAGCAGGTTCCAAGTGATTACTTATCTGATCCAGTTCCGCCACCGCCACAGATCGACAAAAAAGCTGTAGCGGCTGCAATTAAAGCTGGATTTGAAGTGCCAGGCTGTAGGATGAGTCAAGGTGTTCGTTTGGCTATTCGCTAGCAGGTAACACAGCCCCCCATCTTTAGCAACGGCTGTAGCGCCTTAGAGTATGGCTTATGACGCCTCTTTGCTACCTTTCTGCTCTAGATAGGCTAACAGAAACTCCCCCTTCTGCTTTAACACCTCTTCCTGCACTGCTTTAAATTTCTCTATTTCCTCGGTTTTATTTATATCCATTAGGGGGTAAAACTTGAGTATCACCTCAAAAAACCTATCTACATACTCACCAAAGGAATTACTCACTAACTGCGGTACATCCTTTGACGCACAGGAAATATTAGTACCTAAAAAATCTCGACATACAGAAAAAACATCAACACAACCAAGGTATTCCCTAAAAACACGCTTGGCACATATCATTTCTTCATAGCTATCTATAGAAATTTCATTTGACTCCATATTGTCAATAATTTCATGTAAACGAGAGAAATTCTCAAGCACTATATTCTCGATGACCAACACTGAAGAAACCACATTAGGTAAAAAGTCCTGATATCCAATAGAGCGGTAACCTTGCATTGATAGGAACCAAACAGGACTCCTTAGGTCTTGAATCAAAGGCAGCACTCTTCCTTCTATGATTCTTGCACTAATTTTTTTTTTCTCTTCCATCCATGACGCCTGCTTCTGACTAATTCGAACAGCTGCAAACCCAGTCACAAAAGTACCTATAGCCCCAATCGCTCCCCAGCCCAGTTGCCAATCCCCCTCTGGCCAGCCATGAGCCATCAACACTGAAAATAACAAAAACACCGCCAATAGCGCTATTTCTTTCCAATCCATTATTTGGATCCTTATTCTTATGCAAATTAAAAACCTACGGATCTACCGTTTAGATCCATCGTGGGCGCTTGATGCCGCCCAGCTCTCCCAATTGCTTGAACAGCACCACTTCCACCCCGGTACCAGCCAAGAACCTCTATCAATCGGCTGGATCGAGCCACGCGCCGGGCACGGCCTAGCCTACCAAAACGATAGCCAGATATTACTGTGCATGCGTAGTGAAAGAAAGCTACTCCCCAGTACCGTAATCAATCAGGTAGCACGCACCAAAGCCATTGAGCTAGAGGCCGAGCAAGGTTACAAGCCCGGGCGCAAGCAGATGCAGGAAATCAAAGAGCAGGTAATCACCGAGTTGCTGCCACGCGCCTTTGCGGTGCAGCGTGATACTCAGGTCTGGATTGATCCGGTAAACCGCTGGCTGTGCGTTGATACAGCATCTGGTGCAGTTGGTGATGAAGTGATGGGGCTGTTGGCCAAGACGATTAACCCCTTCCCTGTGCTGCCGCTTTATACCGAGCTTTCGCCTGGTGCTGCTATGACCTCGTGGTTACTGGAAGATGAGGCACCTTCCAACCTCTCTATCGACCAAGACACAGAGCTGCGCTCTACCACCGAAAACCGTGCTTTAGTGAAGTACGTGCGTCACAGCGCTGAACCCGAAGAACTTGGCCGACACATTCAGTCCGGAAAGCAATGCACACGTCTGGCACTCACTTGGGACGACCGCATTAGCTTTGTTCTGACCGACGGCCTAGAACTGAAACGCATCACATTGCTGGACGTCATCAAAGAGCAAGAAACGTCCATTTCCGGCAATGATGACGAGATTTTCAACTCAGAAATGGCACTCATCACGCGTGAGCTTAGTCGCCTACTTGCTGATTTGCTCGATGCACTCGGAGGCGAAAAGCGTGTGGCCTAAGAAGCTCAAATGGTGGTCAGTGCTAGCCATCGTTGCAGCATTCGTAGCTGCTTGTGCGCTGGCTTATTTCAATGAAGTGGTATTACGTGGTGGCCTATGAGCGAACCAGAAAACAATACATCCGATGGATACAAGCCTAAGCCCCGCATTCAGCATATTGAACCGGGGCAATTTTTTACCCTTACCGCAGCTGACGGCGGACACAAGCTAAAAATGCTCAGCCGCTGCAAAACATACTGCTATCACTCAACTGGAAAAATCGCCCTCGGTACCGAAATCTCACCTGTTGGTCTGGTGTTCGGTGGCTGGGGTGCGTGGAGAGTAAAAACCAATGAAAGCTAAGCGAACAAAAACAATTACAGCCCCTGTCCTATCACCGCTTGCTCGGTACAACCTACAGCGTGCGGAAGAAGCTCAAATAGCCCATGGCGGCAAACCCGTTCAAACCATCAGCACCCGCGCTAGATATAACGAGCATCGGGAAAGCAAGTACATCTACTAGCCCTTAAGCATAGCCTTAAGAGGCGAGTTGTTGTTGCGCAAGAGACGCCGCTAGAGCATCAATCTCGATCAATCTCTTTTCTAAATTAGACAACATACCTTCATATAACATTTCCACTGTCTTTGACTCGTCTCTCTCTGCCGTGGCATTAACAATTTGTTGGAAATCAGGACGGTTTCTAGGCCCCGCCTCATACGCTTCTAGGCTTTTTATAACAGCTTCAAAATGCAAGTTAAACTCGATAACCTTACTCAATAAAACGCCTGATTTAATTTGATCTAAGGGTGTGTCTTTTAGGTTTTTAAAAGTCACCCTCATGAACTGTATGCTATCGGCAGCAGCAAGATGATTAGCAACATTCAAAGGTACCCAAATGCAGTGACGTTCCCCTTCTGTTTTAGCTGTTGTAATTTTTTCATAAGTTTTTCGAGCAAGAGCATTCGCCATCCCGATTCGAGACAACACCACCTCTGTCTGAGCCTGCTCTTTTATTAACTGCCCATGCTGAATCGCTTTGATCGTGGTTTTTGCTTGCTTGTCGGTTGCCCAAATAACCCCAAACAACGCCAAAAGAGAGCCTATTGCTTGCACCCAAGAAGCAACCTGACCACTATCTTTGACTGGGTACACACCAGCCAGATAGACAATTAATATGCCTCCGATCACAGCCGAAGTAATAGCGAGCACTATACATACACGCAAAGCAACTTTTGGATTTTTATAGAAACCCCAAGAAAAAACCGCAGCAACAGCAAAAAGCTTTGAGAATAGATTCCACTCCCCAACATAGTAGTAACCAACGGTGCCCGCGCCTGTGCTGATAGCCAAAAACAGCATAGCCATACAAATAAGCAGCCTTTCGTTGCCGTTGATTTTTTCACTTTCACAGCACTTTTCTTTTCCCATACCTCCTCCATCCCATAGACGCACAAGTTTAGCTTAGTGCGTTTCTTTTTGCGCCCAAACACCACGCAATAGCACTCGCCGTTGCTTTCTCTTAGAGATCCCCATGCTGACACCCCAATTATTGTTGCCGGTTCATCACGAGCTGGGTGTAGACCTGTTTGCCGGTGGTGGCGGTACCAGCACCGGTATTGAACAAGCTATCGGTAGGCCGGTAGATATTGCTGTTAACCACGATCCAGAAGCCATCGCGCTGCACGAAGTGAACCATCCTCAAACAGAACACCTAGTAAGTGATGTTTTTGAAATCAACCCGCTGATAGCTACTCGCGGTAGGCCTGTTGGTCTTTTGTGGGCAAGCCCTGACTGCAAACACTTCAGTAAAGCTAAGGGCGGCAAGCCAGTGTCAGAGCGCATACGTAGCCTTGCAGATGTGGTTGTGGATTGGGGGAAGGCTGTACGCCCACGAGTGATCATAGTAGAAAACGTTGAAGAGTTTCAGGCATGGGGCCCACTAACTGATGACGACAAGCCATGCCCAGAGCGTAAGGGGCAAACGTTCCAGCTTTGGAAAGAGCAACTGCGCTTGCTTGGGTACCATCTTGAGTACAAGGAGTTGCGCGCCAGTGACTACGGCACACCAACTATCCGTAAACGGTTTTTCATGGTTGCCCGATGCGATGGCCTACCTATCGTCTGGCCGGAACAAACCCATTACCAAAAGCCCGAGAAAGCCCAAAAGCCGTGGGTGCCAGCATCCAGCATAATCGACTGGTCGATACCTTGCCCGTCCATATTTGAACGCAATCGCCCGCTCGTTGATGCAACCTGCAGGCGTGTAGCCAATGGTGTCATGCGCCACGTAGTGAAGACAGAAAACCCATTCATTGTTGCGATGGTCGCTAATGGCAAATACCAAACTCTTGTCTCTGCATTCCTAGGGAAACACTATGTTGGAGCTGACGTAGGTGATTTTAAAAAATCCCATCGACCTGTTAAGGCTGGCCAAACCCATACAAGCGAAGTTAGATCATTTCTAGTGAAGTATTACGGGAACGATCAAGACGGCCAAAGCCTACATGAGCCACTGCATACAATCCCAACACGTGACCGCTTTGCTCTAGTCACAGTACATATTATTGATTATCAAATCGTAGACATAGGCCTGCGCATGCTATCACCTCGCGAGCTGTACCGCGCCCAAGGCTTCCCCGAAAGCTACGTTATCGACCGCAAGCCTGACGGCTCACCACTCACCAAAACAGCACAGGTACGCATGTGCGGCAACAGCGTCTGCCCACCACTGGCGCACGCAATCGTCCAAGCCAATTACTCAGAACAGCAAGCCATGCGTTTGCAGGCATAGGAGCTAATTACATGACACAGATACAAGCATACGAAGACATGAGCAAAGAAGCTCTCATAGAACATCACCTCCACACACTACAGCAGCATGCAGATGATATGGATATGTTGGCGAAAGAACTTGCCGGCAAAGGCATGCGCCCCTATAGCCTCAACTTAGACCCTCTAGGCATACGCGCCCTTACATCCGATGCAATCACTGGCGCATTTGAGTTTGGGCGGCTGAACACTTACCGACCAAAAGAAGGGCATTGGCTGGAACCGTTTTGGAAAATGGGTAATGCAGCATCCCCTGCTGTCCATACAGTTCCCACTGAGACCTTGAGAGTATGCGGCGTAATCGCTGACAAAATTGAAAGCGGTGCATTGTCTCATGTTGGTTTTTATAGCAACACTGCGCTTTCGGAGTTTATTCGCCAGCTAATGCGAGCTGTATCTATATCTCCCGCCTTGAGTGTAGGTTTTTTTGAAAAATGCTCTTGCCCATCCGGCAATGGATCCCTGCGACCTTGGCCTTGCCCTGTGCATCCGCCTGAGTCCGAACAGGAGGTGCAGCCATGACAGTAGCCGTCCCAATAGATGTACGCGTGTACCGGTTTAAGCCTGACAACCTAGACCCCGTGACCGTGTATGTGGAGCAGTACGCAGAAACAGCCAGTCGAATAATTATTCACTGCTGGGATAAAGCATGGGCAGCATTCTGGGGATCGCATGACGATAAAGGGCTAGAGCACTTTATTTTGAATGCCCATGCTGACTATTTGCTTGGCTATCTACTTCAAGGGTGGGAGCACAGGCTACTCAAGCAATACGTTAAGCATGAATCCATTTATTTGCGGCGAATCATTGAAGCCGTAAAAGCAGAGTTCGCTAAACATCCGCCTGAGTCCGTCAACTTGACGAAATCGTCAGATCAGCAAGTTTGAATAAGGAAGAAAAATGGGAAACACCTACGAACCCACACTTGAGCATTTCACGAAAGAGTCAGAATCGGCAAGCATGGAAGTCCTGCTTGATAACGGGCTATACCGACACCTACGAGTCAGATTTAAAAACGGCGGTTTTGGCTGGTTCGACATTATGACTTGGCCGGGCAACCTCACAATCACTGGCGACTGCGAAACATTCACCTTTTCCCGATTAGAGGATATGTTTGCGTTTTTCCGTACAAGCTCTCAACGAATCAACCCCGGATACTGGCAGGAGAAAGTTGTTGACGGTCGTGATCGATGTCGAGAGTTTGACTGGGATCTTTTTGAGAAAGCAGCTTTAAAGTACTTTGACCAAAGACTTGAGGGGCATCGCGAATGGGAGATCGTTGCAGAAGCCCGTGAAGTACTTATAGAAGCCCTAGGCAGTGCCGACCAAGATGCTTATGGTGCTGTAGAACTCATCCGAAATTTTGGGTTTGATGTTCAAACTGGTGGGGAGCGTGTCTTTGCCTTCAGGTTTGATGACCCAGACAGTAGCTTAGACGGAATGACCTGGGACTATCACTACATATGGTGCTGCCGCGCTATTGCATGGGCAATCAATAAGTATGACGAGCATCACGCAGCCGCCCCCACTACAGACGCAACTACACACCCGGCATAAGCCGGGTTTTTGTTGGAGATAACAATGATCAATAGCGCCCTTGCCACAGCTACGCAAGAGCCTGTTGACCCACCAATCCAGATCAAGTGGGTCAAGCTCGACAAATACTGCGAGCTTTCAGGCGATACAAAACAGGCCGTATACTTCCGTCGCAAAACTCGCGTATGGAAAGAAGGCGTTCATCTACGGAAAGACCCGCAAAACAGACTGTGGGTGAACTTAGAAGAGGTAGAAAATTGGCTACTGCAAAGCACAAATACAAGCTGCCAAAAGGGGTCACAATACGCTCACTTGTAACGGGTGAGCGGCTTCAAATTGCATTCACCTATAACGGCGTTCAGTGCAGAGAGCTTCTGCCTGAACAGAACATCACCAAAGCATATATAGACTATGCAAATGGCATCCGCTTAGAAATAAACCGGAAGATCACTGATGGAACCTTCACCTATGAGGATTTTTTCCCAGAATCAGCACGCGTTGAAGAGTTTTCGCCAGAGCGGAAAAAATATCTAATGGCCACACTTTTTGAAAAGCAGCTCAGCCATTACGGGCAGCAAGCCCTAAACGGTACCATTTCGCCATCCACACACCTTGGCTACAAAAAAATAATAGATGGAAGACTCGCCCCCAAATGGGGTGGGCACTTCATTACAGAAATTACGCCATCTGAACTCAGGCAGTGGATTGCGGGACTCAGCGTAACCGCTAAAACGGCAAGAAACATTCTATCGCCCCTGCGTTCAATCTTTGATGATGCGGTGAATGATGAAATTATCGACTTCAACCCGCTGGATAGGATTGCCCTGTCTAAAATCCTACGTCAAACATCGAAGAAGTCCGAGTATGAAGTGGATCCATTCGACATTAACGAAACGGAAGCACTGATTAAACATGCGCGCCTAGACGAAAGGCCATTTATCCAATTCTGGCTAGCCACAGGTTTGCGTACAGGTGAAATGCTGGCCTTACCGTGGAGAAACATTGATTGGATCAACAAATCAATGCGGATTGATACAAACATCGTCACTGGCATTGTTGATGGAAAGACAGCCCAGGTTGAGAAGGCCCCAAAGACTGCGGCTGGTATTCGTGATGTGATGCTGTCCGAAAGTGCCTTGCAGGCGCTTCGTAATCAAAAACCTGCGAGCTTTCTTGCTGATGATCGAGTGTGGATTAACCCGAGAACCGGTGAGCCATGGACGACTGAATCACAAATCCGTAAAACTCTATGGGCACCACTTTGCAAACGTGCCGGCGTTCGGTACCGAAATGCCTACCAAATGCGGCACACGTTCGCCAGTACCCTGCTCACAAACGGAGCCAACCCGTTTTGGCTTGCCAGCCAAATGGGGCATGAAGATGTTGAAATGGTGTTCCGTGTTTACGGCAAATGGATAGACTCAAACTATCAGAAAACCATTGTCCAAACTGATCGGTGTGAAATCGGTGTGAAATCGGTGTGAAACGCTACACTACATCACACTAAAAAAGCCGGGTTATTAGCCCGGCTTTATTAGCCTTCCCCTAGTGTGGGGTAGTGTGTTGTGGTGGAGCCGGCGGGAATTGAACCCGCGTCCGCAAGCCCTCTACAGGCAGTTCTACATGTTTAGTTGATATATTTTAGAATTTAACCTCGGATTATGCCCATCAACAGGCCTTTCCTCAGCGATTCGCTTAGATTTAAAACTTGATTGAGCGAACCAACCAAATTCGATTTCTTGTAAGTGACGCTGCTGTTAGTTGCCTAACCTAACCCAAGAACAAGCTAGTGCAGCGGCAAAGCCGCTTAAGCGGCTAGTGCGAAACGCTCTTCGTTTGCGTTTAAAGTTTTCCAGTGGATTTACGAGCTTACTGGTGCTCGACATGCCCTGCTCTGCTTCGCGACCCACGTCGAAGCCAGATCGGCCCCAAATGTTCGTTTATGCAGTTCTTCCTAGTATACATGCTTAGCTCTATTGGCGCCAAACTCTGCAACAATATTTTTACTCTGTTGCCTCACCACTATCTTGCCAATCCAGACTCATCATCTCCCAGGCATCGTCGTCTTTGCGGTAACGCACATTGGCAGTAAATACAGCTTTGTCGCTACGACCTGTTTCAATGATGACGCGGTCTGCTGGCGCTTGAATGATGAACTCACACTCCCTGACCATTTTGGAATCATGCGTAGGAACAAACGCAAACGATAAAGTCATGGTGGATTTGCTGGCATCACGCACCAGAATTTGCGTAGCTTTATACGCTTCTAGTACATCGGTACAGCGTGTTTCTTGCACCGCTAAGGCGCGTTCTTGTTGTGCTTCTGGGCTGTCGTAATACATGTTGTACCAAAGCACACAGATCAATAACGCCAGTGCTGCAACACCGCCGTGCATCCACGCACGTTTACGTTGTTCAGCATTTATATCGGCCACACCGAACAGGATACCGCCAGAGCGTATCAAGACATAGATAGAGTACAACCCTATCGCACCCGCCACTATTAGACCAATCATAAATCACCAAAATTCAAAAAAGGAATCGTAGCAGGTAGTTTACCTGTGTCTCTGCCCGTACCACCACCATCGCTATTTATTCTCGCGTTTCTTGCGCCAGCGCAAATAGTCTCACCCAATACAGGGGTGATTATTGCGGTAATACTTAAAAATAGTTACAACTCTTTTAGATATAAAACGTTAACGAAAGCAAAGTTTTCTGATGTAATGCAAACATCTACCAATGCAACGTTATGTAGACATTTGTAGCCCCTGCAGACCCTATGTAGCACCTTAGTATTTATTGCTCCACCTTGGAAACACTGTTAAATATTTGGGGAACATCATGATGGATCTTATTCACCTCAGCACAGATCTGCTCCCAGTTATTCTGATTGCTTCAGGTTCCACAATCGTTCTAGTCTTACTGCTCAGCCGGGATTACTGACTTATAAGTCAAACTGCGTTTTACTTACGCACACACACTAGCATCGGCTACCTGTACAGCAACATTTGCTTGCTTCATCGCATCAGCTAGCCACACAGGTAAGGCCTCATTACAAATGAAGCCATCAAACGCTATTGCTTTGCATACCCTGATATTAGCTTTAGCGTCTTGCCTTACTTGAGAAGATAAAGCGATGACTTTATCTGTTAGCTCCATGACTCCCTGCTTTAATGCTACGTCGCTAAGATCTTCTTGCATGACGGTGCCCTCGTCATCAAACGCATGTACGCTCATAAACGCAATATCGTAGTGAAACATCCGCACGATACTCATGACTAAATCGCCGTGAGCGATAAACATGTCACGTTTTGCCATGCGTTTTACGGAACCACCAGGGATAATCGCTTCTATTACAGGACTAGCACTTAGGCGCTGCGCAATGTCTAAGTTATTGCTGACTACCCTGCAACGTTTCTGACTGGCCAATAACGCTGAAGCAACGGCATTACTTTCTTCCCCTGAGTCTAAATAGACCGTCATACCTGACTGTATATGATTCACTGCTAGTTCTGCCAAATGGCGTAAGGAACAAGCGCGTTCAGCAGGTAATTGTTGAAAGGTCTTAGCAGCCATCATGGCACCACCATGACAACGCTCTACCAAGCCACGCTCAGCCAAATAACTGAAGTCACGGCGAATCGTTTGCTGCGACGTATTAAAATGCGCGGCCAATGCCTCTATCGTTACGTAACCGCGATGTTGGATCATCTCCAAGATGCTAGCACGACGAAGATTTAACGAAGGAGGAACAGCAGGCAACATAACAAACCCAGATCTTCAAAATTAGTAGGTCTATCACAACCTACCTCTTGGCTTAATTCTCTACAGAATAGCACCCGGGTTTTGCTTTAACTTCATCAATCAAGCGCCAACATCCCGCACTCTTTACGTAAATGCCCTACAAAAACAAACACAAAGCGCCTTTACACATGCACTTCCCCTTGCCTTCACGCATAAAAAACGCCTGAAACGGTATTACCGTCTTCAGGCGTTTCTTAACTACTGTATTTTTTAGGTATGACTGCCTATCCCAAGATAGTCACTCAACCTACTGCTTACTACTCGCTTACCACCAGTTCTGGAACCAGATTTTTATAGTAGTTAGGCAAAGCAAACAATGCACCATGAATCTCGCTGTTGTAGTACTGCAGATCAGTGATATCACGATCAACCAAGCGCTGCTCAATCACCTCGGCGGCTACCGCTTTAGGTGCCAAACTGTCTGACACTACTACCAACCCCCAGTACGAACCGTACAAAGGAATATGCAAACCAAAGGGGCTAACTTGCTCAAACACACTACCCAGCTGGCTGAGCATGCTGCGGATTTGTTCTGGTTCGTAGAATGGCGCACCGATGTGTAGCACTACTGCGCCACCGGGTTTTAGCACTGCTTTGCAGGACTCAAAGAACTCTGTGGTGTACAGCGGGCCTGCAGGCGTTTCTGGATCGGTAAGATCTAACAGCACCACGTCAAAACGCTGATCTGTAGTACGCACGAACTCAGCACCATCACCCACCACTATATGGGCACGTGGGCTATCTAAAGAGCCACGGTTAATGTTACGTAGGTGCTTGCGAGCTACCTCAATAACATCACCATCTAAGTCAACAAGCGTTGCCTGTTGTACCGTGTCGTGTTTCAGGACCTCTTCTAATGCACCACCATCACCACCGCCAATAATCAATACAGAACGGGGATCAGGGTGACTGAGCATTGCTGGGTGCACCAGCGCTTCGTGATAGAAGAACTCGTCGTTTTCAGAGGTCATCAAACAGCCATCCAAACGCAGGGTTGTACCCAGCTCAGGTGACTGCAACAGCTCTAAATATTGGTATTGGGTTTGTTTGGCCAGTAAGCGCTCTGGAAAACGGAAACCATACACCGCGTGTTGGTTCAGGTTTTCTAGCAACAACTCACCACTACCGACTGGGCCATGCTCATCACCACGCAATAGATTATTGCGTTGTACTTGGCCAGGTTTGAAGGCTTCGATAAGGCCATCAATCAACAATTGCGCTTTAGCGGAGTTATCCGCACTAAAGTTACAGACATACACATCCAATGTCACACCGGCACGTTCAGGCCATGTATGCAAAGCCAGATGGGATTCTGCTAATAGCAATGTTCCGGTTACACCACCGGGTTCGCCTTGATATTCGGGAAACGTTACCCATTTCTCACCAACGATGGTGAGCGTGGAAAGCTCTGTCAGTTGACGACATAAAGCGGCTAAAGCATTCTCGTCTACGAAGAATGCGCGGTCACCAGCGCACTGGTACAAATCTGCTGTAAGGTGCAGGCCTTGCATAAGACAATCGCTCCTTGGGGAAAGGAATCCAACCCGAAGATAGGGTTGAAAAAAGGCCGAAGCCAGCCGCTAGATCGCTAACATTGGCTTCACGTGAAAAACACATCACTATACAACAACATATAGCGAAATAAATATAAGTTT
>SRSN01000007.1 GCA_004791645.1 Alcaligenaceae bacterium 429
AACACAGACTAACGCCCCCACCTGCTATGTCTGGAATAAAGCGCTGGAACTAGGCACACAACTGCAACATCACACCCCATTAGAAAAGCGACTACGCCGCCCGCTAAGCTGGGCATTAATCGCGTTGGCGATGCTAGTAGCTGCTCTGTATACACACACCCGTCAACAACGAGACGAACTGCAGCAGCTACAAGCTCTGGCACAGCAGGCCGTCAGTGATCGGTGGCCTCAACTGCCTGTGGTGATTGCCCCGCTCAAACAAGCTCAACAAGCGCTGCAAAGTGCTGGCCAAGCAGACCAGTCTGCTGCGCTTCGTTTACCAGCACTACTTCAGCAATCCGCACAATGGCTGCAGCCCTTAGCGCCGGCCGTGCAATCCATAGGTTGGGACAACCACACCTTACGTATCACGCTGCAACCAGATAGCAATACGCAATCCGTAGACTCATTACTGGAACAGACTCACACACAGTTGCAAGCACAAGGATTGCAGTGGCTCTATGAGCCTAAAAAAGACCCTCTTGTGCTGCAACTACAACCCTTAACACCATGAAACCGGCCTCATCCTTACTGCACCTACGCCAGCGTATAGACCAGCGTCTGCAACCTTTACTTTCTGGCCTGCAACAACAGTGGCAACGCCAAACTCCACGAGAACGTTTGCGTGTGCGTGTACTGTTGTGGTGCCTACCTTTTCTGGTACTGGGATACGTAGCATTTCAGCTCTGGCAGCTATCACAACAACACACCCAACAACTACGTGTCGCGCACTACGAATTTACCCAACTGCAAACACTACTAGGTCAGCCTACACCTACCGCAACGCCGACGGCCCAGTATTCACCTACAGAGGTATACGAGGCACTGCAAAACAGTTTGCAGCCCTTTAAACGCGAACAGGCCACGCTGGTTGCCCTACCCGATCAGACGAACAGCTGGCAATTACGCCTACAGCACGTACCAGCAACGGATGCTCTGGTATGGCTGCTGCACACCCCTGCTTCGCTGAATCTACACATTACGGCTACCGAACTTTCTCGATCACGTATTGAAGGCAGAGAACAGGCTGGCGTACTCAGTGGAACAGTCACTGTGCAATACCAAACTCCCGCCACAGAGGGAGTGTCACAATCATGACACGAATTCTTCTTATTCTTATGGCTGCCCTCGCGTTTGCTGCCGGTTTTTTAGTGGCTGCACCCGCATCTTGGCTACACGTTTTTATGCCAGCCTTTCTACAACTCAATGTCAGTGAAGGCACTCTATGGAAAGGAAGTTCACAACTCATCGTGAATACTCAACACCCACAAGCGCTACCTTCGCGTATTCACTGGCAGTGGAACTGGACACCGTGGCCCCAACTACAGATCAACAGCGATGACCTTGCACAACCCTTACTGCTGACTCTGAACGGTACCAGACTCAGTATTGGTCAATCTCGTTTGCAACTACCGGCCAGTCTGTTAAGCAGCGCTCATCCCTTACTGGCATCGCTACAACCTCAGGGCAACCTTAGCCTAAGCTGGCCCACCTTCTATGCCAACTCACCTGCAGCCATAGACCTGCAATTGCGCTGGGAGGACGCCACAGTAGCCGTCAGTTCCTTACGCCCCTTGGGCTCGTATGTACTGGACCTACAACTGGCCAAGTCATCCTCATTGCAACTACGTACTGAACAAGGCCCGCTGCAACTGCGTGGCCAAGGCAGCTTCGGCGCCACACAACCCTGGAGTTTTACCGGGGAGGCTTACAGCAACCCAGAATATTTTGCTGCCTTACAACCGTTATTGCACCTGCTAGGCCCCGTCCAAGATGGACGTGCTGCTATTCGCCTGCAGGCTGCACATTGATCATTTGGCGTGTTTTTTTGTTATGCGTATTGAACGTTTTTTCCCGTTAGCAGCATTAAGCAGCATTTTGGTACTTCAAGGCTGTAGTACCTTGTCGGAGTCAGAGTCCCGCCCACCACCTAGCCCGCTCACCATCCAAACCTCAAGAACCGTTGCCGCCGATGCCTATGCTCAACCTGCGGCTACACGTACAGTGGGCGATAGTTCCAGACGTCCTGTGCGCCCTGCTTCCACATGGAAACAAGCGGCTGAAACTCCTAGATTATCGGCCCCTGCACCCATAGGAGCACAAAACCCTGGCGATACCCTGACCTTGAATTTTGTGGAAGCCGACTTAGCGCAAGTCGTGCGTACCTTGGCAAGATTTACGGGCAGAAACTTCATCGTAGACCCTCGTGTACAAGGGCAGCTCACCTTAGTGTCCGAAGTACCCGTGAGCCCACAACAAGCCTACAGCATGCTATTGGGTGCGTTGCGTATGCAGGGCTTTGCTGTCGTACACAGTGAAGGCAGCAGCAAAGTGGTGCCAGAAGCAGAAGCCAAAGTGCACGCCAGTGCCGTCAGTTATTCGGCGGCAGAACTGGCCAACCTTAGCGGTGAAATTGTCACGCAGGTCTTTAACCTGAACTACGAGAAAGCAGCTGATTTAGTCGCTGTACTGCGCCCTATGGTGTCACCCAGCAACCCCATCACCGCCTACCCCAATAACAACAGTTTGGTGATTACGGATTACGCCGACAACATTGCTCGCGTCGCCGATGTGATTGCGCGCATTGATACCTCACACAGTTTAAACACTGAGCTCATCACCATCGAACACGGTGTGGCATTGGACGTAGCGGCCTTGGCTAATCAACTACTGAATGATGCCAATAGCGAACCCTATGCACGCACACAAATCGTCGCTGACCCACGCACCAACTCTATTATTATCCGCGCCGGTAGCTCGTCTAGATTAGAGATGGCCAAAGACCTGATCTACAAAATCGATTCGCCTAACGCCAGACCTAACAACCTACATGTGGTGTACCTTAAAAATGCTCAAGCCACCCATTTGGCACAGGTGCTAAAAGGTGCGCTAGAGGGCTTAAACCCACAAAGCTCCGCAACAGGCACAGGCATGGGATCAGCCATGCCTGCGGCAGCCCCAGCCAATACTAATCCAGCACCTACGGCCATCAATGCTGACACCATGCAAAACAACTTGATGGCGTCTGGCGCCCTGCCACAACCCACCAATTTGCAACCCGTGAGTGTTTCCGCCGGGGGCGCTACCATTCAAGCAGACCCCTCTACTAATACCTTGATTATTTCTGCCCCACCTCCGCTGTATCGCAGCATACGTGAGGTGATTGATCTGCTGGATCAACGCCGTGCACAAGTACTGGTAGAAAGTTTAATCATTGAAGTTAACGCCGAAGATGCTGCTGAATTTGGTATTCAGTGGATGGCAGGTGGTAGCCATTTGGGCGAAGGCGGTAGCGGTTTTGTTGGGGGTACTAACTTAGGGGGTAGCGGCGTAGGCACAACAATCACCGGTGCCACAACATTGGATGCACTTGGCCAAGGCCTAAGCCTAGGTTTGGTGAAAGGCACCGTCAATGTACTAGGACAAGAAATCGTTAACTTGGGGGTGCTCGCCCGTGCTTTGGAAAAAAATGGCGCAGCTAATGTCCTGTCCACACCTAACCTGCTCACCATGGATAACGAAGAAGCCAGCATCATCGTGGGCCAAACCGTACCCTTTGTGACGGGGCAATACACCACCTCTGGCGACGGTGCCAGCAACCCCTTCCAAACCATTGAGCGTGAAGACGTGGGGTTAACCTTGCGTATACGCCCACAAATCTCGGAAGGCGGTACGGTCAAACTGGCCCTGTACCAAGAGGTCAGCAGTATAGACCCCAATGCCTCTATGGGGAGCTCTACCTTAGTGACTCGCAAGCGTGCGCTGGAAACCAATGTGCTGGTGGATGATGGTCAAGTGATTGTGCTAGGTGGTTTGCTGGAAGACAGCACGCACGACAGCACCTCTGCCGTGCCTATTTTGGGCAGCTTGCCCGTGGTAGGTAGCCTGTTTCGCTATGAAACACGTAAACGCACCAAGACTAACCTGATGATTTTCTTGCGCCCCCACATTGTGCGTGACCAGCATGATAGCCAACGCCTGACTTTGGACCGCTACAACTACATGCGCTCTACTCAACAAGCCATGCCTTTCAACGACCTGTGGTTCAGCGATATTGGCGGCCCTAATGCCTTGCCTGATTTAGCACCATTGCAGCAATCCCAGGTGGATTTGCGAGGCCAACAGTAATGCTACTGCCCTATAGCTGGTCTAAGACCCAACGCCTAATATTGCGTGAAGACAATCACCAGTTGCAAGCTCTGCACTGCACCGACACACCCGACTGGGCGTTGGCTGAAGTACGTAGACGCTATAGGCAAGCTGATTTCAAACTGGTGCCTGCTCAAGAAATTGAGCAATGGTTAAACAGCTCTTACGGTCAGCAAGACAACGCAGCGGCAGTGATGGATGCAGCTAGTAACGAGATTGATCTGGACTCCCTCATGCATGAAATGCCTGAGGTGGAAGACTTGTTGGAGTCCAGCGATGATGCACCCATCATCCGCATGATCAACGCCTTGTTGACCCAGGCTGCCAACCAAGGCGCCAGTGATATACACATAGAACCCTTTGAAAACCGTTCGGTGGTGCGCTTTCGCATAGACGGTACATTGCGCGACATTGTGCAGCCTAAGCGCGCCCTGCATAACGCCCTGATCTCACGTATTAAGATCATGGCAAAATTGGATATTGCTGAAAAACGCCTGCCCCAAGATGGCCGTATCTCGTTACGTGTAGGGGGGCGAGCCATTGACGTACGTGTGTCCACCTTACCCACTGGTCACGGCGAACGTGCTGTACTGCGGTTACTGGACAAGTCTGCGGGCAGATTAGAATTAGCAGCGCTAGGCTTGGCCCCCTCCCATTACCAACAACTGACCTCATTAATACGCCGCCCCCACGGCATTGTGCTGGTCACTGGTCCTACTGGTAGCGGCAAGACCACCACTTTGTACGCCGCCATTGGCTGTTTAGATGCGCAAACCACCAACATCCTGACCGTAGAGGACCCTATTGAGTACGACTTGGCTGGCGTCTCGCAAACACAAGTGAACTCGCGCATAGATCTGCATTTTTCCACTGCTCTACGCGCCATCCTGCGCCAAGACCCTGACGTCATCATGATTGGTGAAATCCGCGATTTAGAAACCGCACAAATTGCCGTGCAAGCATCGTTGACTGGCCACTTGGTTTTAGCCACCTTGCACACCAACGATGCCGTATCAGCTGTCACACGTTTGATTGATATGGGCATAGAGCCGTTTTTGCTTGCCAGCACGCTACAAGGTGCCTTAGCTCAACGATTGATACGTAAGCTGTGTGAACACTGCAAAACACCTATAGATTCTGGACGTGCTCAGCGCAATCCACAGGGCTGTGAGCATTGTGGTTTCACAGGCTACCGAGGCCGTACAGGTATACATGAATTGTTTGTGGTGGATGACAACTTACGTAGCCTGATTAGCCAAAACGCCGATACGCATACGTTGCGCCAGCATGCTCAAGAACACGGCATGCACGACTTGCACCATGACGGTTTACGCTGGCTAGATAGCGGACAAACTTCGGAAGAAGAGCTGCAACGCGTCACCCGAGAACACTAAGCCATGAAGTACTTTCACTACCACGCCATTGACGCTGCCGGTAAAACCATACAGGACTTCATTGAGGCCGACTCGTCCGAACAGGCGCAGTCTTTACTGGCACAACAAGGCTTGTTAGTGCTGAAACTGCGTGCCAAATCACGCACAGGCGGCCACTCTAAGCGCTCCTTAAAACTAGGCGACCGAGAGTTAAGTTGGATGACCCGCCAACTGGCTAGTTTGCTGGATGCGCAACTGCCCCTAGAAGCAGCCTTAACCGCTGTGATAGAACAAAGCGACAGTGCAGCTACTCAACAAGTACTGCGCCACATACGTCAGGAAATACGATCGGGGCAACGTCTAGGCCAAGCCTTAGGACAATTTCCGCACATCTTCCCCGACATTTATCGCGCTTTGGTGGATGCGGGCGAACACTCTGGACAGTTAGATACCGTACTGACCAAACTGGCGGACTACATAGAAAAACGTCATCAACTGCGCAACAAGCTCACCAATGCACTGATCTACCCAGTGATCGTCAGTATTGTGTCGGTATTGATTGTGATTTTTATGCTGAGCTATGTCGTGCCACAGGTAGTAAACGCCTTTGTGCAAACCCAAAATAGCTTGCCACCCTTAACCGTCGCCATGATTTGGTTAAGTGACTTCACCCGCGAATGGGGTGTGGTGTGTCTGATTATCCTGAGCATAGTCATTGTGGGTTGGCGCCTTGCCTTACGCGCGCCAGCACTACGCTTAGCCTGGGATGCCAAACTGCTTAAAGCCCCCTTACTAGGGAAGTATTTACAAGGCGTAGATATTGCCCGCTTTGCATCTACCTTAGCGATTTTAAATAGCAGCGGTGTTCCGTTGTTAGCAGCCTTACAGGCCGCACAGCGCACCATACGTAATTCCCACTTACAACAGGCCATTGCCCAAAGCACGCTCGCCGTACAAGAAGGCTCTAGCCTTGCCGCGGCCTTACGCCAACACCAAGGCTTTCCACCATTATTAATACACTTGGTGCAAAGCGGTGAACGCACAGGGCAACTAGCCCTCATGCTTGAGCGTGCTGCCAACACGCTGTCTACTGAATTGGAACAACGTGCCACCACCAGTACAGCCATCCTTGAGCCTCTGATGATTCTATTTATGGGCGGCTTTGTGATGCTGATTGTGTTGGCTGTGATGCTGCCTATTATCGAATTGAACCAGCTGATTCAATAAACGCGCGTTGACTCAACATACATGTCGTATCTCAGACAACACCGCATCAGCACCTGCCGCCTATACTCACATTTTCGACGCGCTAACTCGACAGCAAGGTTAACGGCCACCATTTAACTCCTTTGCTCAATCGCTGATGTCCTGACCTATTATCCTTTAGCCACACGCTACCGCCAATAAAAAACGCCCATGAGATTCTCATGGGCGTTTACCTGCTTAGTACCGCGTTAACTTAGAAATCCTGCAAAGCCAATGCTGGATCACTCACACCGTGCTTACCAGTTTCTACACGACCGGCAAAGCGACGTACATAACTTGGGTCGGTATCCGTACTAACAGAGAAGTCGTACCAATGACCACTCTGTTTGAGTTCCCATGCCAACTTTTGTTTCTCGCCGGGGCCTACTTTTACCGCCCATGGACCATCTTCACGATAGAAATTAGCTTGCACAGTAAAGGTACATGCTTCTTTACCACCGTTCATCAGTTCCACATACGCATCGCCATTTGTGACGTCGTAACACACACGAATTTCTGGGATGGCTGGATTGAAGGTCAGGTTGCTGGTATTACCTTTGAAATGACGGTGGAAGCCGTTAGGGCCCAACACCCACAAGTCATATCGGCCCACGTTGTCTTTTACTACATCCCATGTATCTTCCAACGTTTTACCTGGTTCTACCATGTAGCGACGTGGCAAACGATCCAGATTCAGTTTGTCGTACACATGGAATACCGCCGCACGCTTACCAGTATTGCTAAACATCAGCATCACACCAGAGCTCGCATCGCAACGTGCGCTCACGTGCAAGTGGTAGTCCAGTGCACGCGATGGACGCACACCCACTTCTTGGGCGGGCAGCTTAGTAACAGATGGACGTGGCACCTGTGCCAATGCCTGTTGAGCAGCACGAATAGAGTCCGCCTCACCTTTGGTGTAACGGCCTTTCAAGAATGGCAACGGCTCATCGTTAGGTGTTTTGAAGTTAAAGGCAGAGGTCAAATCACCACATACCGCACGACGGTAGGGACTGATATTAGGCTCCATAACACCAAAACGTGCTTCCATAAACTTGATCACCGAGGTGTGGTCAAACACCTCTGAGTTCACCCAACCGCCACGACTCCATGGAGAGATCACATACATGGGAACACGAATACCTGGGCCATACACTTTTTTATCAGGTGTAGGCTGGCTGCCAGCACTCACTGGTTTTTTGTGCGTGTAGTATTCGTAGCTCACATCCTGCTCTGGCAATGTGGTTTTACCCGCAAACGTACCATCAGGGTTGTAAGACGGAGCAGACGGTGACGGTACGTGGTCAAAGTAACCATCGTTTTCGTCAAAGTTCACCAGCAATACTGTTTTGCTCCATACCTCTGGATTCGCAGTCAGTGCATCCAACACTTCTTGGGTGTACCAGCCCCCCTGTACCGGACTAGATGGCCCTGGGTGCTCGGAATACGTAGCTGGCGCTACAATCCACGAAATCTGTGGCAGCTCATTGTTCAGCACATCGTCGCGCAACTGCTGCAACATACCGCCATCAGGCATGGTGTTTGCTATGCCCTTATACAACGGCGCTTTAGCATCATCATCGGGATGATATGCTGGGAAAGAGCCACCGCCCACTGGCTTACCTGAATCCTCATTCGCTTTACGGTACTGTCTAAACCCAGCCAATGGGTTATCGGTAAAGTTATCAGGCATGTTCTGGTATACCTTCCAACTAATACCTGCTTCTTCTAAGCGTTCTGGGTAGGTTTTCCATTCAAAACCATCAGTGGATGGACCAATGCCATCCAGCGTATTGTTCACTACAGCTTCGTTAGAAGCAGTAGGCCCATTGGTCCCCGTCCACATGAACAAACGGTTGGAGTTTGTGCCAGTGTGCATAGAGCAATGATAGGCATCACACAAGGTGAACGCATTAGCCATCGCAAACTGGAAAGGTACTTCGGTTTCACGGTAGAACCCCATAGAGTGCGCTTGTTTGTGCTTAGCCCACTCGGTCATACGGCCATGATCCCATGCTAGCTGACCATCTACCCAGCTATGCGGTGTGCCATTGACGCGCTGTGCATTACCTTTGCTGCTATCTAAGTGGTAAGGCGTAATTTCTTTACCGGCACTGTCATGCTGCTCCCAAACGGAACGACCATTAGGCGCTGGAATGGTAAATCTATCGCCAAAACCGCGCACGCCTTTCATCGTGCCAAAGTAATGATCAAAAGATCGGTTTTCCTGCATCAGCACCACAATGTGCTCTACATCGTTAATCGTACCGGTACGAGAGTTAGCAGGAATGGCCAATGCACGTTTAATGCTAGGCGGGAAGGTTGCCAACACACTCGCAGCAACACTGCTACCAGCCATACCACGAATAAAATTTCTTCTGGATACACTCATGACGTTTATCTTGTCCTGCAATTAAGGAGCACAGTGCATTACTGCGGCGGGTGGTTCAGGTTTTTCAGGCGTGGTAGTCGATGAGTCATCGTCATCGCTGCCACCGCAAGCGGCCAATCCTATGCTGAGTGCCACCACACAAAATAGGCGACCTAAATAACGTCCCCATGTAGCGGAACGCAAGAAATGAGTTGAGGTGTGCATAACTGATCCTTAAGGAAGCAAGGAAGAAATGGGGTAACGAGAGGCGTAAATGTTTTTCACCTCATCCAGCGTTAATAGACGGTTCCACACGGCCAAGTCGGTGTAGCTCTTTATGCCGGTAAAGTTGTAGTTACTGGAGTACTTGCCGGTCACGTCGTCACCAAAACCCATGAGTCCAACACCGGTGCCACCAATGGCTTTTACCCGTGCATCTGCCATGGCTTTCTGGCTGTTTTGCTGACCAGCGCTAGGGTCCATCAAATAGGCGTAAAGTTGCTTGTTTTTCTTATCTACAGCTACAGCCACGTATGCCCATTCATTAGGCGTTAAGCTAAAGCCTTGCAGCTCATCCCTACCGCCGCCTCCACCTGTATTGAAGCGCAGTTCGCAGTTACCAAACATACCAATTGCCAAACCTGGGTTATTACCGCTGTCATAGTCTTTGTTCGCCAGAACAGAAGAACCGCCGCCAATACATACGCCGTTAGTTTTGAACCAGAACCCTATCGTGAAAGCGTCCACGGAAGGATCCATCGTCACATCAGCATTCGCCATGTTCAGCTTGTAACCCGCAAAACCGCCTTGTTTGAACACACCCAAATCCATCGTCAATGCGCTATTGGCGCTAGGGGTAGTGGATGACTTGTACGGTAGGTCACTAGCACTGGTCCCCCATGTGCTACCCGGATTGGTTGTGTTCCATGGTGTGAAGGTAGAAACCTGTTTAACGTCATCCGCTTTGCCATTCAGGAATGGGTAATACATCACCATGCCGTTCAGTACGCTAGGATTTAGCATAGGAGGAGGCAACACCACGGTTTGCACTGCTGCTGTACCACCTTGTGTGCGAATTTCATAACGCAATGGCAACAGCTCGCCCTCTGTGCCACTAGGGATCATGTAATCCACGTAACGACGAGTCGTAGCATCAACGCTCGCTAACAACTTACCTTCACGATAAATTTCCACCGGTGCAGCAAACTGATCATCGCTGTATAGCATCCACTCCAGCACTAAGTTGTACGTGCTGAGGTTGTAGTCGTATACCAGCTTAGATAACTGCACTGGGTTACGCAGATCGTTACCGTTAAAGGCATAGGTACCCACAGGCTGGGTCACATCCATGCCCGCTAACAAGGTGGGCAAAACATCCACGATAGCGGCATGATCCAACACACCACGAGACTCATCGCCGGCAGCAATAACCGTGTCACTCACAGGAATATTGCTCAACATCCAACCCGTTTTATTACGCTCGAATTGTGCGCCCGACACAGTACCAAACTCATCCATACCGTAGCTGTTTACCAGCACGATTTGCCACGACTCGTCCGACGCCAAGGCCTCACGCTCAGCAATCAACGTCAACAAACCGTCAATATCGCTCAGCACTGTTTGTAGTTGTTTCTTGTACTGCTCAGAGCCCAAGCCGTACTTGCCTGACTGCGTCAACAAACCAGAGTACTGAGCCAAAATAAAATCAGTACCTTCTACCACTGCCTCACGGCTGTGCGAGGTCACGCACTTATCGTCGTTGTCACACTGAGGCACGGCGTTAATATCACCATCCTCTGCGTTCGCCCTTAAAGCGGTGAAGTAATCAGCCGTGCTCACTACCAAAGTAGTTTTAGTTTCAGGGTTAGCTTGTTTCACCCAGTCAAAGACTGTAGGTGTTTTCAATGCTGAGCCAGAACTGGGCAACGTCGTGCTTAAACCATGCTCTACCGACCATGTGCCAGTGACTAAAGATGCCCAGCTTGGCAATGCTTTGGTTTGTTGTTCTGATGAAGTACCTGCATAGCCACCGCTGCGCAACGGCAACACCTCACCCAGTTCCTGCAATTTAGGATGTGCGGATAACGCAGCCTTAAGCGGCTCCATCACCAAGCCATCCACGTGAACGACTAGCGTTTTCTTCCCACCTAGCGCCCCAAAATTTTTCTCAGGCGGCTTGACCGATGAATCGTCATCATCGCTACTGCCACCACACGCACTTAGTAACGCTGTCAACAGCACCGTTACGGTGACTGTTCCTGCGCGCCAGCTTTTTTTCTTACGAAGAGGAACCAATTTCATGATAGAGCTTCTTTAAAATCGCCACACAACACAACAAAGCCCACCTCTCTCTTTTGTCATGTCTATAGCAAGTGATACGTTGCACACACGTACAACCAGGAACATGTGCCAGTATCGCGAGGCGAAGTGATAGGTGAATGACAGCAACCCTGTTTTTCTTGATGCATGCATTACAAAATTTAAGGTGCGGTCAATTCCAAGGTGTCGACGAAAGCCTGTATCACGGCCGTCTCTTGGCGTTCTTTCAAAAAATACACGTACTCGTGCATAGACAGCGACACATCAAGCAAAGGAATAACTCTCACCTCTGGTGAGGGAGGTATCTCTCGTTGAGGTAATACACTGCAGCCCATGTTGTGCCTCAATGCCCAATGAATAGCTTCACGACTACCCACTTCAATGGGGGAGACCAATTGCACATCGTGCTGCTGCAAGCTTTCCAATACGATGCTGCGCGTCATCGAACCATGCTCACGCACGAGAAAGTCATGCCTAGCAATCTCGCTTAACGTAACGGCAGGTTTTTTAGATAATGGGTGGCGTGCGTGACATACAAAAAACAGCCGGTCCTCTGCTAGCACTTTGCAGCTCATAGCGTCATCCTGTATCAATAGCGATGACGTACCAATTTCCAGCTCGTAATTTCGTATAGCACTTAAGATATCTGCTGAGTTTTTTTGCAGATAACAGACCTCCACTGCTGGATAGCGCGCTTGAAACGCATGCACTTTATCCATGATGTAGTACGGCCCAGTCGCCCCCACTCGCAAACAGCCACCCTGCATTTTTTTATAGTCACGCAGCATAAACTCTACTTGCGTGGCTTGCTGCTGTAATAAGAGCAAATGCGGCAGTATCTGTTGCCCTTCCTTGCTGATAGTCAGTCCTTTGCCCTGCCTATAAAACAGCTCTATACCGTAGCGTTGTTCTATCTGCCGTATATAGTTAGTGATGGTGGGCTGGCTAAGCGCTAGCCGTTGGGCAGCATAGGTAATGCTGCCATGCTGGGCGACCAGCAAAAAAGCTTGGAATGGCAGGGAAATCATCGTTGGCACTACAAAACAGGAACACAAAGCTCAGCGCAGCGCACGCTACTCTGATGCCGTTACTGCATCATAAAAGGCCAACATGACAGAATTTAGATGGTAGGGAGCAAACTTTATGCTCTGCACTTTGATAGCGCGTTGCTATCGAAGGTATGTGATAACAATGGCGGCCCCAACAGGAATCGAACCTGTAATCTTCCCTTCGTACCACTACAGTTTTCACTGCCCTGCATTGCACAGGTTTGTAGTCTGGACTCTATCTTAGCCATAGCAAATTGCCGTAGGCTGCGCCTGTCGAGTCTCTACACGTTCCTCTTACGAGGCTTCGCTCGGTATTGCCGCGTTTACACAGGGGGTTCACCGAATTTAAGCGCATTCACTGCAAGGCTTTCACCTATGCGTGCCCAATTTTGTTTAGGAGGGGAAAGTTATATCCATTTAACTATGGAGCCACAGCCCAAAATTATAAAGACAATAGGCTGGTACGGGCAAATGAAAATAGCGTAATCTAGCAGATTGCACAGCCAGCCTAGACTTTCCACCATGTTCGATACGTTTCTACTGATACTGCCCGACTTTCTATTGATCGCACTTGGCGCCCTATTGCGGCACCGCCTGGGCTTTCAGGGTGAGTTTTTCAGTTACGCTGAAAAACTGGTGTACTACGTGCTGTTCCCCGCGCTGCTGTTCTACTCTATTAGCCAAACCTCACTGCAAGGTGATGAAACTCTCTTGCTGTTAGCTGCCGTGCTGTGTTTAACCGCTGTAGGGGCTGGAGCCGCTTGGTTAGCAAAACCCATTTTGAAATGCGATGGCTTACAACATGCCTCGCTACAACAGTGTGCCTTCCGCTTTAATACCTATTTAGCCTTGTCTTTAGCCTCTGCTTTGGCTGGCCCCAATGGGGTCGCAATTATGGCCGTGTTTGTGGGTTTGTCCGTACCTATAGTGAATGTCTTGGCCGTACATGCACTGGCCCGCAATAGCAATCGCAACCCATACAAAGAAATTCTAGCGAACCCTCTCATTATTGCGACCGTTTTGGGCTTGGCATGTAGCTTGCTGGATATTTCCATGCCTAAACCCATTAACACAGCGTTAAGCCGTTTAGGCGCATGTGCATTAGCAATTGGCTTGTTGTGTGTGGGGGCGACGATTTCTATTAAGGCGCTGCACGGTGCACAACGGTTGGTGGGCTGGATTATTGCCGTCAAACTGCTAATCGTGCCTATCTCTGCGGTATTCATCAGCAAGTTGTTGGCGCTATCCCCTCTAGAAACACAAATGCTGATTCTGTTTGCCGCCTTGCCTACTGCATCATCTGCTCACGTTCTGGCTGCTCGCATGGGCGGTAAAGGTGACTTAGTTGCCACCACCATGTCATTAGGCACGCTGTTAGCAGCACTAACACTTCCTCTTTGGATTCAATTTTCTTTATCATGACGGTTGCTCCCATACAGATTCATCATCACATGGAATCTGCTACTCCGTGACGCTGGCAACGACTGTTTCCACCTTTGACACTGATGCGCCAGTCGTCACCCACAGTCAAAAGCTGTTTTTATAGCAATCATCATGTGACTTTTTAAAAGCACTCTTCTGCTTACTTAACTGTTTACGATCCCCATGCGTTTTCTCAATCTATTTTCAGAGTTCATTGGCAAAACCTTTGCCATCTGGACCTTATTATTTGCCCTGTTGGGATTTTTCTCCCCCCAACTCTTCGTCCCTTTGAAAGACTTAATCGTCTATTTTCTAGGGATCATCATGTTCGGCATGGGCCTGACACTGACAGTGAAAGACTTTTCGGAGGTAGTAAAAAAGCCTCTGCAAGTTCTGCTGGGTGTATGTGCGCAATTTATTATCATGCCATTGCTGGCTCTGGCTCTGGTCAAACTATTCAACATTGACCCGTTGTTAGCACTGGGTGTGGTGCTAGTAGGCTCTTGCCCTGGCGGTACTTCTAGCAACGTAATCACCTACCTATCTCGTGGTGATGTGGCATTAAGCGTGACCATTACCAGCATTACGACATTGCTAGCCCCGTTCATGACACCGCTATTGCTGAAGTTGTTGGCCGCTGAAAGCATTGACGTGTCGTTCTACGCCATGATGATGTCCATCATCAACTTTGTGATTGTGCCTATTGCACTAGGTTTGGTTGTGCGTCTGTTGTTGGGTGCTCGTGTTGCTACGATTACCCCTGTGCTACCTATTGTTTCGGTTGCAGGCATTGTGATGATCGTGGCAATTGTCGTGGCCCTCAATCAAGCTCGTTTGCAAGAAACTGGCCTAATCATCATTGGTATTGTGATCCTACACAATACGTTTGGTTATCTGTTTGGCTACATCATTGCCCGCATCATGGGACTAGGCTTGGCACAACGTAAAGCCATCTCTATTGAGGTTGGCATGCAAAACAGTGGCTTAGGTGCCGCCTTAGCAAGCAAACACTTTGATCCTATTGTTGCGGTTCCAAGCGCACTATTTAGCGTTTGGCACAACATCAGTGGTGCGATTTTGGCAAACTTCTACGCAAAGTTAAACGATAAGAAGTAAGTCATCCACTATGCTTTACGCTATCCCTATACGTAGCGTAAAGCACAGTAACGACAGCAAGGGGAAACTGGTGACAGCACCCCGTCATTAGGTACACTCCTTGCTGCTCCCTCAGTTACTACCCTGAATACAGTTCTCTCTTTCTTTACTGTCATGACCACTAAACCAGCTCCTTTGCTTAGTCTTAGCCTCTATGCGGCTGACGAATCCGTCACCCAGCAAGTGGCCGAATGGCTGTCGCCGTTGGTGTGCTCCGCTAACGATAATGGTGGCCACATTCACCTTATTGGTGACTTAGGTGCAGGAAAAACCAGTTTCACGCGTGCGTTTTTGCGACACGAAGGTGTAACTGGGCGTATCAAAAGCCCAAGTTATGGTCTAGTGGAAAGCTATAATCTTTCTAGCTTAAAGGCGTATCATCTTGATTTTTATCGTTTTAGCGATAGCCGAGAATGGTTAGATGCGGGTTTTCGTGATATGCTTGAAGAAAATGCTGTTGTGCTCATTGAATGGCCTGATCAAGCAGGTGCGTTGTTACCCACTCCCGACCTAACGATCACGTTTGACTATTGCGAACCGGGCAGGCAGATCAATCTCTCGGCCTACAGCAAGAAGGGGCAATCATGGCTAGAACTGATCAAAACAAAAATTCAGAATTTACCACCCAGAGCATAAACCGCCGACGCTTGCTGGCGTCCGCGTCCTCATTAATTCTTTTACCCATCATTCCACGCGTAGCCCACGCCAGTGCCATTGTTGCGGTGCGTACTTGGCCTGCAGACGACTACACGCGCGTCACGCTGGAAATGGATACCGAATTAAAGGCTGAACACTTTACGCTAGAAAACCCGCATCGTATGGTGATAGACATTGAAGGTCTCACCATGAATAGCACGCTGCAAGAACTGGTGTCCAAAGTTCGCCCTAATGATCCTTATATCTCTACCATCCGTATCGCCCAAAACCGCGATAACGTGGTGCGTTTAGTGATGGATCTTAAACAACCCATTGCCCCACAGCTGTTTACGCTTAAACCGGTAGGTGAATACAAATACCGTTTAGTGGTAGACCTGTACCCACGCGTAGCTGCCGATCCTCTGTTGGCATTGCAACAGTTTGACGATAACGACCCATTGGCCGGTGTGCTAGAAAGTTTGGCACAAAATCAGCCTGTGGTTCCGCCACCGTCCGTGCAAGGCCAAGAGGTACCTCGTATTGCTCAACCCACTACGCCACCCCCTACTACAGCGGTCCCTCGTGTCAATCAGGTTCCTGGCCGCAACCGCCCTGTGTTGATTGCCCTAGACCCAGGTCATGGCGGCGAAGATCCAGGTGCGATTGGTCCTGGCGGCACACGCGAAAAAGACGTAGTACTGCAAATTGCGCAGCGTTTGAAGCGCTTGATTGATGCGCAGCCCAATATGCGTGCTTACCTCACTCGCGATAGAGACTTTTTCGTACCGCTAGGTGTGCGTGTACAAAAAGCTCGCCGTGTAAAGGCAGACCTCTTTATCTCTATTCATGCTGATGCGTGGATCAAGCCCTCTGCACGGGGTTCGTCCATCTATGCCTTGTCCCAAAACGGGGCAACCAGTACTGCCGCCCGTTGGCTGGCCGATAAAGAAAACCAAGCCGACTTAGTGGGTGGGGTAAACATCGGTGGCCAAAGCCGTCAGGTGGCTGAGGTGCTGCTTGATTTGTCCACCTCCGCACAGATTAACGACTCCGTACGTGTGGGTTCTGGCATTCTCTCCGAGATTGGCAAAATCAACCAACTGCACAAACGTCAGGTAGAGCGCGCTGGTTTCGCCGTGCTAAAAGCACCGGATATTCCATCTATTCTGATTGAAACCGCCTTCATTAGTAACCCTAACGAAGAACGTCTGCTGCGCAGTGCTGGTCACCAAGACAAATTAGCTCAAGCGATGCTATCTGGCATCAACGACTATTTTTCATCTGGCGTAGCCCTGGCAAACCACGGCTAACCTCTTTGCATACCATCGGAGATTTACATGAGCACTGAACCTGTTCAGCCGCAGCACACACCTCCTAACCCTAATGACTTGATCAATGCGTGGAAGTCACAGTTGCGCCCCGGTTGGTTAATGGGTTTGGGTGCCGCATTCGTGGTGTTGGGTCTGATTGCGTTTATCTATGTAGTAGGCGCCACCTTGGCTAGCGTGCTGTTTATTGGCGTGCTAATGGCCATTGGCGGTGCATTACAAATCGTGCACGCATGGAGCTGCAAAAACTGGCGCTCTTTCTTATTCTGGTCATTAAGCGGCTTACTGTATTTGGTAGCCGGTGTGATTGCGATCCTGAATCCATTAGTAGGTGCAGAAGTTCTGACTCTGGTTTTTGGTGCCTCGCTAATCGCTTCTGGTTTCTTCCGCTTGTGGGTATGGCTGCAAAACCGTACTCAAGCAGGCGGCGGCTGGATTGCATGGTCAGGCTTACTAACCTTGGTTGTAGGTCTGATTATTGCTGCTGGTTGGCCTACTAACAGCTTGTGGGTACTGGGTTTAATTCTATCCGTAGACTTACTGTTCCAAGGCTGGAGCATGCTGCTGTTGGGTATGGCACTAAAACGCCAATAAGCACCTAGCCTCATACAATTTGCCCCCATTTCTGTACCGCAATGCGGCAAGAAATGGGGGCAAAATCTTTTCAGCTCTAGCTAGATCTGAGGCTAATAGCCTGTTTTATTTCTGCTGCTTCTCTGCACCACGTCGTACCAGCTTCCAAATTAAGCCACCTGCTACGGGTACCGCTGCTGCACTAATACCAATCAGCACAATGGTATTTAAATGATCTTTAATGAAGGGTACGTTACCGAAGAAATAACCCGCCGTGATCAAGCCCACAATCCACAAGAAAGCCCCCAAACTGTTATACAACTGGAACAGTGCTTGGTTCATGCTACCCACACCCGCCACGAACGGGGCAAAGGTACGGAACACCGGCAAGAACCTAGACAACACCAAGGTTTTGCCACCGTGTTTTGCATAGAAGGCTTGTGTTTTCACCAAGGCCTTACGGTCTAAAAAACGGGACTCCGTCGTGAAAACCTTAGGCCCTATATAGCGCCCTATGTAGAAATTCACGGTATTCCCCAACCATGCTGCCACTACCAGCAAACCACCCAACATAACCGGGTCCAACATGCCTGAAGCACCAAATGCACCGGCAATAAATAGCAGCGAATCGCCAGGAAGGAAAGGGAAAACCACCAAACCAGTTTCAGCAAATATAATAAGGAACAGGATTAGATAAATCCACGCACCATATTGCTCTACCCAGAGCCCTAGCGTTTGATCTATCTGCAAAATCATCGTCAGTATTTCAGGCATTGTTATCCAACGTCGTACTATATTTGGGGAAAACCAGACTATACAACACGTTAACGCCAAAATACGCCCCCTCACACTACAAATTACAGAATATGCCCGTTCGTCACTCTATCGCCGCCCTGCCTGATCTATTGGTAAGTCAGATTGCCGCAGGTGAAGTTATTGAGCGCCCTGCATCCGTACTCAAAGAGTTGCTGGAAAATGCCTTAGATGCAGGCTCCAGCAACATCGAAGTACGTTTAGAAGGAGGCGGCATACGCCGCATAGCAGTTACCGACGATGGGCATGGCATTCCCCCCGAAGAACTAGCCTTGGCATTCACACGCCATGCCACCAGCAAAATCCGCAGCCTATCCGAGTTGGAGGCTGTAGCCTCTATGGGCTTCAGGGGTGAAGCTCTGGCCTCTATCGCTTCGGTAGCGCGCACGGCACTGCGTTCACGTACGGCAGACGCTGCTCATGCATGGGAATTAGAAGGGCAAAACCAGCAACACCCCGAAGCTGCCAGCGGTAATTTGGGTACCACGGTAGATGTACGTCAATTGTTTGACCACATCCCTGCCCGCCGCAAATTCTTACGCACTGAAAATACTGAATACGGCCACTGCGTCACCGCCTTAGAGCGTATTGCTCTGGCACGACCTGACATCAGCTTTAGACTGTTCCATAACGACAAAGCCACGCGTCACTGGCGCAGCGGCTCTATAGAACAACGCATTCTGGATGTTTTAGGCGAAGAGTTCGTCAGCCAAAGCATCAACATTGGTCAAACTCAAGGTTTGATCTCGCTGCACGGTTTAATCATTCGCCCTGCACATGCACGTAGCCGAACCGATCAGCAGTTTCTATACGTGAATGGTCGCTTTATACGCGACAGATTAGTCAGCAGCGCGATACGACAAGCCTATTCCGACGTACTGCACGGCGATAGACAGCCTTCGTACGCGTTGTATTTGAATGTAGACCCCAACACCGTGGATGTGAACGTACACCCCGCCAAACATGAAGTACGTTTCCGCGAGTCAGGGGCTGTGTATAAGTTTATTGTGCAAACCTTGGGCGCTGCCCTGGCACAAAGCCAAGCTGAACAGCAAACACATGCTACAGATGATTCTGCAGCATCGGTCATGTCATTCCCTGCCGCCACGTCACCTACCTCTTTAGCGGGTAGCCCATCAGCCAGCTCTACTCCTAGCGCACCCTTGCAACCTAGTTATAGACATCAAGGCCGCTTTGATCTGCAACAGAACACCCAGCAAGGCGAACAGTGGCAAAAGCTTTATGCTCCATTACCGGAGCACACGCCCCCTGCCCCATTGTCTGAACCCATACCCAGTGTTGGGGCTGCCTTACCTGCTTCTGAGCCTGGCTCTGCGGCGGAAGAACTGCCGCTGGGTATAGCAATCGCCCAACTGCACGGCATTTATATTTTGTCGCAAACGCAACACGGCATGATTCTGGTGGATATGCACGCCGCCCATGAGCGCGTGGTGTACGAACAGCTTAAACAAGCGATGGATGCACGTGATCTACCCTGCCAAGAATTACTGGTGCCCATTGTATTTCAAGCCTCTGAAACCGATATGGCCTTGGTAGAAAACCATCAAGAAGCTTTGCAAGAGCTAGGTCTAAAAATCAGCCCTGCAGGCCCTACCGCCTTAGCCGTGCGCGCAGTACCTGCCTTGCTGGCCCGAGGTGATATCGAAGCCTTGGCTCGTCACGTCCTACAAGACCTTAACAACATTGGCAGCTCAGCCCAGTTGACCCAACAACGCAATGAGCTGCTCGCAACAATGGCATGCCACGGAGCTATACGCGCAAACCGCCGCCTAACACTGGACGAAATGAACGCTTTACTGCGCCGCATGGAACACACCGACAGAGCCGATCTGTGCAACCACGGCCGCCCAACTTGGTTTTACTGGTCCATCGCTGATTTGGACAAACTTTTCCTGCGTGGACAATAGAACATGAGTACAGACACCTCACACCTGCCGGTCATTTGCCTGACCGGCCCTACCGCTGCGGGCAAAAGCGCCTCTACCTTGGCCCTGGCCAAACGATGGCCCATAGAAATCATTGTGATGGATTCGGCCACTATTTACCAAGGTATGGATATAGGCACGGCCAAACCTAGCCCCGAGGAACAAGCGCTAGTTCCGCACCACTTACTGGATATTCGTGATCCAGCACAAAGCTACTCCGCCGCTGATTTTGCAACGGATGCTACACAACTCATACATGAAATTTGGCAACGTGGGCGCTACCCACTGCTTTGTGGTGGCACCATGCTGTATTACAAAGCGCTGCGCGAAGGGCTGAACAACCTGCCATCTTCCAACCCTGAAGTGCGTACACGTTTGGACGAGAAAGCGGCACAATTAGGTTGGCCAGCAATGCACCAACTGCTTGCAGAGTACGACCCCACCACCGCTGCACGCTTGGCGCCTAACGATAGCCAACGCATACAACGAGCCATGGAAATCTACGAGATCAGTGGTAAACCTATGAGTGCGTGGCTGCAAGAACAAGAACGGCAAAAACCCAGTATTCCCTTTCACACGCTCAGTCTAGAGCCCTCTGATCGTGCATGGCTGCATGCGCAGATTGCATTGCGCTATAGACAAATGATTGATGCGGGGCTACTTGCCGAAGTACAGGCTCTGTATGCGCGGTCAGACCTAAACCCTACACTGCCGTCTATTCGCTGCGTGGGTTACAGGCAGTTGTGGTCACATTTGGATGGCGAATGCTCGCAAGACGACGCCATAGAAAAAGCCATTGCCGCCACCAGACAGCTAGCCAAACGTCAGTTGACTTGGCTGCGTAGTGATCCGCAACGGCTTAGTATGGACTGCTTAAATCCGCACAAGGCGGAATTGGTGGTGGACGCTGCCGCTAAGGTCTGGCCCACCGCCTAAGGTGTTAGACCATCAGCACTTGTGGCTGATCTGCAACCCTTTCTACGATCTCACCCAAACGGTAAACCGTTTCGCCTTGTTCGCTCAAGTGTGCTGCAACTGCGTCAGCTTGAGCAGCAGGCACAACAACAACCATACCAATACCGCAGTTGAAAACGCGCCACATTTCTTCGTCGGCTACGCCACCGTTCTCTTGCAACCATTTGAACAGTGCAGGCATTTCCCATGCATCGCGCTGAATACGTGCGGCGGTGTTTTTAGGCAGAACACGAGGAATGTTTTCCAACAAACCACCACCTGTGATGTGTGCCATACCTTTGATGGCTTCACGGTGTGTGGCCAACGCGGACAGCATGGATTTCACGTACAAGCGTGTAGGTTCCATTACCACGTCAGACAATGAGCGGCCATCTAGCAAGTCTGTAGGCTTCGCATTAGCGTGGCTGATGATCTTACGGATCAACGAGAAACCGTTGGAGTGTGCACCGCTAGATGCCAAACCCAACACCACATCACCAGCTTCAATGTTTTGACCAGAAATGATGTGTGACTTTTCCACAGCACCTACTGCAAAACCTGCCAAGTCGTACTCGCCTTCTGGGTACATACCAGGCATTTCTGCAGTTTCACCACCAATCAATGCACAACCGGACAGCTCACAGCCTTTGGCAATACCTGCGACAACTTGTGCAGCAGTATCCACTGACAAAGTTCCACACGCAAAGTAATCCAGAAAGTACAATGGCTCAGCACCCTGAACCAGAATATCATTAACACTCATGGCAACCAGGTCAATACCAACGGTATCGTGGCGTTGCCAGTCAAAAGCCAAGCGTAATTTGGTACCGACACCGTCAGTGCCAGAGACCAATACGGGCTCTTTGAGATGTTTAGGTACCTCGAACAGGGCACCAAAGCCGCCAATACCTGCCATGACGCCAGGGCGCATGGTTCTAGCAGCTAAAGGTTTGATGCGATCAACAAGGGCATCCCCTGCGTCAATGTCTACCCCAGCATCGCGGTAGGTTAATGATACGGATTGATTGTTTGTCATGAGAAAAGCCGTGGGATATGTAAGAATTACAGGTTGGATGAGATTGTACGACACATGAACCAACAACTGATTCTGGATATTTCTCCAACCCCTACACCAACACTGGATAACTTTGTTATCGGTTCCAATCAGGAAGTGTTAAACGCCCTGATGCAGTGTCAGTCTGGTCGCGCCATTTATCTATATGGCGCGCCTGGGGTTGGTCGTACGCATTTGCTGCAAGCCATGGCTGCGCGTCATCACGGAGTCTATTTTAGTGCTTCTGACTCTATTGCGCAGCTAAAGAAGCTAATCTCGGCTGAATCCTTCACCCAACCACTGGTCGCTATTGACAATATCGAACAATTCAGCGCGGCAGGACAAGCTGCAATATTTGCTCTGTACAATCGCTGGCGCGAGTGCGCAGCATCTAGCCAAGCCTTTATTATCCTAGTTTCCGGTGAGTTTGCACCACTAGCCACCAAAGTACGTGAAGACTTACGCACAAGGCTAGGCTGGGATTTGGTATTCCGATTACAACACTTATCGGATGCGGAACGCGAAGAAGCGCTGCGCACCCGTGCATTAGAAAAAAGTTTGCACCTGACCCCAGAGGTCATGCATTGGGTATTAACCCACTATGAACGCGACATGGGCCAGCTCATCAACCTGATTGATGCTCTGGACCGTTATTCCCTAACGCGCAAACGGCACATTACCCTGCCGTTGCTCCGAGATTTACTGGCCGAAGGCCTTCTTTCTGTTGAGTAGCTATGAATACCCCAACCAATCTGGCACTTTTTGATCTGGACCACACTCTGCTCCCTTTGGACAGTGACTATCAATGGGCCGAATTTTTGGCACGCACGGGTCGTGCCGGTGATCCAGAAGTCGCCAGACGCCAAAACGAAGAGCTGATGGACCGCTACAACCAAGGCAACCTGACGGCAGAAGAGTCCGCCGAGTTCATGCTAGGGCTGTTAAGCAACACACCACGTCAAGAACTGCTGACATGGCAAGCCGAGTTCATGGAGGAAGTGATTCTGCCTTCCATCACACCTGCTGCCTTAGACTTGTTGCGTTACCACCAACAACAAGGCCACTTGTGCGCCATCGTCACAGCGACTAACGAATTCGTCACTACCCCCATCGCTAAAGCCTTAGGTGTTGAGCACCTGATTGCCACATTAGCCGAAGAACGTGATGGTATTTACACTGGTAAACTAACCGGCGTGCCTAGCTTTAGAGAAGGCAAAATTACCCGTGTAGACCAGTGGCTGCACGAACTAGGTTTACAACGCAACAACTTCGACCGTATCTGGTTCTACAGCGACTCCAGCAATGACCTACCTTTGATGGAACTGGTCTCTGATCCTGTGGCTACCAACCCTGGCGAAGGCCTGCGTCGTATAGCTCACGAGCGCAATTGGGCCGTGCTAGACCTGTTCGCACAGTTAATGGATGAAAAATCCTAATCAACTCACATGCTGAAACGAACAATAAAAACTTTCGTCGCGCGACTTTTCGCCGCACCAGCTAAAGGCCCTAAACGGTTGGGTCAATCCCAGCACGGGATTGATCCTGACCTCGTGTCTCGCCATGCTTTCAAAGTATGCGAAGTGCTGCAACAACATGGCTACGAAGCCTATGTAGTAGGCGGCGCTGTGCGCGATCTGATCGCTGGCTTGGAGCCCAAAGACTTTGACGTGGCCACCAATGCCACGCCAGAGCAAATACGCCCGCTATTTAGGCGCGCTCGTATCATTGGCAAACGCTTTAAGCTGGTGCACGTGGTCTTTGGTAGAGAAATCATCGAGACCTCTACCTTCAGGGCAGGAGACACCCAAAAGCAACAAACAGACGCTCATGGCCGCATTCTGCGTGATAACGAGTACGGCGAACTGCTGGATGATGTAAACCGCCGTGACTTCACCTTAAATGCGCTGTACTACGACCCCATCACGGAAGAAGTGATTGACTACCACAACGGTGTAGAAGATCTGAAAAACCGTGTAGTGCGCATGATTGGTGACCCCGAAACTCGTTATCGTGAAGACCCTGTGCGCATGCTGCGCGCATTGCGCTTTGCTGCCAAGTTAAACGCCAGTATCGAGCCACAAACACATCAACCCATTCAAAAACTGGCATCACTCATCACAAATGTGCCTGAGTCCAGACTGTTTGATGAAATGCTGAAGCTACTGGAATGCGGCCATGCCTTGCGATGCTTAGAGCAGTTGCAGCAAGAAGCATTAGTACCGTACCTGTTGCCGTTTTTAGAGCACAGCTTAGCTGAGCCTGAGCAACGCTTGTTCTTGGAAATTGCGCTAGCACGCACCGATAGTCGTGTACGTAGCGGCCGTAACACCAGTCCTAGCTTTGTGTTCGCTGCCTTGTTGTGGAAAGCTGTGCAAGAGCAATGTGAAAAACGCATCAAAGCAGGCTCGCCACCGATGCAGGCATTATCTGAAGCCAGCGATATCGTGATCGAAGAACAAAGTCGCGTGCTGCCTATTCAGCGTCGTTATCAAGGCGACATTCGCGAAATCTGGTTTATGCAGCCTCGTTTTGAGCGGGTCAATAATCGTGCCATCTGGCGCATGATAGAACTGCCTCGCTTCCGTGCTGCGGTTGATTTCTTGCAGTTGCGTGCCGAAGCCAAAGAAGTAGATAGCATCATGGCTCAGTGGTGGATGGATTTAGCTGATAGCCAAAATACAGAAACGCGCGCCGCCATGATAGAGGCCCGCCCTACCGCACCACGCAGCACCAGTACTAGCACCCGTCGCCGTCGCGCACCACGTAGACGTCCAAAGAACACCGCCTCGCAGGACACCACATCAAATGAGTAAAACACTTGCCTACATTGCATTGGGTGCCAATTTGGGCGACCCCATTGGCATGCTGCTGGATGTGATTGATGAGCTGCGCGAGTTGCCTGGCTGCTCTAACTTGGAAAGCTCGGGTTTTTATAGCACCAAGCCATTTGAAGCATCAGGCCCTGACTTCATTAATGCGGTAGTCAGTCTGCACACTACGCTTAGCCCGTTAGAGCTGTTGCATGCATTGCAAGCTTTGGAAAACAAGCATGGTCGTGTACGCACTGAACACAATGGCCCACGCACGCTAGATCTAGACTTGTTGGTGTTTGGTGATACTCAAATGGACTCCCCTGAGCTCACTTTGCCACATCCTAGAATGCACCAGCGTGCGTTCGTGCTGTACCCCTTGGCTGATTTGGCTCCTACGCTGAAGCTGGCTCAAGGCACAGTACAGGACTTGCTGCCTAGTGTGGCGGATCAAGGGGTTGAAGCCTTAGATATGGGGTTTGATGACGCAGACGACGATTGATTCATACGTCTGCGCTGTTCCCTTTTGCTAGTCTTAGACTGCTAACGAAGCCCTGGTGTGTTGCTGGGGCTTTGTTGTTTGAGGATGAGTTCGTTGATCAAATTGAGAGACGGCATTCATCGCACGCGCTGTGGGAACTGCAGGAAAGCTTTTTGTGATTTGAGACACCAAATCAAAAAAGTTTCCTCTCCGTCCCCACGACTGTATTGGACAGTGCTAGGCTTACCACCCTTTCTTAAGCAGACTCAGGCTACGGCAGACAGTCATCAGTAAGCAGGCTGTTAACCCCTTTCACACATGTGAACCACACATAAAAAAACACCCCAGCATTACGCATAGGGTGTTTTCATAAGGACGATGTGTTTCCACATTCGCCCTTAATAGCAACTGCACATACTTACACAGGAACCACGGGGATTTCTGCGATACGTTTGCGCCATACTGCTGGACCTGTTTTGTGTACCGATGTACCTTCGGAATCCACCGCCACAGTCACTGGCATATCTTTGACTTCAAACTCGTAAATGGCTTCCATGCCTAGGTCTTCAAAGCCCACTACGCGTGCTTCACGAATAGCTTTGGACACCAAGTACGCTGCGCCACCTACAGCCATCAAGTAAGCTGAACCGTGTTTGCGGATCGCTTCAATCGCCACTGGGCCACGTTCTGCTTTACCAATCATGGACAGCAAACCGGTTTGCTCCAACATCATATCAGTGAAGCTATCCATACGAGTCGCTGTGGTTGGGCCTGCTGGGCCAACGGCTTCGTCACGTACAGGGTCTACTGGACCAACGTAGTAAATCACACGGTTAGTGAAATCCACGGGCAATTTCTCGCCTTTGGCCAACATATCCTGAATACGTTTATGAGCCGCATCACGACCCGTCAACATTTTGCCGGACAGCAGCAACGTTTCACCCGGTTTCCAGCTAGCGACTTCTTCTTTTGTCAGCGTATCCAGATTCACTTGCTTAGACTTGTTGTAGTCAGGCGCCCAATGCACGTCTGGCCACAAGTCTAGTGAAGGAGCTTGCAAGTGTGCTGGGCCAGAGCCATCCAGCACAAAGTGTGCGTGACGTGTGGCTGCACAGTTAGGAATCATGGCCACAGGTTTAGAGGCCGCGTGTGTTGGGTAGGTGTTGATCTTCACGTCCAACACGGTAGTCAAGCCACCCAAGCCTTGCGCACCAATACCCAAGGCATTCACTTTTTCGTACAGCTCTATACGCAGCTCTTCCAACTTATTTTGTGGACCGCGCTGCAGCAGCTCGTACATATCAATGTCTTCCATCAGGGACTGCTTAGCCATCAGCATGGCTTTTTCAGCCGTACCGCCAACCCCAATCCCCAACATACCAGGAGGACACCAACCTGCGCCCATTTCTGGCACCATGCGCAACACCCAATCCACTAAGGATTCGCTAGGGTTCAACATGGCAAATTTAGTTTTGTTCTCGGAACCACCACCTTTGGCTGCCACTTGTACATCCACTGTAGAGCCAGGCACCAGCTCTACAGAGACAATACAGGGCGTATTGTCACGGGTATTTTTACGCGCAAACAACGGATCGGACAGTACCGATGCACGCAGACGATTATCTGGGTTCAAGTAACCTTGACGCACACCTTCGTCACAGGCCTCTTGCAAGCTGCCTTTGATGTCAAAACGCACATCCATACCCACTTTCAGGAACACGTTCACAATGCCGGTGTCCTGACAGATGGGGCGATGACCTTCTGCACACATGCGCGAGTTGGTCAAAATTTGTGCAATAGCATCTTTAGCCGCTGGACTTTCTTCACGCTCATAAGCGCGAGCCAAATGCTGAATGTAATCGGCGGGGTGGTAGTAGCTGATGAACTGTACGGCATCAGCAATGGACTGTATTAAGTCCTGTTCTTTGATAATCGTGGTCATATGCTTGTCTTCTGTTCAAATAAAAGCCAAAACGTCTTATCCGGTTATTGTACTTGTCCTGCCTCATCTCGCGTAGAACAAACACAGTCTCTGCCCCGTCAGCGCTCAAAACCAGCTAAAATGGAAGAATTTTGGCAGTACATCGAACCATAGTCTCTATACCCTATGCTTACTTTCCAGCAACTGATCCTTACGCTTCAACAGTATTGGGATAAACAAGGCTGCGCTTTGCTACAACCCATTGACCTTGAGGTCGGCGCCGGCACTTCCCATACTGCAACCTTCTTACGTGCTATTGGCCCAGAGCCATGGAGCGCTGCGTACGTGCAGCCTTCACGCCGCCCCGGCGATGGTCGTTACGGCGAGAACCCCAATAGGCTGCAACACTACTACCAATACCAAGTAGTACTGAAACCTGCGCCAGAAAATATTGTGGATCTGTACATAGGTTCGTTGAAAGCCTTAGGCATCGATCCTAAACAGCACGACATCCGCTTTGTGGAAGACGACTGGGAAAACCCAACGTTAGGTGCATGGGGCTTGGGCTGGGAAGTATGGCTAAACGGTATGGAAGTCACCCAATTCACCTATTTCCAACAAGTAGGCGGCTTGGACTGTGTGCCCGCTACCGGCGAGATCACCTATGGTCTAGAACGTCTGGCGATGTATATCCAAGGCGTGGAAAGTGTGTACGACTTGGTGTGGACTCGTGATGCGCATGGCCGCACGGTGTACTACCGCGACATCTACCATCAAAACGAGGTAGAGCAGTCCACTTACAACTTCGAGCACTCTAATGCGGCGATTTTGTTCCAACACTTCCAAGATTACGAAAGTGAAGCCAAACGCCTGATCGAAATTGATCTGGCCTTACCTGCTTACGAACAAACGCTGAAAGCTGCACACACCTTTAACTTGCTGGATGCCCGTGGCGCCATCAGTGTGACCGAGCGTGCCGCTTACATTGGCCGTATCCGCAACCTGTCTCGCGGTGTGGCACAAGCCTACTATGATTCACGTGAACGCCTTGGTTTCCCTATGCTGCCAAGCAGCGCTGCGGAGGCCAAATAAATGACCATGACGCAAAACGAATCCCGCTCATTGCTGGTTGAACTGCAAACAGAAGAACTGCCACCAAAAGCACTAAACAACATGGGGCAGGCCTTTGCTGACGGTCTGCTCAAAACACTGCGTGAACAGCATTTGGTAGATGCTGACGCAACGGTGACTGCCTACGCCACACCGCGTCGTCTGGCCGCTGTGATCAGCAGCGTCAAAGGCCAAGCCGATGACCAACCGTTTTCCGAAAAACTGATGCCAGTTAAAATTGGTTTGGATGCTGATGGCAACCTGACACCAGCACTGAGCAAACGCTTGGAAAGCAAAGGGTTGGGCCACCTAACTGCGCAAGATCTGCACGTAGAATCCGATGGCAAACAAGATTGCTTGTTTGCTAAAGGCATGGCCAAAGGCGCTGCATTGGCAGAAGGCCTACAAGCCGCGTTGGACTACAGCATTACGCACCTGCCTATTCCTAAAGTCATGCGCTACCAATTGTCGGATGGCCAAACTAGCGTGCGCTTTGTGCGTCCAGCACACAGCTTGATCGCTCTGTGGGGCGATGACGTTGTTGCCGTTAACACATTGGGTCTGCAAGCTGGCCGCTCCACTAAAGGCCATCGCTTCATGTGCGAAAGCCTGATTACCATCCAAAGCCCAGAAAGCTATGTAGGCCAACTGGAAACCGAAGGTAAAGTGATTGCGTCTTACGCTGATCGCCGCGCTCGCATTGAAGCCCAACTGCAAGACGCTTGCACACGTCTGGATGCTAGCTTAGGCACTGACCCTGAAGTGGTAGAGCTACTGGATGAAGTGACCGCACTGGTTGAGCACCCTAGCGTCTACGTAGGCCAATTCGACCCTATTTTCTTGGAAGTCCCACCTGAGTGCTTAATTCTGACCATGCGTCTGAACCAGCGCTATTTCCCACTGTTTGACCCTAAACAAGGTACGCTGACCAACCAATTCCTGATTGTCAGCAACATGCAGTTGGATGATCCTTCCAACATCATTCAAGGTAACGAAAAAGTGATTCTGCCACGCTTGGCAGATGCTCGCTTCTTCTTTGAAACCGACCGTAAACAACCGTTGGAAGAGCGTGTTTCCAGCTTGGAAAACAGCGTTTACCACAACAAACTGGGTTCACAACGCCAACGTGTAGAACGTATGCGCACCATCATTCGCGCTTTAGCCGAACGCTTGGGAGCAGATGTGACTTTAGCTGATCGTGCTGCTCTGCTAGCCAAAGCCGATTTGAACACCAACATGGTGGGTGAGTTCCCTGAGCTACAAGGCGTTATGGGTGCCTACTACGCGGCAGCTGATGGCGAAGATGCTAGTGTCATTGATGCCCTGCGCAACCAATACCAGCACCGTCTAAACAATGCTGTTACCGATGCTAGCTTGGTATCTGCGCTGCTGTTCTTAACCGAACGCGCTGAAACCTTGATGGGGATTTGGGGTATTGGCTTGGCGCCTACAGGCGAGCGCGACCCTTACGCGTTGCGTCGTGCTGCATTGGGTCTGATCAGTGCCTTTGAACAGCTAGAAGCTGGTGGGTACTTGGGTGATATCGCCCAAAGCCGTTTGGACTTAAACGAGCTGCTGCAAATCGCTGCACAAAGTTTTGAAGAAGGCGAACTGGCGGCTACCACATTGGCTGAAGTACAAGACTTCATCTACGAGCGCTATAGAAACCAGTTGGTTGCTAATGGCCACGACCGTAACGTCGTTGAGGCCGTGTTGGCACAACAGCCACCACTGCAACAAGTACAAGCCCGTATTCAAGCATGTTCCGAATTCGCTGCCCTGCCCGAGTCGCAAAGCTTGGCCAGCGCTAACAAGCGTATTGGCAATTTGCTGCGCAAAGCAGAGACTGAACTCAGTGCTGTACAAGCATCGTTACTGGCAGAACCGGCAGAACAAGCGTTGGCTGCTTGCATTGAACAATTGGCCCCTGTGGCTGAAAGCCAGTTCTTGGCCGGTGAGTTCAGTGCCAGCCTCGCTACGTTGGCACAAGCCAAAGAGCCTGTGGACAACTTCTTTGCTGACGTCATGGTCATGGCTGAAGATCCTGCGGTGCGTAACAACCGTTTGGCTCTACTGCAAAAGCTACACCAACTGATGAATCAGGTTGCTGACATTTCGAGGTTAGCGGCCTAATGCTCGCCATACTGGATCGCGATGGAGTCATTAATTATGACTCCAGCGCTTTTGTGAAAAGCCCTGACGAATGGCAAGCGTTACCTGGTAGCTTGGAAGCCATAGGACGACTCTCTCAAGCGGGCTGGAAAGTTGTAGTTGCGACTAACCAGTCTGGCTTGGCGCGAGGGCTTTTTTCCATGCAAACCTTAAATGCTATACACCTGAAGATGCGCCGTGAACTGGCCAAGTTCGGTGGTGTCATTGATGCCATTTTTGTGTGTCCGCACGGTCCAGATGATGGCTGTACCTGTAGAAAACCATCACCCGGCATGTTTCTAGATATCGCTAGACGCTATGAGCACCCGTCTTTGCAAAATGTAGTGGCGGTGGGTGACTCACTGCGCGATCTGCAAGCAGCATCTGAAGCAGGCTGCAAAACGTGGTTGGTGGAAACTGGCAACGGACTGAAAACTCAAAAAAATGGCGGCCTACCTGAAAGCTGCATTGTGCGGCCAAATCTTGCTGCTGTTGTGGATGACTGGCTAGGAACCTCACCATGCTGATTTTACGCGCCATACTCTATCAGCTCTTTTTGCTGATTACCGTAATCCCCTACTCCATTTTGTGTTTGCTGTGGTCACCACTACCACTACGCTGGCGCTACAAGCTCACCTCAGGCTGGCCACACTTGGCCGTTTGGGGGGCAAAACATATTCTAGGTATACGCTGGCAAGTGAAAGGCTGGGAAAACCTACCTGATGGCCCTGCCGTACTGCTTTCTAAGCACCAATCAGCATGGGAAACCATGTTCTTTTGCGGCTATCTGCCTAAAGACGTTTGTTTCGTCTACAAGCGTGAGCTGCACCGTGTTCCGTTTTTTGGCTGGGGCTTAGCGCTGCTGCGTATGATCCCCATTAATCGTAGTAACGGCCGCGATGCCATGAAGCAGATCGTAAAAACAGGGCAAGAACGCTTAGACGAAGGTCGTTGGCCACTGTTGTTTCCTGAAGGCACACGTATTCCGCCAGGTGAAACTGGACGCTATAAACAAGGTGGTGCCATGCTAGCCTGCCGCACCAATAGCATGGTGATACCTATTGCTCACAATGCAGGTGAATGCTGGCCTCGTAACGCATTTATTAAAACACCCGGTTTAATTACCGTATCGTTTGGCCCTGCCATTAACCCAGAAGGCATGTCGCAAGCCACGCTTAACCAAGCCGTAGAAGATTGGATTGAAGGCGAAATGCGTGTACTGAACCCTGAACGCTATTCGTAGCGCCATGGCCCAGTTGCCCTTATTTAATGATGCGTCGGCTACCCCTACCAAAGCGGTAGCGCCACGCACCACAGACGCCACACCTGCTCTTCCCACCCTTAGCAAACCCGACCGTTTACCTGCAGGCACCAGTTGGCATATGCATACGGTACAAGGGCAAGAGCTAGGTTATTTACTCAAGCGCTCTAAACGCCAATCCATAGGCTTACGCGTTAACGAACAAGGGCTAATCATCACCGCCCCCACTTGGGTTTCCTCCGCACAAGTACACGATGCGCTGGAACAAAAATTCCCTTGGATAGTACGTAAGCTATTGGACTGGGAAGAGCGCCTACAGCAATTGGCCTTAGGCCAAAGCCAATGGTGTCATGGTGGTAGCATTCCTTATTTGGGCGTGGCTATCACCTTGCAAGTAAATCCCAGTGCCTTGAAAACCACGTTTAGTGGGCAAGCCCATGCCCCCTGTGCTGGCGATACCCTTACCCTACCTTTGAGTCTAGATGCACAAAGCTCACGAGTACAAGATTTCGCCCAAATTTGGCTACAAGAACAAGCACGCCAGTACTTTATAGAAAGACTGGATTATTACACCAGTAAATTAGGTATTCCCTATAGCGGTTTGCGCTTAGCTAGCCCAGCCAAGCGTTGGGGCTCATGTAGCAGTGACGGTATGATTATGCTGAATTGGCGACTCATGCACTTTCCCATCGCTGCGGTAGACTATGTAATAGCCCATGAGGTCGCTCATCTTAAAGAGATGAATCACAGCCCCGCTTTTTGGCGGGTAGTAGAACAACTCATGCCAGATTATGTAGCGGCCAGGAACCTGCTCAAAAAGCACCATCCTGACACGCTCCCTTTACTTTAACTCTATGGAGTCATTCACTATGCGCTTGTTACATACCATGCTGCGTGTTGGCAATCTTGAAAAGTCCCTCGCCTTCTATACTGACGTGCTAGGCATGAAACTGCTGCGTCAAAAAGACTACCCAGATGGCAAGTTCACATTGGCTTTTGTAGGTTATCAAGATGAAAGCGAAGCAGCCGTACTGGAACTGACTCATAACTGGGACACAGACAGCTACGACTTGGGTAATGCCTATGGGCACATCGCCATTGAAGTAGAAGATGCTTACGCCACCTGTGCGGCCATTAAAGCCAAAGGCGGTAATGTAGTGCGTGAAGCGGGTCCTATGAAACACGGCAATACCGTGATTGCCTTTGTGGAAGACCCTGACGGCTACAAAATTGAGCTGATCCAAAAATCAGGTCGTAACGACTAAGCTCATACACAGGCCTTTATTGGCCTGTTTTTTCGTTTCCTTCTCACACGCTATAGATGCTAAACATACTCTGGTTCAGTTTCTTTCTGATCGCCGCCATTGCTGCCCTTTTTCAGTGGCTGTGGATAGGTGACGCCGATGTGTTCAACCGTATGGTGAACAGCCTGTTCCAGATGGCCGAATTATCGGTCAGCATCATGCTGATATTGTTTGGCACATTAACCTTGTGGATGGGTTTTTTAAATGTGGCCGAACGCGCTGGCATCGTTGAAAAACTAGGACAATGGTTAGCCCCCGTCTTTAAACGCCTCATGCCAGAGGTCCCCGCCGGACACCCCGCTTTAGGGCTCATCACACTGAATTTTGCGGCGAATGGCTTGGGTTTAGATAATGCCGCTACACCCATAGGTTTACGGGCAATGCAGGCCTTACAAAGCCTTAATCCCACCCCAAAAACTGCCACCAACGCCCAGATACTCTTTCTGGTGCTCAATGCGTCGTCGCTGACGTTGCTGCCGGTCACCATTTTCATGTACCGCGCACAGCAAGGTGCGCCTGACCCTACTCTGGTGTTTCTGCCCATTCTGCTAGCAACATCCGCCTCCTCTTTAGCCGGCTTGATCAGCGTTGCCATCATGCAGCGCTTACGCTTAACAGACCCTGTGCTGCTGTTAACGATCTTAGGATTATTAGCAGGTATGTCGGTGTTTATGGCCTTTTTGGCGACGCTTAGCACAGCAGCCATCAGCAGCTTATCTTCGCTACTCGGTAATCTCAGTCTCTTTGTGATTATCTTGCTATTTCTAGGCGTAGGTGCGTGGAAACGCATCCCTGTCTACGACAGTTTTGTGGAAGGTGCTAAGGGCGGTTTTGCTGTAGCACGTGACCTGCTCCCTTACTTGGTAGCCATGCTGTGCGCCATAGGCGTATTACGCAGCTCTGGAGCGTTAGATATGCTCCTAGATGCCATACGATGGGGGGTCACCAGTTTAGGCATGGATAGCCGCTTTGTAGAAGCCCTACCTACTGCTCTAGTTAAACCCTTCTCGGGCAGTGCTGCCCGTGCCTTGATGCTAGAAACCATGAACCATCATGGCGTAGACAGCTTTGCTGCACTACTCTCAGCCACCATTCAAGGCAGCACAGAAACCACCTTCTACGTGCTAGCGGTGTATTTTGGTTCCGTAGGGATAATTCGTAGTCGCCACGCTGTTGGGTGCGCACTGTTTGCAGATGTGGCCGGCGTGATTGCAGCCATTAGTGTCTGCTACTGGTTTTTTGGCTAGGCTTTTTACAGCCTAGCCTGTGTCAGATTAGCTGGTAATACCGCGCTCGGTCAGCGCATCAGCCACAGCAATAAATTGCTGTACGCTTACTTCACCTGGGCGTGCCGTAGGTGCTATACCTACGTCTTCCCAAGGAATGCTGTCAGCCCATTTAGCCCAGCTACCGCGTAGCATTTTTCGGCGCTGTGCAAAGCTTGCAGCCACCAATTGCTCGAACAATGACGTATCTTTGGCTTGAGGTCTATCCTCAGGCAAAGGTCGCATACGCACAATGGATGACACCACTTTGGGGGCAGGATCAAATGCCTCTGGCGACACATCGAACAACTTAACCATGCGATAACGTGATTGCAGCATCACCGACAAGCGACTGTAATCGCTGCTGCCAGGTTTCGCCACCATACGATCCACCACTTCACGCTGCAACATAAAATGTTGGTCACGCACCAAGTGCGCAAACGACATTAGATGAAACAGCAACGGGCTGGAAATGTTATAGGGCAAGTTACCCACAATGCGTATATCGTCGCCCCAGTCGGAAAAGTCCACCGTCAATACGTCAGCTTCTGTAATCGTCAGTTTCTTGGGACTAAAGCTATTACGCAAGCGATGAGCCAGATCCCTATCTAGCTCAATCACATTCAAATGGTCTAAGCGCTCCGATAATGGCCGCGTTAACGCGGCCAAACCGGGACCAATCTCAATCACTTTATCGTCGTGACGTAAATCTATCGCCCGCACAATATCATCGATTACGGAAAGATCATGCAAAAAATTCTGTCCGAATCGCTTGCGGGCTTCATGTTTAGCCATGCTGTTTACTGCTCCGACGACAACGCTTTCTCTAAGCGATTATCTATATATACACTACCGCGCAACTGGCTCAGCCAGTCATCCAATGCAGGCTCTACGCGCTGTTCGAACAAGTGCTGACGCGCCTGCATGCGACGGTACTCATTTTCCATATTTTTGGTGCGTCTATCATCTACACGAATCAAGTGCCAACCAAACTGTGAACGTACTGGCTCACTCACCTGACCTGGCTGCAATGAATCCATAGCTTGCTCAAACGCCGGCACGGTTTCACCTGGAGTTAACCAACCCAAGTCACCACCTTGCGGCGCAGTGCTATCTTCAGAGTTACTGCGAGCCAGCACCTCAAAAGACTCACCCTGATTAATACGCTGTTTCAGCTGCTCAATACGCTCTTTAGCCTGCTCGTCATCACGCACTTGCGACAACTTGATTAGGATATGGCGTGCTTTTGTTTGCGTAACCATCATAGGGCCTTGCTCTGCAGGCGCGCCAGATGTTTGGCCATGCCCCAAGGAAGGGTCTACGTTATTGTCTTGCCCCCCGTGATGCGTCACTTTCAGGATGTGATAACCCTGCCCACTGCGCACCAAACCACTAACTTGGCCAGAAGACAGGTCTTTGATGTTCTCAATGAACAGATCAGGCCAACCCGTCAAAGGACGAATACCCAGCACACCACCAGTCAGCGCTTCGGGACCTTCAGAGGCCGCCGCAGCCACACCCGCAAAGTCTTCACCCGCTTTCACACGTGCCAGCAATGCCTCTGCCTTCAAACGCTGATTGCGTTCGGTGTTGCTGTCCGCACCCTCAGGTACTCGCACCAGAATCTGTGCCAATTCAATGTAGATGGGGCTCGCCGCAGCAGAGGGCTGACTCACAGCAGTATTACTACGCGCTTGCACGCCTTGGCTTTTCAGATAGGCATCCACTTCTGCATCACTGATGTAGATACGCTCATCCACCATACGTTGACGCAATTGATCTAACAGCAAGTCATGGCGTAAGGTTTTGAGGTACTCATCCCACGTCATGCCTGTTTTGGTGATTTCTTGGCGCAGTTTTTCAGGGGTGAGCTTATTACGCTCAGCCACCATTTTCACGGCATTTTCCAAAAACTCAGGCGTAATCACTATACCCAAGCGTTTACCCTCTTGCTCTTGAATAGTCTGATCAATCAGTCTATTCAACACCTGCAAACGCAGCGTTTCTTGATCGGGCAGAGGAATATTCTGCGCCTGCAACTGCTTAGCAATTACGGCTGCCTCACTATCCACCTGACGTAGCGTAATCACCTGAGAATCAACAATCGCGGCAATACCATCGACGAAGCGGGCAGAACGTTCTGCGGGTTGAGCGGTCTGCTGGGCTCCCGCTGTCACAGCGAACAGCGTAGACACCAGAGCCAGACTTCCTGACAACACAAATTTAGAACAGCGTAACCGCATCTTTATTCATACCTCTCGAAGGTGGTTGTTTCTGTGCTAGTTGGCGTAATGGGTTCATACCCGACAATACGCTCACGCAACATCTTCATCGGATCAGGGCCTACTGCACCTAGCCCAGACAGTTCTAACTGCAGAAACACTGCCGAATTGCTTTTCTCTGCAGAGAC
>SRSN01000080.1 GCA_004791645.1 Alcaligenaceae bacterium 429
ATTACTGGCGCCGTTGTTGGCGAATTGGGCGGTAGCGTTTGGGCCAGCAGAATCAATGCCGACTCTGGTGGTAATTTCATCGCAAAGGCAATAGGCACCAGCATAGCAACGCCATTAATGGGGCCTAAGCCGGGCAACACACCAACAATGGTGCCAATGAACGAACCAATCGCTGCCACCAGCAGATTCAGCCCTGAAAATGCCACCCCAAAACCTATGCCCAGATACGTCAAAGTATCACTCATAGCCATTCTCCCAAGATGCCATGCGGTAGGACCACATCTAAAGCCAAGTCAAACAACAGAAACAGCCCTATACCCATGCCTACACCACCGATGATGGATTGCTTCCATGAGGCACCAAACAATCGTCCCACACAGATAGCCATCAACGCTGTTGCAACGATAAAACCTAACCATTGGAATAACCAGGCATATCCAGCCAATACTCCCACCATCACTACAATACGAGCCGTAGCACCAGGGGGATTGGGCGCCACTTCACCACCGCCTTTGAATATGAGCCTCAACCCGCACAGCGCGATAATGAACGCCAGCAACAACGGGAAAGCTTTAGGACCTACAGGCTCATAGGAAAACGGTGGTTCCAAGTCATAGCCAAAAGCCGTGATTAGGGCGGCAAAAACCAGCGCGCTCACACCTAGCACGCGATTATTTAGCGTCATCATGAAGTCTCCTGAATCTCCTGCATCAAACAGGCAGGAAAAAGATGCCCGGTAAATCGTTACCGGGCTAAAGAGGGGATCAAAGCATTATTTTTTGATTAGGCCAAAAGAGTCGGCGAGTTCGCGGTACTCCACTACTTTGCCTTTTACATACGTATCCAACTCAGCACCGGTCATGTTGAACGGAAACAACCCTTGCTGTTGCTGCAATTGAGCAAACTCGGGGGTTTGCATCAATTTATCGAATGCAGCTACCCACCATTGATACTGCTCGTCTGACACTTTAGGGCCTACGTAGAAGCCACGAATAATAGGCCACTCAATGTCAAAGCCTTGCTCTTTAGCCGTAGGAACATCGGCCAAAGCACCATCCAAACGTTTGTCGTTGAAGACGGCCAGCACTCGTATAGGAGCACCACCCTCCAACATAGTGTAGGCTTCTGCCGCATCACCCATATAGGCTTGAATATGACCGCCGCGCAAAGCAGTCATGGCTTCACCACCACCTTCAAACGCCACAAAACGCATTCTGCGGAAGTCTACATCGGCTGCTCGCGCCGTTAAGGCTGCTTTCATCCAATCTTGACCACCTACAGAACCACCTGCCCCTAATACTATTTTTGTGGGATCGGCTTTAAACGCCTCCATCAACGAATTCAAATCTTGAAAAGGAGAATCGTTACGTACAATCGCCACACCATAATCACTACCGATAGACGCTACCCAGCGCACATCATTTTCAGAATACTTACCAAACTTCCCTTGTGCGAGGTTCAATAACGAACCACCGGAAAAAGCAGTGATCGCATTGGCATCACTGGCACGCTGTGCAACCACGTGGTTATACGCCACCGCCCCTACGCCACCTGGCATATAGATGGTGCGCATAGGCTGGTCCAAACCGCCTGTTTCCAGAAAACCGTTTACTGCAACCCGGCAAGTCAGATCAAAACCGCCCCCTGGTTGTGCAGGAGCAATACATTCAGGCTTAGTAGGTTGTTGAGCTTGTACGGTCATTGCCAGACTACTCAAGCCAATCATGCTACTCACCAACAGCGTACGAAGCGTAGTGCGTGTCATCATGTCACCTCTCCAGAAAGTCCATCCTTGTTGTAGTACACGCACCTTAACGTAGCGAAGCTTTCACTCACCTTTCAGTTTATGCAGTTTCTGCACGCTTCAAGGGTATTCCCCAGTTATTTGGGTAATCACGCCGCGCTGCTAAAACGCAACTCCACCACCAATCCTGTGTTGTTCTCGCCCGTTGCCAAATGCATGCTGGCCTTATGAATTTGTGCTGTGGCTTGCACAATAGCCAACCCTAATCCTGACCCTTGCTGCGCCTTACCTGCTTCGCCGCGCCTAAATCTATGCCCTGCTTTAGCCCTATCGGCCTCGTTCATACCCGGGCCATTGTCTTCCACACGCAAGATGCAATCGCGCCCGTTGCCCGCGACTGACACCGTAATCGTTGCGCCCTTTGGGCAATATTTGATGGCATTACTCACTACATTGCTCACTGCCTGCAAGAGCAACCAGTGCACACCCGTAATACGTACAGGAATATCCGGTAGCTCTAACCCTAAGTCTTGTTTTTTAGATCGCGCTAAACGCCACAGTTCATCCACTACCTCTGCTGCTACCTGACACAGATCCACTGACTCAAACTCGGCTTTGGTACGCAACTGATCAGCCGCATCATGCACTCTGGATAACGCCACCAACTGGTGCGTCATCTGTACAGTATTGTTCAAGCGCGTTTGTATCGCCTCTAGCACCTCTTTCATCTCATCGGTTTTCGCAATGGAACGGGCAAAGTCCACTTGGGTCAGCAACACGGCTAAGGGGGTTTTAAGCTGGTGTGACGCATCATCTAAGAACTGCTGCTGTTCTCTGGATTTCAGCGCGTAACGTTCCATATGCAGATTAATGGTCTGCACCAGTGGACGTACCTCACGTGGCAAACTGGTTTCATCTATAGGCTGTAAGTTATCGGACGATCGCAATCGTACCGCCTCGCTGGTTTTGCGCAGCGGACGCAACGCCAACAACGTGCCACCCAGAATTAATAGAATGAACAAGATGAGGGTGATGACGTCTTGCACCAAGTTTTGCAGCACCACCTTACTAATAAAGGCATTGCGATCACTCACGTTTTCGCCTGCCTGAATAATGATGCGACTGTCTTGAAAGGTATTTAAACGCCCTCCTGAACGCATCACCACTGCCGCAATACGTAAAGGCTCGCCTAAGTATTCAGCGTTGTAAAACACAGGCTTATTGTTTTCTAATTTTTCAGCGGGCAACGGCATGCCGGCAAAACCAATTTCCGATAAACCATCTTCGGTGACTGCACGAAAATACACTTGGCTACTGATGGTGTATTCCATGAACTCCATCATGTAATAGGATTGCTCCATCGCCAGCCCACCGCTAATGGTGCGTACATTGGCTTCCATGGATTTCAACGCCCCCGCCAACGCCCTATCAAAGGCGGCATTCACTTGCTCGGTCAGCTCTAAGCTGGAAATCACCAGCGACACGCCGGACGTCACCACCGCCGCAGGAATCAAAATAGAAAGCAGCGTAGAACGCAGGCTTTTTAACATGCGTCAGTACCTCCAGCATTGCCCATATTGCGATTACACGCCATCATCATCCACCGGCTCTAAGCAATACCCCACACCACGTAAGGTGCTGATCTGCACGTCCGAATGCTGCAGTTTTTTGCGTAGTCTATGGATAAGCACCTCTATAGCCTCAATGTTGATTTCCTCTACATCTTGGTCGTTTAGGCGCTCCAGAATGTACTTTTTATTCACCGGTTCACCACTACGACTTACCAATAAGCGCAGCACTTCCGCTTCTCTAGGTGACACGGAAAGCGCCACGCCATCCAAGCTGAAACGCTGCGATGATAAGTCGTACACCAACCCTGCACAGGCCATACGCGGCTTATCTTTGCCGCGGCTACGTCGAATCAACGCATTAATACGCGCCACCAGTTCTTCTATTTGAAAAGGCTTGGGCAAGAAGTCATCTGCTCCGCACTCTAAGGTCTCCACACGCTCTTGCAAGGAGTCTCGTGCCGTCAAAATGAGTACGGGCGTACGATTATCGTTAGAGCGCAATCGTTGCAACAATGCTCTGCCATCCAGACTGGGTAGCCCCAAATCCAGCACCAATGCCTCGAACTCTTCTACTTGTAAGCGGTGATGAGCAACCAAGCCATCGTTTGCCCATTCCACCGCGAACCCTTTTTTTTCTAGGCTACGCGTCAGCCATAGCGCCAGATCTGGCTCGTCCTCAATCAGTAAAATACGCATGATGTAGATTCACAAACCCCTCTCAAGATTACGCTTTTGTTAGCGCTATCATAGCCAACTCACAAAAAACGGCACGCACCTTATTGCTTCATTTCTTGACAGCGTCTTGAGCACGCTAAGGTTTTCACACCGCCTGAAGGCTGCTGTTCTGTGCTCGTTATCTAGCCTTTTTCGCCTACACACAACGGCAACAATTAGCCCACAGAAGGCCAACAATAGGCACGCATAATGCAGGCTACCTTGGCACTATCCTGCCATGATCTGATCTACACCGAGGATGTTCCATGCTGCGGACCCAGCAACTCAAAACAAAAACAACCATTCTTCTTGTGGCTCTTTGTGCTGCCTTATCCGGCGCTGCACACGCTCAAACTATGGCTCACACCGCCACCTTTCAAGACAGTCGCACTACGTTGGCACTCGATCGTTTCGCCAAAACCTTAGCCGAGAACCTAGTGCAAAGCTCGGATTACACCAGCGTGCAGTATGCACTCATTGATCTGGATACCATCTTGGTTTCTGGACAGGTAGGTGAGAACGTCAAGCCACTAAACCATGAAACTGTCTATGGCATAGGGTCGGTCAGCAAAATGTTCGCTGCAGCCAGTGTAATGAAACTGGCTGAAACTAATGCGTTGAATCTAGACACACCTATTTATCGTTATTTGCCTGACTTCACCATGGCAGACCCACGATATAAGCGCATCACAGCGCGTATGTTGTTGAACCATTCAGCAGGCTTACGTGGTGACGATTACGTCAACGATGCCTTGATTAGTGGTGATAATTCTACTGACGGCTACGACAACTTTTTAACCATTCTGTCTACGCAAGAACTGAATGCCGACCCTGGTGCGTACTCGGTGTACTGCAACAGCTGTTTCACCCTGTCCGAAAAATTGGTGGAACGTGTGAGTGGCAAAAGCTTCACGCAATACATCACCGACACTTTCCTACGTCCCTTGCGGATGACGCACAGCAGCACGCCCGAAAACACATCGGCCACGGCTGACTATGCCTACTTTAAACCTGAAGACCCGTCCACCTACTGGCCTTGGATACACTACAACGTCATCGCTTCTGGTGGTATCAACTCTACGGCAGAAGACATGGCCTCGTTTGCTCGTGTATTCATGCAAAATGGCGCAGGCATATTGTCTGAAGACTCCTTAGCCCAAATGCAAGCTGCTGAGTACCGTCGAGGCTTATGGCCTGCTGAAGCAGATGATAGCGGCAACTACGGGTTGGGATGGGATAGCGTCAAGCTGTACCCTTTTAATGACCTACGCATCCAAGCATTAGCCAAAGGCGGTGACATCACCTCACACCATGCCTCACTCGTTGTACTACCACAGCAAAACATGGCTGCCGTGGTACTTAGTACAGGTGGCAGCAGCAGCCTCAATCAACAACTGGCCACCAAACTGCTATTGCAAGCGTTGGCAACCAAAGGCATCGCTACAACCTCGTTGGTCGAGAAAAGCTTTCCCGTATTAGCTGGCGTCATCATGCCCCAACAGTTGGCCTCTTACGCGGGGGAATACGCCCATAGCGATGGTCGCTTAACCATCACCATTAGCCAAGCAGGCGAACTCAATGTTGATGTACCTGATGCCGACATGCAAAGCTTTCAATACGCCGGCAACCAAGGGTTTGTGAGCCCTGACCGCAGCACACGCATAGAGTTTGTAGACGCCGCCAATGGCCGCACCTATTTATGGGTACGCCGCTACGGTACACACCCTCTTTTAGGGCAAGAAGCCACCTCTGAGTTTCAAGCTCAGAAGCTACAACCCAACCCATTAAACGCTAGCACTAAGGCAGCATGGGCGGCCCGCAATGGTGTGCGCTACTACCCCGTAAAATTGGTTTATAACTCAGAGCGTTTCTTAACGGGCTTACCGCCTGAAGAAGTACAGGTTACTAAAGACTTCGAGGGCTATTGGGGAGCCAAACGCATACGTGATGCCAAGAGTGCCGTCAGCGAAGTGCAAATTCCCGGCCAAGCAGGACGAGAAACACAACTAGCCACCTTTGAAACACGCGGCGGGAAGGAGTATCTGCACCTAAACGATGATGTGTTGATCAGCCAGCAATCCATCACCGCCTTAACGCTTGATACACAGCACGTAGAAATTGCCGCTGATGGCTTAGCAACATGGTTTGGTTTGACGCCCGCAACCGCTGGCTATGAGCCTCAGATCACGGTGCCAGATAAGGGTGCATACGCTATTTACGACGGTGAAGCCAACACCCTGCACTACAGTGTGGTGGATGGCGCCACCCCTATTACTCTGCCCGAACAAGGCGCCTTGGTATTTGCTGGGTTACCCGGCAGCACATTCCAGATTCGTATGGTCAAACGCTAAGCAAAGCTTCTGCCATACAACTAGCTAAACCACCTCCATTAACTACTCCCTGTTTACAGCGCTTGCTGTGCCAGCTCTCTGATCTTCCCTGATGGATTAGAGAGCTGTTTTTTATTACGTCTAAAGGATAGTAAAGGCCAAGATTGTTTTTCAAATAATCTGACTACAATACAAAGAGTAACTCTGCAGGAAAATTACTTTAGCCGTTTTTAACTGATCAAACAGGAGTCACGCATGTCCCAATCCGTAGCACAAGTTATTGTCGACACTCTGGAACAGGCTGGCGTCAAACGCTGGTACGGCGTTCCAGGTGACACCTTAAATTACATTACTGACGCCATTCGTACCAACAAGAATATGCGTTGGATTCATGTACGGCACGAAGAAGTTGGCGGCTTTGCTGCTGGTGCAGATTCTATGCTTACCGGCGAACTCACTGCCTGCGCTGGCTCATGTGGCCCTGGCAGTTTGCACTTCATCAATGGTTTGATGGAAAGCCATCGTAACCGCGCGCCCGTAGTCTTAATTGCCAGCCAGATTGTTCGCGACGAGCTGGGTTTTGACTTCCCCCAAGAAGTAGATTTCAAATCGGTATACGAAAGCTGCTCGGTATTTTGTGAAGAAATACGTACACCCGAGCAAGCCCAGCGCTTGACAGTCATGGCAGCACAAGCCGCCTTGGCGAAACGCGGTGTGGCAGTATTGATTGTGCCAGCCGATGTGTCGATGGCACCTGCGCCTAAAACACCCTACCACTACACCGTTCATCATGCTCAGCCTCGTGTTTTGCCTTCAGAGTCTGAGGTGCAACGCATCGCCGACCTGCTAAATGCCGGTAAGAAAATTGCTATCTATGGTGGTTCTGGCTGCGAACTGGCGCACGATCACGTCGTGGCGCTAGCCGAAAAGCTACGTGCTCCAGTAGTACACACATCACGTGCCACAGATTTCTTGGCTCACGATAACCCCTTTGATGTAGGTATGGCCGGCATGTTGGGCTACTACGCCGGGGTTCATACACTTGCCAACTGCGACACCTTGCTACTGCTGGGTTGTGATTTTGCATGGCGCCAGTTCTACCCCGAAAACGCCAAAATCATTCAAGTAGATATTGATAACACCCACATTGGCAGACGTCACCCCGTTGACGTGGGTGTAGTGGGTAATATTCCAGATACCCTGCAAGCTTTGCTACCACTGGTCAATGCACGCCAAGACGACACTTTCCTTAAAGCTGCTTTGGATCTCTACACTAAAGATAAAGCCAAAGAAGAAAAGCACAACATCGACCAGCCAGGCCGCCCTATTCATCCGCAATACTTGGTGGAAACTATTGCTAAACATGCGGCTGACGATGCTATCTATACGGCAGACGGTGGTACGGCCATGTTGTGGTGCTTACGTCATGTACCTTCTACTGGTAAAAACCGCCGCGTGATTTCCTTAACGCATGGCACGATGGCCGGTGCGATGCCGCAAGCGCTAGGCGCTAAAGCCGCATTCCCAGAAAGACAAGTCATCTCATTATCGGGTGACGGTGGTTTGGCCATGCTCATGGGTGATTTGCTGACGGCTATACAAGAACGCTTGCCCATTAAGGTTTGCATCATTAACAACGGCGCACTGGGCTTTGTGGATCTGGAGCAAAAAGTAGAAGGCCTGATCAGTGCCTTTACCGACCTGCATAACCCAGACTTTGCGAAAGTGGCTGAAGCCATTGGCTTCTGGTCACGCCGTGTAGAAAAAAGTGCCGATGTGGACCAAGCTGTTCGCGACTGGATCAACGAGCCAGGCCCTGCTCTGCTGGATGTAGTCACCGACCGCTTTGAACTGATCATGCCACCTAAGGTAGGTGCAGACCAAGTCTTTGGCACTGCACTGTATTCGGCCAAAGCCATTTTGGCAGGGGAAGGTAAAGACGTATTAGCGATGGCACGTAACCTGCTGACCTAATCGCCCATTACTGCAGCACCTACAAACGCCGCCTTCAAAATGCGGCGTTTGTGTTTAGTGGTTCAGCCGTCACAGAGATAGCCGTATAAAGTTGTAACGTTCTATACTTAGCACTATATCGTCTCGTCATAAACAAAAACAATAGTGCTTTGACGTCCCAACGCCTCACCCATCTGCTAGGTAACCGCTACCTGTGGCTGCCCTTTTTATTCTGCGCTCTACTGTTGCGTAGCGCACTGCCTATGGGCTATATGCCCAGCGCTGATGCATGGCGAGACGGCACCTTTGAACTTACGTTCTGTACTGCAGACGGCAGCTATAGCTCACAACGCTTAGAACTGCTTTTTGCCGCTGAATCTTCTAGCGACGAGACACACCAAGCCCCCGGCCATGCCACCTGTCCGGCTTTTCTCGTTCACATAGAATTACTACCCGATGCGCTAGATAGCACACTCGCTGTGGTCGCCAAGAGCTGGTACAGCTACCCGTGGTTAGCTCTTGGAACACAAACGGAACACTGCGCCCACGGCATCTGCGGCCCACCGCTAGGTGCCCGTGCCCCACCTGAATGGACCTGATCGCACTTTCTTCGTACGTTCAACGTTTACTTCAGGATATGTATGTCACCCTTTTTCTACCTGCGGCCTTGCGCCGCAGCGGTGGCGCTGTGCTGCGCCTACCCATACGCTTACGCTGCTGATACGCACACACCACCTACCAAACTCTTTGATCCATTGGTGGTCACTAGTGTGAAGCCAAACCAAACGCCACTGCATTTCGTGACTGACCCTAAACAGCCTCGACAACCCTTGCCTGCCAGTGACGGCTCTGATTATTTGTCGACGATTGCCGGCTTTAGCGCCATCCGTAACGGCGGCAGCAATGGCGACCCTGTATTTCGTGGCATGTTCGGTTCGCGCCTGGCTATTTTGGCCAATAACAGCTATATGCCCGGTGCCTGCCCTAGCCGCATGGATAACCCCACCTCGTACATTTCCCCACAAAACTTTGATGAGCTAGAAGTCATCAAAGGACCGCAAACCGTACTGTGGGGGCCAGGTGCATCAGCCGGCACCATTAGATTTGATAGAAAAGCCCCTGTATTTGACGAGGGCCAACCTGTACAGTTTGATGGCAGTTTAACTGGAGGCTCTTGGGGGCGTAATGACCAGTCTGCCGACTTAGCCGTTGGTAACTCACAGTACTACGCCCGCATTACGGCCAATAACTCCCACTCCCAAGACTACGAAGATGGTAATGGTGACAAGGTGCCTTCCAAATGGAAAAAGTGGAATACGGATGTCGCAGTAGGTTTAACGCCTAATGACGACACTCGTATAGAGCTATCTGCCGGTGCTGGCGATGGTGAAGCCCGTTACGCCGGTCGCGGCATGGATGGCGTGAAGTTCAAACGCCAAAGCGTTGCCTTACGCTTTGAGCAAGAAAACCTCAACGACAACTGGCACAAAGTTGAAGCACAGGTGTACTACAACTACGCCGACCATGACATGGACAACTTCAGCCTGCGCGAGTTTAGTCCTTCGGGTGGCATGAAAATGCCCATGACCTCTAACGTAGACCGAGCTACGTGGGGCGGTAGATTGGCAACTCAATTCAGTTTGTCTGACGACGTAAAAATGGATGTAGGCCTAGACACACAGCGCAGCCGACATCGTGCACGCCGTGGCATGCTCAACACCCACCGTGACAAACCTCGCGTCAAAGACGCACAGTTTGAAAATACTGGTGTGTTCTCAGAGTTGCGTTGGCAAACTACGGACACCCAGAAGATCATTGCTGGCATGCGTGTTGATTTCGCTAGCGTGAAAGACTACCGAGAAGCCAGCCTAACCCATAACCAACGCCGTACTGATACCTTATATAGTGGCTTCTTACGCTTAGAGCAAAAGCTAGGCGACTCCACTAGCTTCTATGCCGGATTGGGTCATGTACAACGTATGCCAGATTACTGGGAACTGTTCTCTCCTAATATGGGTACACCTGGCAGCAAAAATGCCTTTGATAGCATTAAGCCAGAGAAAACCACACAGGTAGATATTGGGCTTCAGCACAAAACGGATGCGTGGGATATCTGGGCCTCGGCATACGTAGGTCACGTGCAAGACTTCATCCTGTTTAACTATCGCCCCGGCGGCATGATGGGCAGTATGAGCCAAGTCTCTAATGTCAATGCACGTATTTTTGGGGGCGAATTAGGCGTGGAATATGCCTTATCCTCGGAATGGAAGCTGGGCACCACCGTTGCGTACTCGTGGGGTAAAAACACTAGCGAACACCAAGCGCTACCGCAAATCCCCCCGCTAGAAACGCGTTTAAGCCTAGGCTACGAGTCAGGTAAATGGTCTGCTGGTGCTTTGTGGCGCATTGTGTCCAGACAAAGTCGCTATGCGTTGAACCAAGGTAACGTAGTAGGTAAAGACTTCGGGCCTAGTAACGGCTTTAGCACCTTAGCACTGCATACGGCTTATCAAGCCAACAAAAACCTAACCTTCAGCGTCGGGGTAGATAACGTGTTTAACCGCACCTATAGCGAACACCTGAATTTAGCGGGTAATGCAGGCTTCGGTTATGCCTCTAACACATCTATCAATAACCCGGGCCGCACGTTCTGGGCCACCATGCGGGTGACCTTCTAAACCCTTTATGCTTAGGGCTGGCCCTACATCAGCCCTAAGCTGGCTTCTCATGCACAACACTACCTGCTGCAATGCCCCCTACCTCTTGACGTAAAAGGTGCAGATATTCCCTGCTACCATACTGATGTTTTTTTGCTGCGTTCAAGGCTTGACCTTAACCTTATGGCAATGTTTATGCTTCAGGTTATGCGTTATTAAACTATTGGGAGCCACATATGAGTGAGTCCAGAAGCAAGCAGGATTCAGCCCCTGCCACAACCATTAGCCTACCTATTGAAGGCATGAGTTGTGCAAGCTGTGTAGGTCGCGTTGAAGCCGCACTCTCTAAGGTGGAAGGCGTAAGCACCGTGTCTGTAAACCTTGCTACCGAACGTGCTGATATACAGGTTTCAGGCCAAATTGATAGACAAGCCTTGGTGCAAGCCGTTGAGAAATCCGGCTACACCGTACCCGCCGGTAGCGTAGAACTATCTGTAGAAGGCATGACATGCGCCTCTTGTGTGGGCAGAGTAGAACGTGCGCTTAAAGCAGTTCCGGGTGTTAATGAGGCCGTCGTCAACTTAGCCACAGAGCGTGCCACCATACGTGGTGTAGCCAGCACAGACGACCTTATTGCAGCGGTAGCTAAAGCTGGTTATGACGCCAAGCTTATTGATACCTCATTGCAAAATGACGATGAAAATGCTGAAAAGAAAGACGCTGAACGCGCTGCGTTAAAACGCGATCTGATGCTGGCTACGGTATTAGCACTGCCTGTATTCGTACTGGAAATGGGATCACACTTAATTCCCGGTATGCACGAATGGGTAGCACGCACTATTGGTATTCAAGAAAGCTGGTACCTGCAATTTGTACTGACTGCCTTAGTACTGTTGATCCCAGGCCGCCGCTTTTACACCAAAGGTTTTCCGGCACTGTTTCGCTTGGCTCCAGACATGAACTCACTGGTTGCCGTGGGTACAGCTGCCGCTTTTGCTTACTCGGTAGTAGCCACCTTCATGCCGTCGGTACTACCCGCTGGTACTGTTAATGTGTATTACGAAGCTGCTGCGGTCATCGTCGCTCTGATTTTATTAGGTCGTTACCTAGAAGCCCGCGCTAAAGGCCGAACCTCTGAAGCTATCAAGCGCTTAGTAGGCTTACAAGCCAAAGTGGCTCACGTCTTACGTGACGGCAACATGGTAGATATTCCTATCGCCGAAGTGGTCACTGGAGACCTAGTAGAAGTACGCCCTGGTGAACGTATTCCTGTAGATGGTGAAGTCACACAAGGCAACAGCTATGTAGACGAGTCCATGATTACAGGCGAGCCTATTCCCGTAGAAAAAGCAGCGGGTAGCACTGTAGTAGGCGGTACGGTGAACCAGACAGGTGCCTTCTCTCTGCGTGCGACTGCCGTAGGTGGGCAAACCATGCTGGCGCAAATCATTAGGCTAGTGGAACAAGCGCAGGGCTCTAAGCTGCCTATACAAGCCGTGGTAGACAAAGTCACGCTGTGGTTTGTACCCGCTGTGATGGTGGCTGCGCTGTTAACCTTCTTAATTTGGCTGATTTTTGGCCCATCACCAGCGCTTACCTTTGCATTGGTGAATGCCGTAGCCGTGCTGATCATTGCTTGCCCTTGCGCTATGGGCTTGGCCACACCTACCTCTATTATGGTGGGTACAGGTCGTGGTGCTGAAATGGGCGTATTGTTCCGTAAAGGCGAAGCGCTACAACTGCTTAAAGATGCTAGCGTTGTAGCAGTAGATAAAACCGGTACGTTAACGGAAGGCCATCCATCCCTCACTGATCTAGAAGTTGCTGAAGGCTTTGATCGCCAACACGTACTGGCTCAAGTTGCTGCCGTAGAAGCGCGTTCTGAGCACCCTATTGCCCGCGCCATTGTTGACGCCGCTAATGCAGAGGGGCTGACACTTCCTGCCTTGGATGACTTCAACTCGGTCACTGGTATGGGGGTACGCGCCATGGTGGGTGAAAACACCCGTGTGGAAATCGGTGCCGACCGCTATATGCATGAATTAGGTTTAGACGTGAGCAGCTTTAGCCAGACAGCACAACGTCTGGGCAGTGAAGGTAAATCACCTCTGTATGCAGCGATTAACGGTCGCTTGGCAGCCATTATCGCCGTCGCCGATCCCATTAAGGCCTCCACGCCTGCTGCTATAGAGGCCTTGCACCAGTTAGGCTTAAAAGTAGCGATGATTACGGGCGATAACGAGCATACTGCCCGCGCTATTGCTAAACAACTGGGTATAGACGAAGTCGTGGCAGAGGTGCTGCCTGAAGGCAAAGTAGATGCAGTACGTAAACTCAAAGCCAATTACGGCAAGGTGGCCTTCGTGGGTGACGGCATTAACGATGCCCCAGCTTTAGCCGAAGCCGATGTAGGTTTGGCCATTGGTACCGGTACAGACGTAGCGGTAGAGTCTGCAGACGTAGTGCTGATGTCAGGTAGTCTGCAAGGTGTGCCTAACGCTATTGCCCTATCTAAAGCCACCATTGGCAATATTCGTCAGAACTTGTTCTGGGCATTTGCCTACAACACAGCGCTGATTCCCGTCGCAGCTGGTGCTCTGTACCCAGCATGGGGGGTACTACTGTCACCAATTTTTGCGGCCGGCGCCATGGCATTGTCTAGCGTGTTTGTCTTGGGTAATGCACTGCGCTTGCGTAGCTTCCAACCCCCACTGCGGGACAGCAACCACTAAACCAAATAATGTGAGTACAGCAATGGCTCACCAATTCCCATAAAACATCACGCCCTGCACGCTAAAACGTGTAGGGCGTGATGTTTTTTGCAACACAATCCGCACCACCTATTGCCCCTAACGCAACGTAAGGCTTTAGAGTAAGCTCCATGTAGTCGTGAATGAGCGGAGCGAAGATGTACTGGAAAGTCGGCGAACTGGTAAAAATAGCTGTGCCACGTGTTAACCCGTAGTGAAGTAGCAAAAGGAAGAAAATGACTATACGCATAGATACTGCATCTACAGCAGATTACCCATGTTTGTTAGAGATATGGTCCACCTCAGTGTTGGCGACTCATGATTTCTTAAAATCAGAAGACTATGAAGAAATTAAACAGCAATTGATTCCGGCATATTTTCCGGCGGTCAGCTTATATAAGGCTACGCATAACCAGAGCCAGAAAACCCTAGGCTTT
>SRSN01000081.1 GCA_004791645.1 Alcaligenaceae bacterium 429
GGCTAAGACGGGTCGGGAGACTGCTTCCGTAAACTTTCCAGAGATTGTTCTTTCAACGGTTCGGGTAGGCTGGCGCTAAGCTGAATCAACGCTTTTTGGATGCGATCCCAGCCCTCTTCGGTGCGTAGCGGCACCCCCAAGAAATGGGTTTCTGTCTTGGAACGCAACGACAGGTACAACACGCCAGCCAGCATGATGCCTACCATGGCAGCCAAGTCGGCATCTTCGTCATCGTTCACTGAAGTCAGCGCATCAATAAAGGTACGAGCGGCTTTCTCACGGCGGGTTGCCAACTGTGCGCTCACATCGTTGCGCTCAATCAGCTCCCAACGTCGAATTTCTTTCAAGGCGTCGTTACTGGCCAGTGCCGTAATTTGCGCGTTCAACATGGTGAGAATCAATTGCTGCGGGCTACGAGCTTCAGCTTTGTCGTCCAGCAGCATGGACGATTTCCCCGTCCAGAAATCCTGTGTTTGCATCCATTGCAGCATCAGACCAGGTAGGCCATTGAAGTAGCGATAGATCAGTTCTTTGCTGACGCCTGCGCGTTTCGCAATGGCATTAACGCCTACGCCCATCATGCCGGTTTCGCAGATTTGGTCTTCCAGCGCCTGCATGATTTTTTGTTCGGTCTGTTGACGACGAGTTAGGGTCATACGTGTGCTCCTATGATCAAAGACAAGGGTGGGTGATGCGGCAGCACACGCTGCAGATGGTCACCGAGTTTATGTCCTAGCAGGTCGTGTAAACAGGTGCCCAGCACATAGCCATCCGTAGTTACCGCTGCACAACCACCTTGAATGGCGACACAGCGACCTTCGGCGTGCTGCACGAAGGGATCTGCAGTGTAAATGCATTGCACGGTGGCGGTAATGGGGTCCACTACTATTTGGTCATGCGGGGCAGGCAATAGCGGGCAGTGATCAGGCACCGTCAGCAGCATGGCTCCCGTTTGGCTGGAAGGGGCTGGTTCTTGCCACGCTACATCGCACAACAAGGTGGCGATGTGCGGTGTCAGGTGCGGCGCAAAAAAGATGGAATTCAGCATCACCGCAACCTTTTTGTCTTGGTATTGCTGTGCGCCATGATGTTGATCGGGGCGTCGCGCCACACGCTCGGTATTGGCATAGGCAATGTGCCCGTCTGCGGTCACAGCCATCAACCCGGCATCGTATTCGGGGTAGGCAGCGACAGTGTTCTGTATAGCGTATTCGGGTGAGCTGCCTTGTTGCAGTGTCTGCAGAGCCAATTGGTTTAAGGGCAAGCCTGTAGGGGTGAGCCTGTTGGGTAATCTGTGCCCTGTCATCAGCGCTACGCCGGGCAGACTAGGCAGAAATTGCTGCAAGGGTTCAGGTCTATGTGGGCCGCTGGAAATCAAGGCAGCACGTTGGTAGTTCAGCCACGCAGGATCAAGCTCCAGTGCATGACTGCCACCGTCTTGGGTTTGGCTATAGTGCACAGCACCGTCGTCGCCCATAACCGCCAACACAGCAAAGCCACCAATGGAGCCGGTTCCCAATATTTCTGCACACCGCAGCACACGCAATGCGTGCACTACGGCGTGTTCACCAGCGACTGCAATACCAATCGTCATGCTTAACTCCAAACATAGTGACCATCTGGTCACATTTAAATGCTAGCACTGCTTGGATTAGCTGAAAAGCGTGTCGTGGTAGAGAAAAACCCTTAAACGGTGAGTGTGTGTTCCGGGCGTTTCCAGCCGGTTTGGTCTACGATTCGTCTATAGTTTTCCGGGCGACGATGAGCGCTGAAGTTGAAGGTTGATGCTCTATTAACGTGACATAAGCGAAGATCGCAATCGGCCACTAACAGTTCGTCTGACCACGTAGAGGCTTGGGCGATGATCTCGCCAAAGGGGTTCACAATAATAGAATTACCAAACATGGCGTGGCCATCTTCTACCCCCGCTTTGGCAACGGACACCGCAAAACAGTTGTTTTGATAGCAACCTGCCTGTACTACCAAGTTGGAATGCAGCACTTTAAGGTGCGGTGGCTGTTCGTGTTTTACATCTAGGTTGGCGACAGGTGTGTTGTAGCCAATCATTACCAGGTCTACTTCTTGCAGGCCCAATTCGCGCCATGCTTCTGGCCACCGGCGATCATTGCACAGCAACATACCGGCGTTAAAGGTAGCGACGCCTTCAAAGTCTAAGCGCCGTACTGGAAAGCCTAAATTACCCACTTCAAAATAGCGCTTTTCCAAGTGCTGTAATGGGCGTTCAGCGATGTATTCAGCATGACCGGGTAAATGGATTTTGCGGTATTTCAGTACTTCTTCGCCGTGCCTAGAAACCAAACTTGCTGTGTTGAAGTGGTGGTTGTCGGGCGTTTTTTCTGCATAGGAAAATTGCAGCATCACACCCTTTTGTCGCGCCAGATCCAGCACGGCTTGCATGCCAGTTGGTGGCCATTGTGTATCAAACCATTGATCGGCCTCTGCCATGGTTTCGTAGTACCACCGAGGGAAAAACGGGGTTAAGCATAACTCTGGAAAAACGACTACATGGGCGCCACGGTGAGCGGCACCTTCCACCAGTTTGAGCATGCGTGCGATCACATCATCGCGGGAATCCGTGCGTTGTATGGGTCCCATTTGGGCCGCCGCGACGGTCAGAATGTGCGACATATAAGGTCTCCGTTTGTGGTTGTAATTATGGCGTGCTGAGGCTCAGCAACGCTTCATAGTGCCACTGCATTCTGACGGAGTACAAGATGGATTCTGGAAAACCTTAGTGCGAAAAAACGGCAAAAACCGCTAAGCAGTTAGTTGCTCAGCGGTTTGTAGAACACGGGAGCTACACCTAAGTCGGTGCGTATGTTGGTGCGGAATAGATAGCCTTGTTTGATGTAAAACTCTCGTGCTTTGGGGTTAGAAACCAATTGCAACTCTGTTGCACCCAAGTGGTAAGCGCGTTTTTCGGCGGCGCGTAGCAATGCTGCCCCTATACCTTGGTGCCAGTAATCAGGGTCTACAAACAAGTCATCTAATTGCACTTGTGACAAGGCTGGGCGTAGCTCGAGTGAGGCAAAGCCTACGAGGCGTTTTTGCAGTTCTGCCACGATCAGTTGGGGCAGCAAGTTGGGATCTACCTGATCTATATCAGGCAGTTGGCGTAGTTTTTCGGTGTGTTCACCCCACGCCAATGCAGCGCGTAGTTTGAGTTGCCCTAACGGGGCTAAATCACTGGCATGGGCAGCGCGTAGGTATAGCGTTGGTGTAGTCATGGTGCTGTGTGGCTATCCATAAGGTCCACCTATCCATTTCCGTAATGGGAGTGGAAGGTCTCAGTGGTTGGCTTCTAGGTAGCCTACGCGACCCTATGTGCTTATAGGCCTGCCATCACTGGGTAAAGGGTCATTCAGATTGCGGTTGTGGTCGGCAAGAACACCATTCTTGCGCGATGCACAGGCAATTTCGCAAAGCGTGACATAAGTCATGACGCCTGTATAGCGTGTTATCGAGGGTAAGTAAGGCGAGTGCAAGGATTGGTTTTGAGGTTTCGTACTGCTGGATGAGTGGTGTCGCAGATCTTTTTAAGGTGATATGCACGTTAACAAATCTTGATCTTATGTCATGGGCGAGTGGTGGCGTCGCCACAGGTATGCCGTGTCTAGGCTATACACGGCATGGCGTTGGTAGGTGTAGTGCCGGTTGCGCGTACTTTGATGGGCGATGATTACATCGTGTCATAACAAAATTCGCTACTCCACAATCCGTACACAATCCCTCGACAGTCATTCCACCTTGATGGCGCACACTGTGTCCAGCATCACGTTAATTTGGAGATATGCGTCCATGTCCATCGACACTGCCAGCCTGTTGGCTGACGAAGCCCGGTATTGTTCATTCGGCGATACCGTTCACTATGTTAATCCGCCAAAGATCTTTACAGGCTGCGAAGGCAGTTACATGTTTGATGACGCGGGTACCCCTTATTTAGACTTGCAGATGTGGTATTCCGCGGTGAACTTCGGTTACCGCAACCGTCGTCTGGAAGACGCAATGACTAAGCAGCTGAACACGCTGCCACAAATTGCTAGCCAATACCTGCACCCCACAAAAATCGAATTGGCCCGTGTGATTGCACAGGACGCCGAGAAAAAATGGGGCAGCCAAGGCCGTGTGCACTTCAACGTAGGTGGCGCACAAGCAGTTGAAGATTCCCTGAAAATTGTACGTAACGCCAGTGGTGGTAAAAGCCTGATGTTTGCGTTCGAGGGTGGCTATCACGGCCGTACCTTGGGTGCATCCAGCATTACCTCCAGCTACCGTTACCGTCGTCGTTACGGCCACTTTGGTGACCGTGCGCAGTTTATTCCTTTCCCCTACCCTTTCCGTCGCCCTAAAGGCATGACTGCGGAAGAGTATGCAGACTCCATCGTGCGCGATTTCGAACGTAAGTTTGAAAACGAATACCACGCGATTTGGGATCCTAAAACTAACCAGTGTGAATACGCAGCGTTCTACATCGAACCTATTCAAGGTACCGGTGGTTACGTGATTCCTCCTGCGAACTTCTTCACAGGCTTGAAACGCGTATTGGATGACCACGGTGTATTGCTGGTCGTAGACGAAATTCAAATGGGTTTCTGGCGTACCGGTAAGCTGTGGTCTGTGGAAAACTTTGGCATCAAACCAGACGTATTGGTATTTGCTAAAGCACTGACTAACGGTTTGAACCCATTGTCCGGTTTGTGGGCTCGTGAAGAGTTGATCAACCCAACCGTGTTCCCTCCAGGTTCTACACACTCCACTTTTGCGTCTAACCCATTGGGTACCGCCATTGGTCTGGAAGTGATGAAAATGACGCACGAAATGGACTTCGGTAAACAAGTTTGCGACGCCGGTGCTTACTTCCTGGATGGCCTGCGCGACCTGCAAAAACGTCACCGTGAAATCGGCGATGTGGATGGTCTGGGTCTGGCATTGCGTGCTGAGATTTGTACTGAAGACGGTTTCACCCCCAACAAAGCGTTGTTGGACAAAATGGTGGATATCGGTCTGGAAGGTAATTTGGACTATCAGGGCAGCAAACGTGGTTTGGTGCTGGATGTGGGCGGGTACTACAAAAACGTTATTACCTTTGCGCCTTCACTGATGATTACACGTGCTGAAATTGATGAAGCAATGGCCTTGCTGGATCAACTGATCACACGTGCTAAACAGGCCTAATGCCAGAGTTGCCGTTATTACGTAACGCGTTAGAACCGGCCGCCTTGCATACATGTTTCCTCCGGCACCCGCCGGAGGGTTTTCATGTATTGGAAGACGTGCCGGTTCCGGCGTTTGTAGCGCCCTTTGATTTGCTCACTACCGCCGATGACGAGTTCAAAGCTCGCATCACCGGTTTTGTGGGCTACAGCATGTGGTCGCGTTGGCTCACCATCCGTACTGCCTTTGTAGGGACGACGGTCAGTGAGTACGCGGTGTGGCCGCCACAGTTGGGTGTCAACGAAGCCGTACAAGCGTTATTGAACGGGCCCTGTAAAGCGCAAAAGCTCACCATCATTAAAGACCTGCCGCAGCAATCGCCTTTGTTGTCTGATGACGATAATGCGTACGCAGATGCCGTGGTTGCAGCGTGTAAACAGGCGGGCTTTGTACCGGTGGAAGGTCAGGCATTAGCCTATGTGCCCATTAACTTTGCCAGTACCCAAGACTACTTGGACAAGCTGCCCAAAGACTCACGTCGCTATTTGCGCCGTAAGTTGCGTACCCGTGAGCAGATAGACGTCACCCGTGTGCACACCGGAGCGGCGTTTGATGATGACCAAAAAGTGGATGAATACTATGCGTTGTACCAAGGGGTATATGCGCAAAGTGACGTGCACTTCGATAAGCTGACCAAAGCATTTTTCACGCAATTGCTGCGCGACCAAAGCAATGGCGGTATCGTATTTGAATACCGGCACGCTGAAACTCATGAGTTTCTGGGCTGGAATTTGTGCTTCGAGCACCAAGGCAAATTGGTGGATAAATACATAGGATTGTCGTATCCCTTGTCACGGGAAATGAACCTGTATTTTGTAAGCTGGTTTGTGAATCTGGAATACGCTCTGGAAAAAGGCTTAAGCCATTATGTGGCGGGCTGGACTGATCCCGGAGTGAAGGCTTTGTTGGGCGCGACGTTTACGCCCACGCGTCATATGGTGTATGTACGTAACCCAATTTTGCGTGCGTTGGCCAGACGTTTTGCCAACCGTTTTGAAAGTGATAGCCAATGGATTACGTCCTAACCCCTTCTGAACCGCTGTTCCCTGTTGTGCTCAATACCGATGACTCCATCGGTACCTTAGACAATGAGCAGCGTATTACCCTCTCGAACGACTGGCGGGAAGCCGTGCGTTTTGGGTGCCGCCGTTCAGTGTGGGCAAAGCGTATAGCTGAAATGGAAGCGCTGATGCCTGCTTTTAACGAGCATGGCACGGTGTTTATGGGCAGTGGCGACTTTCACCATTTAAGTTTTTCGCTTATACAGCGTTGTATTGCGGCGGGTGGCTACGATATGCTGCGCCCAGTACAGGTGGTGATTCTGGATAATCACCCCGATAACATGCGCTTCCCGTGGGGCATTCACTGTGGCTCGTGGGTACAGCGCGTGGCCTTGCTGCCCGCTGTTGCTAAGGTACATGTGGTGGGTATTACCTCATCCGATTTGGGTGCGGCACATGCGTGGGAACATCGTTTGGCTGCACTGTGTGCAGGCAAGCTGACCTACTGGAGCACCAAGGTAGATACCGGCTGGGCGAAGCTGTTGGGCTTGGGCAGTTTCTTTCGTTCATTCGACACCGAAGACGAGATGGTACAAGCCTTGTGCGACACGTTGGCCGAGGGCGATACAGACACCTATTTAAGTGTGGATAAAGACGCTTTTTCGCCAGAAGTGGTGCGTACTAATTGGGATCAAGGCGAATTACGCACACAGCACATGCAAGACATTGTGCAGGCTTTACGTGGGCGTATTGTGGGCAGCGATGTGACAGGTGAGGTATCTGTGTGGAATTACACCACGCCGTGGAAGCGCTGGCTCAGTACAGCGGATGGTCAAGACACCACACAAGAAGATGCCGAGTTGCCGCAATGGCAGGCACACCAGACTAGCTTCAATCAACAGTTGTTGCAGATGCTGCAGGCGGCCCGCTCGTAATACGGTGTGACTATTCTGGCTGTTTAGCGGCCAATCGGGTTTCGCTTAAACCTTCATCTCATTGCAAAGAAAATGTATCCAATCTATAGTTAAAAAAGCCTTTAGATCGAAATTTACGGCTAATATACCAATTAATGGATACATTTTTTCAGATCAATCCATAAACGAGGGAAAACCCCGAACAGGAATACCGTCATGACTGGAAACCAAACCAACGCAGAAGCCGCCGCAGAAAGACTGCGCGAGGCCATACTGTCTGGGGAGTTACAACCAGGAGAGAAACTGCATCAGAACCAAGTAGCAGAAATGCTGGGTGTGTCGCGCACGCCACTGCGTACTGCGTTATCTATGCTGGCGCAGTCCGGCTTAGTGGTTTATGAAAGCAACAAAGGCTTTCACGTGAGGGAATATTCGCCCGCTCATATACGGCACGCCTTTGTCGTGCGTGCGGAGCTAGAAGCGCTGGCCTGCAAATTGGCCGCCGACAACATGACGGAAGAACGCGCAGAAGATTTACACAATTTGGTCGTTGAGGGCGACAGACTCTTGGCCAGTGAAACACTGCTGCCTGAGCACCATGCGGCCTATCGCCAAATGAACGTCTCGTTTCACGGCAACATCATGGAATATGCAGCCAATCCATGGGTCAAAGAAATGATCGACCAGATCTACAACGTGCCCCTGATCTCTGATCGCGTGATCATCTGGAAAAGCCGCGAGATTTTCATTCGTACACACGACGACCACCACCGTATTGCGCGTGCCTTAGCAAACCGCGATGGCGCTCGTGCTAGCGCCATCATGCGCGAGCACGTGAGTTTCTCTATTGAATACATGCTGAGTCAGCTTCAAGAACACACGGACCTAGCAGGGTCTAACCACGGAAAACTTCATCATATTGGCCTTTGATGCCAATCCATTTGTAGCAGTGCAACTTACACAATAAGGATAATCAACATGAGACTATTCCACTCCCCCGCCTCCCCCTATGTACGCAAAGTCATGGTGGCAGCTTGGGAACGTAACGTACAAGATTCTATTGAGATTCTTAGCTCGGCAGCTGGCCCCGTTGTACGCGACCAAAACATCGTTGCCGTGAACTCTTCCGGCAAAGTGCCTTGTGCCATTTTGCCTAACGGTGCGCCGCTGTTTGATAGCCGCGTCATTTCGCAATATGTAGACAGTCTGGGCACACCTGAAAACAGTCTGTACCCTGCTGACCGCCGCTTCGAGATTTTGACACTGGAAGCCTTAGGCGATGCCATGTTAGATGCTTGCTTGCTCTGCCGCTACGAAACCGTGATGCGCCCCAAAGAGCTGTATTGGGAAGACTGGTTTAACGGTCAGATGGCCAAAGTGGATTCTGGCTTGGACGACCTAGAAAACAAATGGTTTGAGTCCCTCACCAACGGTGGCTTCCACGCTGGCGCTATTGCCGCTGCCTGCACACTAGGCTATTTGGACTTCCGTTTCCCAGATAAAGACTGGCGCACTAACCACCCTAAATTAACGCAGTGGTTTGCGGATGTATCCAAACGGACATCCATGAAAGAGACCTTTCCAAAAGGCTAGGCATCCCCTAGATTTGGATCACAAGTGCTACAATCGCCGGCACCCATATAGGTCGAATACAGGCCCAAACACGTGTTTGGGCTTTTTGTTTTACGACGCTATGTTTCGTGGACGATTAAGGAACTCAAGCAATGGATATTGCATTAACCCTATTGGCGATCTTTGTGGTTTGGCATGTGCTACGTACTAAGTATCAACGTACGCATATTGCACTGCTGGGGCGACATTTATCCAATCTGCAACTTGAGCGCCATATGGAAACGCTAACGCAGGGCTATACCCGCGCCATCAAAGAAACCGACGAAATGCGTCAATTACAGGTGCTGGAAACCTATGCACAAACTGAGCGTGCTGTGGCTGCACAAATTCAAACCTTGGCGACATCCATTCAAAAAGAAAGCCTAGAAGCCGCCAGCATGGTGTCTTTGCCCATGTGTGTTCCTTATGCGGAGCGTTTCTTGCCTGCTATTACTAGGGACTTCCGCGAGCTGCTGGCCATTCATGCCGTAGGCTTGCGTTATGTGGTGGATAACGAAGACGGCTTAGACGCTAAAGGCCGCGCTTTCCATCTGTCGGCTGAACTGTACCTGTTCCAACACAGTTGCCACTGGTTTTGTAAATCCAAAGCCGTGGCCGATGCGCGCTTGGCGGTACGCCATCAAGTCACCCATCAGAAGGTACTGGAATCGGTATCTAGTGTGACGCGTGATGCCTACCAAAAATGGTGGAAAAAACAGGCATAACCTACACATCTGCCTATACAGCGCCCTGCTGTACCGTCACGATAGGCAGCCGCTAATTGAGTAGTAAAAAGCCATGGTAAAACTACCATGGCTTTTTTACGGCAATCACACTGAGACGCCTATCAAAACTCTGCAGAAACACTCAGCATAAAAGTACGTGGCTGCGAGAGTACCAAATAGCCATTATTCGGATAGCCCCCTACCGAAGACCAGTACGATTTGTTGGCCACGTTCTCTACACTGGCACGCACCGTAACAGGCACACCAGATACTTTTCTGGTGTAACTTGCCCCCACGTCCCAACGTATCCAACCAGGGACATTAATGGAGTTACTTGCATTCGCATATCTAGCGCCTGTGGCCAGTAATTGTGTATCCAAGGAGAACCCTTCTACACGTGGCACATCCCATGTCAGCCCTAGATTTCCTTGCCAACGCGGCACACCGATAACGCGCTTCCCATCACTGTTAGCATCACCGGTTTGTTTTTGCTTAGCATCCAACATGGTCACCCCACCAAGCAAACGTAAGGAGTCACTTAGCTGACCATAAAAACTCAACTCTACCCCGTTGTGGCGGTCTTTACCGGACTCTTCAAAGTACATATCACTGTTTACCAATGATCTAGGCTTAGTCGTGGTAAAGAAGGTTAAGCCTCCACCAAGGGAGCCGTTATCATACTTAACACCTACTTCTTTTTGCTTAGCCACAAATGCCGATAAACGATGCCCCGCATTGGCTACGGGTCGATTGTCATAGGTATTAGGAGCGATGGCTCCTTGGGCTAAGCTTTCCGTGTAGTTACCATAAAGCGCCCACTCATCCGTTAATTTAAAGACTACCCCTACCGCAGGACTAGTGTGGCGCTGTTTATCTTTGCGCTGTAAATCAGCCGTACCATACGCATAGCTACGTGACTCCATCACCTGATGACGCAGGCCCAGCATTACTTCTAGACGGTCATCCCACATGTACATGAGATCGCCAATGGTATAACTGGTGAGCTTTGTACGGCCAACCAGCCCTGGCGAACCTAAGTCTCCGCCTGTAAAAGCGATTGGTGGCAAGGCATGGTCCACGGGGTTGTACAAATTACTGTTCAACGCCGAACCCATTGCCCACGCATTTTTCTCTTTATGATCATAGATCGACGCTGCGGCCACGAGCTCATGCAATACAGGCCCCGTCTCAAAACTGGCGCGTACCCCTAGCTCCCCTGTTTTGACATCATCCCGCCTACTATTATCAAAGCGAGACATCGTGCCATCACCTGTGGTGGCATTGGTGACAGTTAACCCTGCGAGCTGGTTATCTTCTTTACCATGCTTCATGCCATACGCCGCCCATAGCGTAATAGCATCATTCAAATCGTACTCACCCCGCACGGTTCCAAAGATGGTTTTCTCATTGGAATACGTCCAAGGCTGTGCAAAATTACGCTTGTTAGAAGGCATATCAGGCAGCGCTGTCAAACCAGCATGCAACGTCACATTAGGCCTAATCTCGCGTAATTTATGTTCTTGATAACCCACATCGGCAGAAAGACGTAATCGTTCGCCGCGCCAATCCATCCCAACGGTATAGAGGTCTAGACTGGCATGCTCACCATCAACCGCTGTGCCCCCTGTGCGCCTGACGGCATTCACACGTACGCCGGCGGCATTATCTGCAAAACGACGAGAGATATCGGCTTTGATATAACGTTGCGCACCCGTGCCATACCCAACACCAACGTGCGTTAGCGGTTCATCCGAAGCTCGTTTAGGCAGCACGTTAATGGTTCCACCTATACCACCACCCGAAGGGGCGGCACCATATAAGAAACCACCAGCACCGTGCAGCACTTCTATACGCTCAGCCAACTCGGCCGCTGTAGATTGTCGGGGTAACAAACCAAACAAGCCGTTGTACGCAATATCATCCGACGCCGTTAAAAAGCCCCGAATAAAAAAGCTTTCTTGGAAATTACCAAAACCCCGTGCCGTACGTACTGAAGGGTCATGGCGCACCACATCTGCTACCGTTGTCGCCTGCAGTTCTTCTATATAACGGCTGGTATAACTGTTCACACTAAAGGGGGAGTCCATATTACTTAAGGATCCCAAAATCCCTACCCGCCCCCCACTCGCTACCTGCCCACCCGCATACTCGGGCAACAAGCCATCTTTAGAGGCATCTGCACTCGCATTCACGGTAATGGTGGATAACTGCTTAGTGGCAATGCTCTCGGCCTGCTCTTGTGCTGCCGCTACTGTAGGCACTGCAAACACCGACATCACCACCAAACGCCCTACACTCAGTCTGACTGCTCCTTGCATCGCTACACCCTTAGCCCTTCACATTGTTTAAATCAATGCGAACCACGCTTTCACGCGCACTGGCTTTGTACTGTGGAGTGAACGGTGCTTTCACGGTCACATAAAGCTGATTATCGGGTCCCAACAGCAAGCTATTTGGGTTTTCCTTCACATCGTAGCTAGCTTTAACGCTGTAGTCTTCACCGTTCAGAATGGATACTTTTCCTTGTTCTCTGTGTGTGACATACAGTTCATCACGTGTAGGGTTATACAAAATGTCCAATGCATCCCCTACAGGTAGTTTGCGCAGCAACTCACCAGTGGTGGCATCCAACACAAAAATGGTTTGCTGATGCTTGGTCTCAGTCACATATAACAAGTTCCGGTCTGCATCTAAGGCAAAATTCAACAACAGAGCCTGCTCATCACCCGCAGGCTTCCAGCGCTGTTCTATCTGATTGGTTTCGGTATTAATAACCATCACTTCGCCATCACCGTTGCCAGCAAACAGACGTGGTGCGCGAGGATCCACCAACAAACCAGTCACCCATTTCCCTGCATTTTCTATGGTATCCAGCAACTCAAAGCTGCTGTCATCCAACACCCAAATTACCGCTGGAGCCCCTACAGCACCAACGTAGACACGGCCATTTTGAGAGTCGTGGCGTATGGTTCGCGGCCCCATTTTGGTGTCGTCATAACTGGTGTTGCTAAACCGCGTACGCTGTATTGTTCCCTTTTCACCCACATCCACCTTTGAGGCGGCAGCGGCAAGACTATTGGTGACATAGAGTGTGTCCCCTGCCGTATTCATGGCCAGCCCAAAGTTACCTTCATCGGTATAAATTGCCCCCGTCACATCCAAGCTCATGGGGTCTAATTTATAAATGACGCCTCCGCGTACACCAGGCACACTTTCTGCTGAAGCCACGTACAAAGACTGATCCGCCGGACTATAGGCGACCTGATATACCCCATAAGCCAAATCCTTGCGTAGCAAACCATCTGCTGTCACTGACGTTTTCTGAGCTAATTCTGGCGTTAAGGGTAAGACAGGGGTGTTGATTGGTTGGGCATAGCTAACCGTAGCACCTGCTCCCAGCATTGCTGCAGATAAAAGATACGAGTAAATGCGACGATTTAGCATGTTTTCCCCAAGGTAATGAAAATAATAACGATTGCTATTATCACACAAATAAAAAGGGGAGCTATTCAATAGACACACAAAACCACAACTATTGCATTGCATACTCCCAGCACCACCATGCAATAGCACTCTATATTTCCCCGCTATCTATGTTGTATAGTCCTGCTTGCGAATGGTTACTGATCCATTGCATTGCCATTTGCGCTATGCTAAAAAACGGCGCTCAATCAAACATAGCGGGAGACATTTGCTGTGATAGACCAAGGTCATCGGTCTGGGGAAGCCCACTGGCCCACACCTGAAGAGAAAAAAAGCAAAACCCAAGCCAGCCAAACGCTGCTTCGTGGGTTAGATATTATTGACGCCGTCGCTAACGGCATTGATGATTTGTCTGAGATCGCTAAAGTGACAGGCATGACCTACAGCACTGCCCACCGTATTCTTAGCGCCTTACAACAACGTCACTACATACGCCGTGAACCCGACCAAGGGTACAGATTAGGGCATGCACTGTTAGGGCTAGGCTACCAAGCTCAAGCCCAAATTGATTTGGTCAAACTGGCTAAACCCCTGTTGGTAGAGTTGGCCAGACAAACCTCGGATACCGTACATCTGGGTATGCCGTCGCAAGACAGCATTGTGTATTTGGAAAAAATATCCAGCCGCCGCCCCGTGGAAATAAGCTCACGCGTTGGGGGCAACAAACCGCTATTTTCTACCGGTATTGGCAAAGCGCTGTTGCTAGACCAAACCGAAGAACAATGGTTAGCTCTGTATGACCGCAGCCCTGCTAATCTGCAAGCTATCTGCGATCGCGATAAATGGCTGCAAATGATGCGTCACTATGCCCAAGGTGGCTATGCGTTTGATTTGGGTGAAGATGAATCCACCATTCGCTGCGTGGCCGCCCCCATCAGAGACGGCCGCAGCCATATTGTGGCAGCCGCTAGCGTATCCAGCACCGTAGAGTACATGCCGCCAGGACGTATGCAGCAATTAGTGGCAACCGTACAAGAAACGGCGCTGAAAATCAGCACCGCATTGGGCTACCGCGCCGTTTAAGTGGCTGGTGACTACATCACGCCGTTGGCATCGACGCCTCAGCTACTGCCTGAGGCGTTTTTCTAAAACTCACCCCCATGCGGTTGTAAGCGTTCATCAAGCTGATCGCAATGGTCAGGTCAGCAACCTCTTTCTCGTTAAAGAC
>SRSN01000082.1 GCA_004791645.1 Alcaligenaceae bacterium 429
CAATAATATTTTCTTAGCAAAAGTAAAAAAACTAGGGAAATCCATTAACAGAGACATATTCTTTCCCTGATGCATAAAAGGAAAAACATCAACAACACATAAAATTTCTTCTATAACAAGCACATAAACACATAGACTTTGGTTTCCGTTGAAAACAGAAAAACCGCATGTTATTGTTATGCGATAAACATTTACAAACACTCAAACATGACTGTGAACTCTTCCCAAACTGCTGCTCAGTCCCCAAAACGTCGTCGTGCCGTCAAAGCCCCTACCGAGTCGTCACTGTTCGTGAACTCGGTAGAGAAAGCATTTCGTGTACTGGCAGTGTTCAACCATAAACATCGCAAACTGTCGTTATCGCAGATTGCTCAGTTGTCCAAGCTGGACATCAGTGCTACGCAGCGCTTTACGTTTACGCTGCAGCATTTAGGCTTTTTGATGAAAGATGAGGAATCCAAGCTCTATGAGCTGTCGCCTCGTATGCTGGACCTGTCGCATCAGTACATTTCTTCTAATGACTCAGTAAGCCGTGCCACACCGTTTTTGCAGCAACTGGCCATAGAGACAGAAGAAACCGTCAACTTTTCCACGCTAGACAACACTGAAATCGTGTATTTGCAGCGTATTGTGAGCCGTCACGTACTGACACCTGAAGTGATCGTAGGTACACGTCTACCGGCTTACTGTACGTCTTCAGGGTTGGCCATGCTGGCCGCTCTACCTACCGCTGAAGCGGAGGCCATTTTGGATGCGTCTGAGCTGGTACCCTATACACAGCACACCATCTACGACAAGCCCAGCATCCTGAAACGCTTAGCCGACATACGCATGAAGGGTTATGCCCATGCAGAAAACGAGCTGTATCTGGGGGATATTTCCACCGCTGTGGCGATTGTGAATTCCGACAATAGGCCTGTAGGTGCGATCAATATCGCAGTGGCACTATCGCGCTGGAAAGGCCCAGACGACGAGCTGCGCATCGCCTCGTTACTGATAGAAGCTGGACGCGCTATTTCCAGTAGAGAATAAAAAACGGGACACTATGTAGTGTCCCGTTTTTTGTGACTGCTGCAGTATTAGTACTGTGCAGGAGCAGGTACCACACGAGTTGGACCTGTGCCGCTTAGCAACTGTACACGTTGACCAGGTACAAACTGGATATCTGCCTCTTGGGCGATCACGCGAGTTTCACCGTTATCCAAACGTACGGTAATTTCCAAACCATCGGTTTTACCTACGCGGTTTTCAATGGCATTACCCAACAAGCCGCCCAATAGCGCACCACCAATAGTTGCCAACGTTTGGCCACGGCCACCACCTATCGTGCTCGCAGCAACGCCACCAATCGCAGCACCAGCCCCCATACCTACGCCAGAGCTATTTTCGTCTTGAATGATGATAGGACGGCTAGAAATCACCGTACCCATACGCACAATTTGTTCGCGTTGGGCTTGCCCATAGGTATACACATTGCTGGATGCGGATTTATTGGCACAACCAGCCAAAAACACCAAAGGAGATACGGCCAAGGCAACCGCAGCAAAACGTCGTGCTGCGCCTTGTTTTGTTGCTAGACTAATCATAGGTACTCCATTATTAAATACGGGAACGATGCCCTTAAGGCGCTACGCCTTAGAATTTCACATCCAGATCGTAATGTTGCTTCAGCAATGCACTGATCTCTACACGCGAAGGCTGATGATTCTGAGGACCTTGGGATGCAATTTTAATCCCACCCATCACATTACCCAAGCAACAAGAATCGTAAAGACTCCAACCTTTTGCTAAGCCGTAAAGCAAACCGCCGCGATGCGCATCACCACATCCTGTAGGATCAGCTAAATCGCTCACAACGATAGGAGCAATGGCTATTTCCTGCCCGTCAGTATACAGGCTAGCACCTTCGGCACCACGCGTAATGATTACTGCTTGTAACCCCTTGGCGATGTCAGCAATAGAGCGCTGCGTACGTTGCTCAATAACTTCAGCTTCGTAGTCATTTGCGGTCAGAATACTGGACATGCTGATCATGCGCTGCAGGTCTGCACCATCAAACAAAGGCATTGCTTGGCCCAAGTCAAAAATAAATGGCGTGCCTTGACGATGCAAACGCTCTGCATTGGCAAACATACCTTCTTTGGAATCTGGTGCCACAATAGCCCAACCAGCCTCTTGGCCAGACAAGTCGTTTTCGCTAGAGTACTGCATCGCACCGGGATGGAAGGCTGCAATCTGGTTGCCATCCAAATCGGTAGTGATATGACACTGTGCCGAGAACGTCTCTGGGCGCATTTGAATCATGCTGGTATCAATACCCAAATTATTCAGATATTGCAGGTAGTCCTGGGCATCTATACCAATAGTGCCCACTGGTACTGCCTGAGCGCCCAGCAAGTTCAGGTTATAGGAAATATTCCCTGCACAACCGCCGTATTCTTTACGCATGCTAGGAACCAGGAAAGACACACTCAGTGATTTCACACTATCAGGCAGAATGTGATCTTTAAAGTGCCCTTCAAATACCGTGATGGTATCAAAAGCCAACGACCCACATACCAGAATTCGCTCAGACATAAGCCTACCTAAAATATTTATCGATTTTATAACCATTGATGCGTGTTGCTGATTGCACCGGCAACACAAACTCAATTTCCGACTGCGCAGCAAAAGGCTGTTCTAGCTGTTGAGCAGTCAGATACTGTTTGGGTAATACTTCCACGCGCGCCACCACAGCTGCCGCCACATCAGTAAACGTCACCACCAAACTTGGCCATTCTTGGGCTTGATCATCAGCATTACGTAGGCGTACACGTAGCTGATATTGCTTCACACTGTTGCCCGAACCGGCTTGCTGCACCTGCAGCGCCGACGAAACTACTTTGATATCAGCAATATTGCGTACGTACGGTACTGTGCACCCTAATTTTTCGCACAATGCTTCCAATACAGGACGCGTCATCGGTACGGCACTGGCAATCTGCAAACGAAATACATACAAGGCTTGCACCGCCAATACTCCCAAGAGTATCAGAGCCACAAGCACCCAGAACAGTCTGGCTAGCCTAAAGCTACGTGGTAAGTCGTGGGGCTCATCATAACGGTGATAGGGGCGATCTTCGTCGCGTGCACGGCCACTGGCAATAAACACCGGCGACTCGTCGTCTTGCTCTGCCCCTATGCGCCATGCCGGCTCACGGGTAGCTGCTGCAGCGCTATTTCGTGGGGACACAAAGAACCGATTTTCATCCTCATGATGATCGTCAGGGTCTTCATAAATAGGTTGATGAGGTTCATCATCCGCAGGGGGTTCGTAGCGAGCAGAAATCCACTCTACGCTGTCTACGATTGGTTCTGCTTCTTGCGCTTCTGAACTTTCTTGAGCATCCTGATCGTCGTAATCATCCTGACCATCGACGTAGTCTGTCTCATCATACTCAACCGTCTCTTCCTCTACAGGAACAGACGGCTGTGGTGCTTCTACTATAGGCGTGTTGCTAACGGAAACTGGAGTAGGCTCAGGCTGCCACTGTTGTAAGCCATCGGCTTGCGTCACGGAGCGTGGCGTTTGTGGTTGTGGCCCTTCAGGAACTACCTGTTCAAAACCGTCGAAGATGGCTGCGCACTGAGGACAACGTATATACCCTTTACGGCGTTGCAACTGCTCAACGTTTACCGTAAAACGCGTCTGACAATGCGGACAAAGCGTAACCAGTTCCATAGCCATCACTACCTAATCAAGCGGGTCGGCGACCTGCCAAACATACCCAGCCTTCGCGCTCTTGCCATACTTCCATGGGAATCCACTGCCCATAGGTTTTAATCAAGTCTTCGGCTTGCCAATCCAAAATACCGGACAATGCCAAGTAGCCGCCCGGACGTACACGCCCGCACAGCATGGAAGCCATCACTTTCAGCGGGCCAGACAAAATATTGGCCACTACTACATCATACTGCCCATCTTCTAGTGCATCAGGCAGGCTTGCATTCACCGTCACCTGATTCACTTCCGCATTGTAGATAGTGGAGCTAACAGCTTGCTCGTCTATATCCACCGCGTCTACGGAGCTTGCACCCAGTTTTTTAGCAGCAATAGCCAAAATACCTGAACCGCAACCGTAATCCAGTACGCGCTGATCTACTAGGTTTGCGTCAGACAACCAGTGCAAACACAGGTGTGTGGTGGGATGGCTACCCGTACCAAAAGCCAGACCTGGATCCAACTCTATACGCACACCGCTTTCATCGCCTTGATCTGGCATAACCAAGTCAGGATCATCACGGTGCCAGCTGGGCACAATCAATACTTTCTCGCCCACACGGATGGGGCCGAACTGCGCCTGAGTAATACGTACCCAATCGCTATCAGGAACGTCACGTACCGACCATGCATTAGCCGGTACAGAGATATCCACATGTTCTTGAAGCTGAGCCACCATATCTTCGGGCTCTACGTCTTCTGGCAATAGCGCTACCACGCGGTTACGTTGCCACGCCAATACCTCAGGCTCTAGGCCTGGCTCACCAAACAACGGCTTTTCTTGATCGGTGTGCTCATCAGCATCTTCAACCGACACTGAAAGCACGCCCAGCTCCAGCAAGGCATCGGACAAGCTCTCAGCCTGTTGCTCGCTGCAATGCAGTATCAGTTCTCGCATAATTTATTCCACCAAAAGAAAACAGGGGTACTAAACCCCTGTTCTTATTTTACCGTTTGCCTTATGGGCGTTGGGCAAGTTTTTGCTCTAAATAGTGGATGCTGGCCCCGCCTTCACGGAACGCACCATCTTGCATCAGTTCGCGATGCAGTGGAATATTGGTTTTGATACCTTCCACCACCATTTCAGACAGCGCGATAGACATACGCGCAATAGCCTGTTCACGTGTTGCACCGTAGGTAATCAGCTTCGCAATCATGGAGTCATAATTAGGCGGAACTGTGTAACCAGAGTACACGTGTGAATCCATACGCACGCCTGGGCCACCTGGTGTGTGCCAGTTGGTGATTTTCCCTGGGCTAGGAATGAACTTGAATGGATCTTCAGCGTTGATACGGCACTCGATAGAGTGGCCTTCAAACACGATATCGCGTTGACGCAGAGTGAATTTCTCGCCTGCAGCAATCTTGATTTGTTCTTGAATCAAGTCTAGGCCTGTGATCATTTCTGTCACAGTGTGTTCAACCTGAATACGGGTGTTCATCTCGATAAAGTAGAACTCACCGTTTTCGTACAAGAACTCAAATGTACCTGCACCGCGATAGCCCAGTTTCTTACATGCCTCTACACAGCGATCGCCAATGCGTTCGATGAGTTTGCGTGCAATACCTGGAGCAGGTGCTTCTTCAATCACTTTCTGGTGACGACGCTGCATGGAGCAATCACGCTCGCCCAGCCAAACCGCATTACGGCCGCCGTCAGCCATCACTTGAATTTCAATGTGACGTGGGTTCTCGAGGTATTTTTCCATGTATACCTCGGGATTGTTAAATGCTGCTGCAGCTTCAGTACGCGTTGTCGCGACAGCTGTCAGCAATGAGCCTTCGGTGAAGACCACGCGCATACCGCGGCCACCGCCACCACCAGAGGCTTTAACAATCACGGGATACCCAATATCACGAGCGATACGGATAATTTCTTGAGGGTCATCCGGCAATGCACCAGCAGAGCCCGGTACTACCGGCACACCTGCTTCGATCATGGTTTTCTTGGCAGTCACCTTATCGCCCATCAGGCGAATGGTTTCAGGACGTGGACCAATGAAGACAAACCCGGATTTTTCCACACGCTCGGCAAAGTCGGCATTTTCAGCCAAGAAACCGTAGCCAGGGTGAATGGCTTCAGCATCGGTAACTTCGGCAGCGGAAATGATGGCGGGCATGCTCAAGTAGCTATCGCGAGCCTGCGCTGGACCAATACACACGGACTCGTCAGCCAATCGTACATACTTGGCTTCACGGTCAACATCCGAGTGCACCACCACCGTTTTGATGCCCATTTCACGACATGCGCGCTGGATACGTAGGGCGATTTCGCCCCGGTTGGCAATGAGGATCTTGTCAAACATGGACTTAGCCGATCACGAACAAAGGTTGACCAAATTCAACGGGCTCGCCGTTTTCAATCAGAATTTCTTTAATCACACCGCTCTTGTCTGCTTCGATTTCGTTCAGCAGTTTCATGGCTTCGATGATACACAGGGCATCACCCTCTTTCACGGACTGACCTACTTCTACAAACGGTGCTGCACCTGGGTTAGGAGCACGGTAGAAAGTACCAACCATAGGAGCAGGCACAACGTGGCCAGCAGGTGCTGCAGGCGCAGCTTCTGCGACAGGCGCAGCAGCAACGGGAGCCGCTGGTGCAGCAGCAGGAGCAACAGCTTGAGGTGCTGCGTACACTACTTGTTGGGCAGCAGCAGACGCTTTAACGATGCGTACTTTGCCATCACCTTCAGTTACTTCCAGCTCAGAAATATCGGATTCTGCTACCAGGTCAATCAGGGTTTTGAGTTTTCTAAGATCCATGCGTGCTTCCTGCTACACCGCCTCAGGCCAAAGCTGATACGGTGCGGAAAAAATTGGTCAAATCGGACATATCCATTAGCGAAACTTATTGTGCCAAAGCAAAGCGCAATGCAGCTTCATAGCCATATGCACCCAGCCCCACAATAACACCTTTAGCCATCGCAGACAGATACGAGTGATGGCGAAAAGTTTCCCGCTGATATACGTTTGAAAGATGAACCTCCACGAAAGGAATGGATACTGCAGCCAGAGCATCACGAATCGCCACACTGGTGTGAGTGTAGGCACCAGCATTAATGATGATGTAATCGATGCGTTCACCAGCAGCCGCTTGAATGCGGTCTACCAGAGCACCTTCGTGATTGCTCTGAAAAACATGGCATTGAGCCCCCATACCAGTAGCCACATCCAGCAGATGTGTATTGATATCAGCCAGGGTTTGTCGCCCGTAAATATCGGGTTCACGCATACCGAGCAGATTCAGATTGGGCCCATGCAGAACCAGAATGTTTTGCGCCATGCTTTATCTTTTCGTGGAGACAGTTCGACTTTTTACGCCAAAATGCGCTAAATGTCTATAAATACCGCATCATAGCATCCACACAATTCTACGCCTACCCGGCGAGACTTGCCAATTCTAGTGCTAAGGATGCCTTACTAATTTGTCCTAATACGCGATGCTGCTCGCTACCTTCAGCATCAAACAGCATCGTGTACGGTAAACCACCTTGTCGGTTACCCAAATCGCGCATGATTTGTATGCCACGATGACCTGCCACCAAAATGTCATAACTGACTGGAGTTTTCAGCAGAAACTTGTTCACATTTGCAGTGGTATCGACGGCAACTCCCAGAAAACGCACATCTGGAAACTCTTTGCTCAACGCATCAAGGTCTGGCATCTCTTTCACGCAGGGTGGACACCATGTCGCCCAGAAGTTCACCAATAGCGGTTTACCCAGATAATCTGTCATGCCACGACTTTCACCATCCAGCGAGGTAAACGACTGCTGGTAGAAACCGCTTGCTGTCACATCAGTGGCCCACACTGATGATAGTGCTGACCCATATAGCCCGGCTGCCGCACAGGCTTTCATAAAATTGCGTCTATCCATGTTTCTACTCAATTTGAACTGCCTAAATACTACTGTACACACTCTACCCAAGCCAATACATAACTGACTACAATGAACGCCGGAGGTTTCCCATGCACGTACATATTTTAGGCATTTGCGGCACATTCATGGGCGGTTTAGCCCTGATCGCTCGTTCTGCTGGCATGACCGTTACTGGTTGTGATGCAGGCGTTTATCCCCCCATGAGTACCCAACTGGAAGAGCAAGGCATAGAACTGATTGAAGGTTTTGATGCTAGCCAGACACAACTCAACCCTGATCTATATATAGTTGGTAACGTAGTGTCACGCGGTAACCCGCTGATGGAGGCCATCCTCAACCAAGGATTACCTTATGTCTCTGGCCCTCAATGGCTAGGTGAACACATACTGCGCAACCAACATGTACTCGCGGTAGCTGGCACACATGGTAAGACCACTACCAGTTCTATGTTGGCGTGGATTCTAGAGCACGCAGGTTTGCAACCTAACTTCTTGATTGGTGGCGTCGCCCCCGATCTGGGCCTATCAGCACGCTATCAACCCGAACAACGCTATTTCGTGATTGAAGCCGACGAATACGACACGGCCTTCTTCGATAAGCGTTCTAAGTTCGTGCATTACCGTCCACGCACAGCCATTTTGAATAATCTGGAATACGATCACGCCGACATCTTCCCTGATTTGTCTGCCATCGAAACCCAATTTCATCATTTGGTACGTACCATCCCAGCAGAAGGCCTAATCATTGCACCTGCACAAGACACTAATATAGATCATGTGTTGCAACGTGGTTGCTGGACACCTGTTACCCGCTTTGGTGACGGTGGTGAATGGCATGCCGAAGTAGATGGCGATGATTTGCTGATCTACCATCAGCAAGAGTTATGTGGTCGTATCCAATGGGAGCTTACTGGCTCCTACAACGTACTCAACGCGCTAGCAGCGATTGCAGCGGCACAAAGCGCAGGTGTTTCTGCAGAAGCCGCATGTGAAGCACTGTCTAACTTTAAAGGCGTAAAGCGTCGTATGGAGTTGCGTGGTGAAGTAAACCGTATCAAGGTATACGACGACTTTGCTCACCATCCCACCGCTATTGCTCTAACGTTAGAAGGTGTACGCGCCAAAGTAGGCAATGCCCGCATTCTGGCAGTGCTTGAGCCGCGTTCTAACACCATGAAGCTAGGCGCTATGGCAGCCAGACTCCCTACTGCGTTACAAGAAGCTGATCTTAGTTTCTGCTACGGCGAGTCTCAAGGTAAACACATGCTGGGTTGGGATGCTGCCTCCGTACTGTCCCCACTGGGTGATAAGGCCTCGGTATGGCATGATTTAGATACCATGATCCAGGCCATCGTCCGTCAGGCGCAGCCCGGTGATCATATTGTGGTCATGAGTAATGGCGGTTTTGGTGGCATACACCAAAAACTACTAAACGCGTTGTCCACTACAGCCTAACGTACACATCATGATTCTTTATTTGCATGGGTTCCGTTCTTCCCCCTCTTCGTTCAAGGCGCAGCGCTTGGCGGAGCGGCTACGAGCATTAGGGCTAGAAGACGCATGGGTATGCCCGCAATTACCGGCTAGCCCAGCGGAAACCATTGCTTTGTGTCACCAACTCATTGCACAACACCAAACCACCACACCAGACCAGCCTCTGGTTGTGGTGGGTTCATCACTGGGCGGGTATTACGCCGCTCATTTAGCTGAACACTATCGCGCTCCGGCTGTATTATTGAACCCAGTAGTACATGCAGCGCGCGACCTACGAAAACACGTAGGTTCACACACCTTATTTCATAGCGACGAACCGTTTCATTTTCTAGAGCAATACGTCGCTGAACTCGAAGCATTAGCCGAACAACCACCTAAAGATCCGCAGCGTTACTATCTATTAGCCTGCACGGGCGACGAGGTTCTAGATTGGCAAGAAATGGCTGACCATTACGCTGGTAGCCAAGGCAAAATCATACAAGGTAGTGATCACGGCATTTCTGATTTCGCAGAGTACGAGGACGACATTCTCGCCTTTATTCTCGAGAAACTCCGCACTACTACCCACCCCTAGTTTTCCAAGTTACACCCCGATTTATGTACGTCCTTTTTGAAGACAGCGGTAAGTTCAAAGCTGAAAAAATCTTTTCCGACGCAGACAGCACCCTGCAAGTAGAGTCTGCTAGCGGAAAACGCAGCAAAATCAAAAAAAACACCGTCTTTTTTGAGTTTGAACAGCCCGAACCCAGCACACTGCTCGAGCAGGCAGAAACACTGTCTCAAACCTTGGATATCAAATTTTTGTGGGAATGCGCTCCCCAAGAAGAGTTTCAAGCTACCGAGTTTGCCGCTGACTACTTCGGCCACGAGCCGAACGCCATAGAAAAAACCGCACTGATTCTGGCGCTACATAGTGCACCTGCTTATTTTCACCGCAAAGGTCGCGGCCTTTACCGCCCCGCGCCACCCGAGATTCTGAATGCTGCATTGGCAGCCATCGAACGCAAACGCCTACAAGAAATTCAACAAAAAGCATGGACTGATGCCATGCTCAATGGCGAGTTGCCACCGGAAATTGCTGCGGTAGCAGGGTCCTTGCTGATCAGCCCTGATAAAAACACCCAAGAGTGGAAAGCCTTTGATGCTGCCGTTACGCAATCTGGCCTTAGCGCAGAAAAACTGCTGCTGAAACTGGATGCATGGCCTAGTGCCTTAGCATTGCACCGTTATCGTTTCTTTTCCCAACACTTCCCGCGCGGTATAGAGTTGCCCCCCGTCACGCTGGGTGATTTCTTGGAAGGCCTGCCACTTACGGATGCCAAAGCCTATTCCGTGGATGATGCAGGTACCATCGAAATTGATGACGCATTATCGGTCACCAAATTGGATGATGACCGTGTACGCATAGGCGTGCACATCGCCACCCCCGGTTTGGCTATTTTGCGTGATAACGAATTCGACCAAATGGCACGCAAGCGCATGTCTACGGTGTACATGCCCGGGCAAAAAATCCCCATGCTGCCACACGAGTTCGTTGAGCGCTTCTCTTTGCAAGCCGGTGCAGAACGCCCCACACTGTCGCTGTATGTAGAAGGTAGCCTGAGCACAGGTGAAATTTTCCATAGCGAAACCAAGCTAGAAAAAATTGTTGTACAAGAAAACTTAGTACAAAGCGACCTAGACCCACATGTCACACTGGAAGCGCTGGAAAACCCAGACGTAGACCTGCCGTATGGCGACTGGCTGCGCCCCTTGTGGCAATTTTCCCGCAAGCTATCGGCCAAACGTGACGAAGTACGCGGCAAACCCGAAAACAATAATCGCGTGGAATACACCTTCGACCTGCAAGGCCCGCCTGATGACCCCGATAGCCCTATTAATTTGATTCCTCGCGTGCGTAATGCCCCATTAGGGCTATTAACGGCGGAATACATGATCATGGCAAATAGCTTGTGGGGTGGTTTGTTGGTGCAACTTGGCTTGCCGGGTATTTATCGTTCCCAACAAGCCATGCGCACTCGCATGTCTACCCACGCCGCGCCACACGAAAGCATTGGTGTACCCCAATATATTTGGTCTACATCGCCACTGCGTCGCTACGTAGACTTGGTCAACCAATGGCAAATTCTGGCTGCCGCTCAACACGGCGTATCCGCGCGCTTGGTTGCTCCGTTTAAACCTAAAGACGCTGATCTGTACGCCATCATTGGGGCGTTTGACTCCCAATACACCGCATGGGGTGACTTCCAGCACACTATTGAACGCTACTGGGTGTTGCGCTGGTTACAGCAGCAAGACATTCATCAGGTAGAAGCCACCTTCATCAAAGAAGACTTGGTACGCTTCAACAACTGCCCATTCACCACCCGAGTTGGCGGTTTGGGAACACTGGAGCGTGGCCAGCAATTGCGCCTGGAGATTTGCCAGATTGATGAGCTGCAGCTAGACGTTTCCTGCCGTCTATTGGATGTGCTGGATCCACCGGCCGCCGCCTAACCTCATGGACCGCCTGCCCACCTCTACTGCGGCACAACCCTACCGAGATTTTTTATGGTGGGCGGTTCTGGCTTCTGTACTTATACATGTAGGTTTGCTGTGGTGGTGGCAGCGCACGCCTGCCTCTACACCGCCAATGCCTTCAGAGCTGGATGTCACTTTGGTGAACTTCAGTACCGAGTCCGCCCCGCTACAAGCCAAGCTACTCGCACAGTGGCAGGCCGATGGTGGTGGCTCAAGCGAGCTGGATGTGAGCGCTTCTGCTCCTGCAGAATCCCAAGCCATGCCCACTCCAGATCAGTTAGTCTTACAAGCTTTCAAACGCCGCCAACAGCAGCTAGAACAAGAGCAATTACAACTACTCAGCACGCTAGAAGCGGAATGGGAAGTTGCTCAAACGCGTTACGCGCAGGACTACACCGGTGATGGCGTACGCTTTGACACCGCAGATCAAGACCCTCAGCTACAAGCCCTAGCTCAACAACTGCAACGTTTGCGTAATGAAGTAGAGCTATACAACCGCAAACCACGCTATCAATATGACGCCCCTTCTGCTCGCCAATCCGCGCAAGCCGAATACTTAGAAGACTGGCGCCACAAAATTGAAACGCTGGGCGCCGAACACTATCCCGACGAAGCTCGTGGCCGTTTATCCGGCTCAGTGCAACTGACGGTATTCATACGTAAGGATGGTAGCGTAGAGCGCATCGCCATCAATAAACCTGACCCTAATCCTCTCTTTACGTTAGCGGCACAACGCATCGTGCGCTTGGCTGCACCATTTCCACCGTTTCCTCCTGAGCTCAGCGACGAGACCGACGGACTGGCTATCACACGTACTTGGCATTTTTCTCAGCATCAACTGACCACACAACCATGACCAACACTGCTCGCTATGCGGTTATAGGCAACCCTATTGCCCACAGCCGTTCACCTTTTATCCATCACGCATTTGCCGAACAATGTGGCATTTCTTTGGTGTATGAGCGCCTGCTAGCACCGTTGGATGGTTTTAACGCCACCATAGAGCAATTCTTTGCCGAAGGCGGCAAGGGCTTAAACGTTACTGTGCCCTTTAAAGAAGAGGCCTTTGCGCAGTGCCAATCTAGGCTTTCTTTACGCGCTCGTATCGCTGGTGCCGTCAACACGTTGTGGATGGAAGATGACGGCCTACACGGCTGTAACACCGATGGTTTGGGCTTGCTTAACGACATTATCCGCTTAGGCTTTGACCCCAAGGGCAAACGTGTACTGATGATTGGAGCAGGCGGCGCGGCGCGCGGTTGCCTATTGCCATTATTAGAAGCTGGTTGTCATACCTTGCAGGTAGTCAATCGCACCGCTAGCCGTGCACACGGCTTGGTAGAAGAGTTTCTACAACACTGCCCTGACTACAACAATCACATACTTGCGGGCGGTTTAGACAGTGCTACAGGCGAGTGGGATATCGTGATTAATGCCACCTCGGCAAGTCTTGGAGCCCAGCGTATTGCTCTGCCCACCTTGAGTTTTAGCGCGCACTCCTTAGCGTATGACATGATGTACGGCGCTGAACCTACACTGTTCATGCAAGAAGCTGCACAACAAGGCGCATCACAGCAAGCGGACGGTTTAGGCATGTTAGTAGGCCAAGCAGCCGTTAGCTTTGAAATCTGGCATGGTATGCTACCGCGTACCGAAAACGTACTGGATCAATTGCGCCAAGCGCTCTAAGCCTTCTTTTGTCATGCTAGACGACACCGCCCCTCTGCCTAAGCGCAGACTGAACAAGTTCAAGGTAGTCAGCCTTATTGTGCTGCTACCTATAGCGTTGTTGTTGCTCTATCAGGTGTATTTATTCCTGATGGTGTGTTGGTATAGCGTGCAAAACCCTACGGCTAGCGCCGTCATGCGTCAAACCATAGAAGAACTGCGCGACCATGATCCCGCCGCAACTATTACCCATAAATGGGTAGATTACGCAGACATCAGCAACAACTTGAAGCGTGCGGTGATTGCATCGGAAGACTCCAACTTCCTCAATCACGAAGGCATTGAGTGGGAAGCCATACGTCGTGCCTTAGCCTACAACCGTTCACAAGCGGAAAAAGGCTCTGCTTTGCGCAGAGGCGGTTCTACTATTACGCAGCAAGTCGCCAAAAACCTGTTTTTGTCTAACTCCCGTAGTTATTGGCGTAAAGGCCAAGAGCTAGTGCTGAGCTACATGATTGAAACCGTCATGAGCAAAGAGCGTATTTTGGAAATCTACCTTAATATCGCGCAATGGGGGACAAGCACTTTTGGTGCTGAAGCCGCTGCCAGACACTACTTCCGGGTGGGTGCAAATCAGCTTACCCCTAGACAAGCCGCCAACTTGGCTGCCATGCTGCCTAACCCTGTGTATTACGACGCCCATCGTAATACCCGCTACTTAAATA